>DATFHG010000196.1:0-8117 GCA_035248725.1 Gemmatimonadaceae bacterium | reverse complement strand
AGCAGGTACCATCATGATGCAATAAAACGATACAAAAGCAAGCTCGACTTCGTCGTCGCTATAACAAAATGGCCCGGTCGGATGACCGAGCCATGCATAATGGGCGGTAAGGCCTTAGCGGGCGGTGATCCAGGCTACTCGTACCGCAGTGCCACGATCGGATCCATCGTGGCGGCCCGACGGGCGGGCCAAACGCCGAAAATCAGACCCACGGCAGCCGAGAACATGAACGCGAGCGCGACCGCACCCGGGGAGATTCTCACGTTCCAGGCAAACGCACGACTCATCGCAGTCGCGCCGCCACTCCCCACGAGAATGCCGATGACTCCGCCGACGCAGCATAGCACCACTGCTTCCACCATGAACTGCAGCAGGATGTTCGAGCGAGTGGCGCCCAGCGCTTTGCAGATCCCAATCTCGCGCGTGCGCTCGGTCACCGAGACGAGCATGATGTTCATGATTCCGATGCCGCCCACGAGCAGGCTCACCGCGGCGATGCCTGACAGCAGATACGTGAACACCTTCGTCGTCTCGCCGAGCGTGCTGAGAAAGTCCGCCTGGCTGCGCATCTGGAAGTCATCGGGCTGGTTGGGACGAAGCCGATGTTCGCGGCGCAGCACTTTCTGGATGTCCGCCATGGCGTCGGGGATCTTGTCCTCGCTCGCCGCGAGCACGCTGATCGATCGCAGCCGGTCGGTGCCGATGACGCGGAATCGCGCCGTATTCAGCGGGATGAGGATCTGCTCATCCGGGTTGCCGAAGGGAGACGCCTGGCCCTTGGATTCGAGCACACCGATCACGAGAAACTGGATGCCGCGGATGCGGATGTTGTCGCCCAGCAACGCGTCTGGCGCGTCCAATCCCATGTTCGTCGCGACCGCGGGCCCCACTACCGCGACTCGTTGTTTCGCCTGATCCTCGAGTGGCGTGAACATGCGGCCGGCCATCAACTGGTACTTCCTGACCTGCAGGTAGTTGGCGCTGGTCCCGACGACCGATGCACTCGCGTTGCGATTCGTCCAGGTCACCTGGAGCGTGCGGTTCATCTCCGGCTGCACGGCGATGACGTTCGGGGCGCGCTCGTCCAGCGCCGTGGCATCGTCCATGGTCAACTTCGTATTCTGGTCGGCGATCACGACGCCCATTCCACGCTGCTGCCCGGGCATGACGGTGAGCAGCGTCGTCCCCAGTGATGCGATGCGCTCCTTCACGGCCGTCTGCGCGCCTGTTCCGAGCGCGACCATCGCGATGACGGCGGCCACGCCAATCACGATCCCCAGCATCGTGAGCATCGACCGCAACTTGTTGGCGCGCAGTGCGCCAAGAGCGACGGAGATGATCTCGCTGATGAGCACAGTCCGTTAGCGCCGCGCGGCGCCGGGTGCCGCGCCGGCGGGTCGACCGCCCTGATTCTGGTTCATGCCTGGGACGCCACCCATGCCCTGGCGAAAGCGATCGTTCTGCTGCTGGCGCTGCGCCTGGAGCGCGAGCGCGGCGAGCAGCGCGACCTCATCGCCTTCCTGGAGACCGCTTACCACCTCGGTATAGTCGAAGTTTCCGGCGCCGAGCATCACGACTCGCGGCTCGAACGTCTTTCCCTTCGCCACGAACACGAGCGATGGGCGCACACGCTGACCGGATCCCGCGGACTCCGGATTGCCGACCTGCAGCTGACCCGATCCTCCGGCGACCTGGCCGCTCTGGCCGGTCGTTGCCGCTTGGCCACGCGCTTCGCGGAAACGACATGCCATGGCGACACGCGCATCGACCCCGAGGTTCGCGTAAATCTTCTGAGCTTCAGCGCGCATTGCCTCCCGATTGATCTGGCCGTTGCGCATGCGCTCCCGCAGCGTATCGAGCTTCTGCACTTCGGCGGGTTTCTTCTGCATGGCCGCTTTCACGTCCGTGCACTGCTTGTCCGTCACGTCGGGCATCTGAAAGCCACCGCCGCCCTGCTGAGGCGCGACGACCTCGCCTGGCGCCGTCCCCACTCGATTGCCCTGCTGGGCCGGGCTGGCGCGACCCGCGGCAGGCGCCCCGCGACCCTGGAACTGCGCGCGAAGCTGCGCCTGCACGGAATCGGGGTCGAGACCGAGAAGCGGCGCGGTCGCAATGGCTTCGCGAATGTTCTTCACGGCTTCGTTCGGCACGGCGAGAACATTCTTGCGCTCCTCGATCGTCACAGACACTTCGCCGTTCATGCCGGGCTTGAGCGCGCCGTCCTGGTTATTCAGCGTGACGAGCACCGGGAACATCGTCACGCCCTGATTCACGACGGCCTGTGGCTCGATCTTCTCGACGACGCCGTTGAATCGCCGATCGGGATACGCGTCGACGACAACAACGGCGATCTGCCCGGGGCGAATCTGTCCGATGTCGGTCTCGTTGAACTGGGCGCGCATCCGAACGCGCGACAGATCCGCCATCTTGATGAGCGTGGTGCCACCGCCGAAGGCCCCCGTTGCGGACGTGATCACCATACCCTGTGAGATGTCCTTCTCGATGACCGTGCCCGTGACGGGCGCGGTGACCGTGGCGTCCTCGAGCCGCTGCTTTGCCAAGTCCAGCGAAGCACGCATGCGTACGAGGTTGGCCTGCGCGTTCGCGTAATCGAGCGCGGCGGATTCATGCTCCTGCGCGGTGATCACGCGCTGGGCGAACATCTCGTCGGACCGTTTCTTCTGCGCCAGCGACACCTCGGCGCGTGCCTCGGCGGCTTTCACGTCGGCGTCGGCCTGATTGTACTGATTCTGCACGTCGCGCGTATCGACCTGCGCGATGAGGTCGCCGGGTTTGACGTTCGTCCCCGTTTCGACCGGCATGCGGGTGACGAGGCCGGACGCCTTGGATTTCACCTCGACGATGTTGATCGGCTCGACGGCGCCATTCGCCTGCGCGTCGACGACGATGTCGCGTCTCGCGACTGGCGCCGTGCTGACGCTCGGGGCAGCGTTCTTGGTCCCGCCGCATCCCAGGGCGAGTGCGGTCGCGGCAAGGGCAAGGCGGATGAGGAGACGTTTCATGGCGAGGTCAGTTCGCGGCCGATGATCGCTTCGATCTCCGCGCGCGCGATGCGGTAATCCTGCCGGGCCTGGATGAGCGCGGCTCGGGCCTGGTTCAGCTGAGACTGTGATGTGAGAAGGTCGAGGAGCGTCGATGCCCCGACCGCGTAGCGCTGCTGCTGCACGCGCAAATCCTCCTGCGCGGCGGCCACCGACACTTGTTGAATACGAATGCGTTCTTCAGCCGAGCGCAGGCCTCCCAGCTGCTGCACGAGACTTTGCTGGGCGGCGAGGCGTGCGTCGCGCAGCCCGGCCTCCGCATTGTCTTCGCTCACGGAGGCGCGCACGATCTGGTCTTCCCGCGTGAAGTTGTTGAACAGCGGAAAGTTCAACCGGAAATTGAGATTCGACCCGTACAGAAACTGACCGTTGCCGAATCCATACGGATCGGTGCCGTTGCCGTTGTAGCTGTACCCCATGGTGATGCTCGGGAAATATCCCGAACGCGCCGACCTTTCGCCCGCGTTGGCGGCGCGCAGCTGCATCTCGGCCTGCTGGACGGCCGGACCGCGCACGGCCATCTGCTCCAGGGCCGCACTGTCGAGCGTCATCGGTTGAACGTCCGCAGTGTCCGCGGCGACGGCGGTCACGACGAAGGGCGTGCCGACGAGACGCGTGAGGGCGGCGCTCGCGACGCGCACATTCGTCTGTGCGGTGATGAGCGCGAGCTGCGCGTCTCCAACCTGGATCAGCGATCGCAGGGAGTCGGACATCGTCGCGGCACCCGCACGCACGCGAGCGACCGCAGCCTGCAGCTGCGCCTGCGCCTGCTGCAACTGGGCGCGCGCGGCGGCCTCCGACTCGCGCGCGGCGAGGATGTTCGCGTACTCACGCTTCACGGAGAGTGCGATGTTGTACCGCTGCGCCACTTCGTTGGCCTGCGCGGCGTCGACATCCGCACGGCGGGCACGCAGGTCGGCAAAGCGCCGGCCGCCGTCGAAGAGCTCGATGTTGCTGCTGATGCCCGTGGAGTAGGACCACGGCTGGGCGACGGTCACGACCTGATTACGAAGCGCATCGAAGCGTTGCCCGCTCTGCTTCACCTGATTCAGGCTGGCGGTGAGACTCGGAATGAACGCGCCGTACGCCGAGCGCACGGCGGACGCCGAGGTTCTCAGCTGCCCGCGTGCCTGGACGGCTGCCGGTGTGTTGCGCTGGGCCAGCGTCACCGCTTCCGGCAGTGGAATGGGGTGCAACGAATTCCCCGAGGCGGGGACGGGTGGCGCGGTCTGCGCTACGAGGTAAGTGGGAACCGCGAATGCGATGAGGAACTGCCGAACCATCGATCCCTCGTCAACTGCACTTCATGTTTTGCGAGTCGCGACGCTCGCGCTCATCCATCTCCTTCCGTCGCTGCTCCAGCTTGTCGCGCTGCGGTGGGGTGAGCACCTGAAGGACCTGCTTGTGCGCGGACTCACGGATCGAGTCGAGCTGCGTCCGCATCGGCTTCATGAGCGCACTGATCTGGCAGTTGCGCGCGTCGAGGAGTGAGTCCATGGTCTCGCGCTGCGCACTTGTCAGGCCGAGGTCATCGTAGAAGGCCTGGCGGCGAGCCCAGTGCGTGGAGGGATCGCGGCCGAATACGCGGTCCGCGGAAAAGCCCAGCGCGCCTCCGACGAGAACGGCTCCGAGGAGAAACATGAGGGCGTGCTGCTTGGATCGCTGCATCGATGTATCCGGTGGGGTTCAGGGAGTCATGAGGTAGCGGAACGTCGTCTCCTTGGATTCCTGGAGCACAGGACGTACGGCGGTCTCGACGGGAAGAGCGGCGGGCGCAGGCGTCAGCATGGCGTCGTAGGCCACCCGCTGTTCGAACTGATACTCGCGAAACAGGGCGATGCCCGCCGCGAGGAGCACAACGGCGGCCGCGACCAGCGCGGGTCGGAGCCAGCGGTCCAGCTCCTCCCACCAGCCGATCTCATGCGCGGCATCGGTGAGTCGCGACAGGATGCGCGCCTCAAGGCTGACCCAATAGTCGGTGTCGGAGGGGGCCGCATACAGTCGGCGCAACACCGCCGTGATGCGATGGTCCTCGTCGCGATCGGGATCCACAGGTCTCAGATAATCATTCATCTACCGGCTCCGAACGTCTTTCAGCATGCGCCGCAGCGCGGCGCGCGCGTGATGCAGGTCCGACCGCGCCGTACCCTCGGGGATCCCGAGCATACCGCCGATCTCGCCGTGCGTGAACCCTTCCACATCGTGCAGTACAATGACCGAGCGCTGACGGTCGGGAAGCTCCGTCAGCGCGCCGGACAGCCGCCGTCGCAACTCGTCGGCTTCACCGGGGTCGCGAAACGGCATCGCCACCGAATCCGGCAGCTCGTCCGCCTCACGCACGCGCCGGCGTCTGACCAGATCGAGCGCCGCATTCGCGACGATTCGATTCAGCCATGCACCGAACGGCTGATCGGACCGGAAGCGGTCCAGCGCGCGATACGCGTGCAGAAACGCCTCCTGAACCGCATCCTCCGCGTCCTCATGGGAGAGCACGATCGCCCGCGCCACGGCATACGCACGCCGTTGGTGACGCCGGACGAGCTCCGCGAATGCCTGCTCGTCGCCGCGCTGGGCGGCAACGACAAACGCGCGCTCGCTCTCCCGCGTGCCGTCATCCCCCATGGACGGCGAGATCGGCAACGGAATGCTCGCGACGGTCATGGTCTCCCGAGAGAATCCTTCGCACAGATGTACGCGGCCGCGACCTTAGGCGTTGGGCGTGCCGGCAAGCCCGAGCGCGTCCGCGGCGCCACGCATCGCATCGACGACGAACCGGATGTGCTCGTCGAGCTCGATTCCGAGTTCCTGGGCGCCGGTAATCACGTCGTCCCGGTTCACGCCTTTGGCGAACGCCTTGTCCTTCATCTTTTTCCGGACGGACTTCGCGTCGACCTCGTGTACGCTGCGCGACGGTCGCACGAGCGCGGTGGCCGTCACGAGGCCCGTGAGCTCGTCCACCGCGAATAGCGCCTTGGCCATCCGCGTTTCGCGAGGGACACCCGTGTAGTTGCCGTGGCCCATGATGGCCTCCAGGATGTCCTCGGGCCAGCCGCGATCCCGCAGCAGGCGCACCCCGGTGGCGGGATGGCCATCCGTCGGCGAGTGCTCGTGGTTGGGAAAGCGTTCGTAGTCAAAATCGTGCATCAGCCCCGCGAGTCCCCACCGTTCCGGATCCTCGCCGAATCGGGTGGCATACGCGCGCATCGCGGCTTCGACGGCGAGCATGTGCTTGCGCAGAGAGTCGCTCTGCGTGTACTCGTGCTGGAGCGCGAGAGCGTCGGCGCGCGTGGGAAGGGTCGTCATGGGTGGAATATGTCGCATTTGCGGTCGCTGAAAATTGTCGACGGTGACGCGGCGCGCTTTCCGTTCAGCGTCGCGGCGATTCGGACGCTGCCGACGCTCGACGTCGACGTTCCCGTGACGTTCTTCGTCGGCGAAAACGGCTCGGGGAAGAGCACGCTGCTCGAGGGGATCGCGCTCGCGGCGGCGCTGCCGACCGTCGGAAGCCAGGACGCTTCGCGCGACACCACGCTGGAGCACCAGCGGGCGCTCGCCAAGGCCATGCGCCTGGTCTGGAACCGCCGGACGAGAAAGGGCTTCTTCCTCCGGGCGGAGGATTTCTTCGGCTTCACCAAGCAGTTGGCGCAGATGCGGACGGAGATGCTCCAGCGCCTCGTCGAGCTGGACGACGAGTACAAGGACCGGTCGGCCTACGCCAAACGGCTCGCGAGCATGCCGATGCGCGCGTCGCTCGCCGACATGGAACAGCGCTACGGCGTGGACCTGGACGCGAACTCGCACGGGCAGAGCTTTCTGCGGCTGTTCCAATCGCGCTTTGTGCCCGGCGGTCTGTACCTGCTCGACGAGCCCGAAGCGCCGCTGTCGCCCCAGAGTCAGATCGGGCTGCTCGCGATGGTGGCCGAAATGATCCAGCGCGATGCGCAGTTCATCATCGCCACGCACTCACCCATCCTGCTCGCCTTTCCGAACGCACGCGTGTACAGCTTCGATGAGCTGCCGGTGCGCGTGGTCGAGTACGCGGCGCTCGACCACGTCAACCTCACCCGCGACTTTCTGAATGCGCCGGAGCGGTACCTGCGGCATCTGCGCGGTGACCCGCCGGCATCCGAGTGAGACGTTCGGGTATCAGCGTGTCGACGTCGCCTCGGCGTGGTTCGCGTACTTCGCGTTCGTCAGGCGCACGATGGTGTAGATGACGCCGAGCAGGGCGATGGCGCCGAAGATCAGTCCCATGAACGCGGCGCGCGCGTCGGCCTTGTGGTCGTGGTGCATGGCGGAGGTGGGTTGCACGGTCATCAGTCCGACACGCGGACTTTCGTCATGACGTCATTCTGCTTGATCTGCTTCATGGCGTCGAGGCCTTTCGTGATCTTGCCGAACACGGTGTGGACGCCGTTGAGATGCCGCGTGTTCGCCTCGCTGAGCACCATGAAGAACTGGCTGCCGCCGGTATCCTTGCCCGCGTGCGCCATGGACAGCGCGCCGACTTCGTGCTTGCGGGGATTGTTCTTGGTCTCGCACTTGATCGTGTAACCCGGCCCGCCCGTTCCGACGCGACGATCGCCCTCGGGAAGATCGCGCGACAGGGGATCGCCCCCCTGTACCACGAAGTCCGGAATCACGCGGTGGAACTTCACGCCGTCGTAGAAGCCGGCGTTCGCGAGCTTTTCGAAATTGGCGACGGTGTTCGGCGCGTCCTTGTCGTACAGCTCCGCGACGATGGCGCCGCGATTGGTGTCGAAGGTGGCGGTTTTCGTCATGCCACCAATCTACACACGCGGTTTGGCGGTCGCGGAGAACTTGTAGACGCGTTCCACCTTGCAGCCGGCGAGCTCCGCGGGCGTGAATTTCCAGCGCGGCAACGTGCTGCGCATGTTGGCGGCGAACCATGGGTGTGAGCTCTCCACCACCTTGAACGTCTTCATGTTCGCTCGGCCGAGCGTATCGATCAGGACGTCGAGTTTGACGACGGCGCCTTTTTTCGCGACTTCGCTGCGCACGGCGGCGGGCATGCGCGCGAACGGCGCGGGTCGC
>DATFHG010000195.1:0-12648 GCA_035248725.1 Gemmatimonadaceae bacterium | reverse complement strand
AGAAACGTCCCCATGTCTCCCGCTGCAGCTCCACGCACGCGGCCAGCTCGGCGGGCGTCTCCAGCGATCGTATCGCGATGTCGTCGCTCACGCCTCGGGAACCAGCTCTCCGGACTCCAGCGCGCGTTCCGCCATCGCACGGAGCCGGGCGTCCTGGTTGCGCGTGAGCGCTCGCACGCTACGTCGGGCGCGCCGCATGGCCATCGGCACGAAGATGCGCGCGCAGTCGATATCGATCGCCGCCTTCGTCTCGTCGCCGTCAGCTGCTTCGAGCGCCGCGCTCGCGCGGCTCAACGTGGCCGTGGCGAGAAAGACGTCGATCGCGGTGTTCGCCATACGCTCCTGGAGGAACTGCATGTCGATCACCTTCTTCCCGTGCTTGATCATGAGATTCTCGACGGCGAGACCGAGATCGTGGACGACGTCCGCGATCATGTCCGCTTCCTTCTCGAAGGCCGCATGCGCGCGCTCGAGCTTCGGCTTCGTCACCTGGCGCTTGGCCCGACCTGCGAGGTACGAGCCGATGGCGCCCATCGAGTGCAGCGGATCCTTGAACGCGTTGCCCAGCGATTCAAGGCGCTCGCCGGCTTCCTGCAGCCCCATGAGCGCGATGAGCGCGCGCAGGATCTCGTTCGTTCCCTCGAAGATCATGTTGATGCGCGCGTCGCGCACCATCTGTTCGTACGGATACTCCTTCGAGTAGCCGATGCCGCCCGCGATCTGCAGCGCTTCATTCGCCGCGCGAAACACCATCTCGCTGCCGAACACCTTGCAGCACGCCGTCTCGAGCGAGAAATCCACACCGCCGCGGTCCACCATGTCCGCGGCGACGAACCAGCCCGCGTCGGCGGCGTAACATTCCGCGGCGAACTGCGCGAACTTGCGCTGGATCATCCCGAACGACCCGATCGGCCGGCCGAACTGCTGCCGCTGCTTCGCGTACACGAGTGCCTCGTGCATGATGGCCCGCGTCCCATGGGCCGCGCCCGACGACAGGCCCAGGCGGCCGGAATTGAGCACCTCGAGCGCGATCTTGAACCCATGCCCCACGTCGCCAAGTCGGTCCTCGACCGGAACTTTCACATCCTGGAAGAACACGGGGCGGGTGTCGCTCGCCTTGATGCCCATCTTCTCCTCGAGCTTCCCGAGGCGCACCCCCTGCGCCTTTGCGTCGACAATGAACGCCGTGACGCGTTGCTTCTTCTTTCCGCCCTCCTCGACAGGCACCTTCGCGAACACCGTGAACATGCCCGCGAAGCCCGCGTTGGAGATCCAGATCTTTTCGCCATTCAGCACATAGTGCCTGCCGTCGGCGCTCGGAACCGCCGTGGATTTCATCGCCTGCGCGTCCGATCCCGATCCCGGCTCGGTGAGGCAGAATCCCGCGATGATCTCGCCGCTGGCACACCGCGGCAGCCAGCGACGCTTCTGGTCCTCGGTGCCGAACAGCACGATGCCCTTGCACCCGATCGACTGGTGCGCGCCGAAGTACACGCCGAGCGCGCCGTCGGTCGCGCCGATCTCGCCGAAGATCTTGCTGAAGACCTTGGCGCTCGCACCGAAGCCGCCGTATTCCTCGGGGATGTTGAGACCCATGAGGCCCAGCTCCGCCATCCCTTCGCGCACGCCGTCGGCAAACTTGCCGTCGTGATCGTGCTTGCGTCTGTCCACGTGTTGTGACGCCCACGCACGGAACGAGTCCAGAATCATGCGCTGGGCTTCGTCCTCATCCGGTGTCAGGCGCGGATACGGGAACACCATGTCTTCGCGCAGCTCACCGAGGAAGATGCTCTTGGTGAAGGAGGGGTTGAGATCGGGGTTCGCGAGATGTGGTTGCGACGCGGACGCGGTTGGAGACGCCATATAGAAAGGTATCGACTCTGACGAGTTCGGTTGTATCGTGCGTGACGTGAACGAACCGCTTCTCGACGAAACCATCGCGCGGCGCTGGCGCGGCGTCGCCCTCGCCATCGCCGTCGCCGCAGTGGCCGTGATCGTTTCGACGTATCACGTCTTCAACAACATGTACGACGAGCCCGCGCACATCGCAGCAGGGATGGAGTGGCTGGCGCACGGGTCGTACACGTACGAGCCACAGCATCCACCGCTCGCGCGCGTCGCCGCCGCGATCGGCCCATACCTCGCCGGCGAGCGGGGCACCGGAGACTGGCGCGGCCACATGTACGAGGAAGGCCGCCGCATCCTCGGCGAAGGCGCGCACTACGCGCACACGCTGACGCTCGCACGGCTCGGCGAGCTGCCGTTCTTCCTGATCCTCGTGGCGACGGCGTGGTATTGGGCCCGGCGCGTCGCCGGTGAGCGCGAAGCGACGATGGCGACGTTGCTCGTGTGCACGAATCCGAGCGTGCTGGGGCATGCGGGAGTCGCGGGCACGGACATGGGACCGGCTGCGCTCATGCCGGCGGCGCTGCTCGCGTGGACGATCTGGCTCGAGCGTGCGAGCGCCAAACGCACGTTGGCACTCGGCGTCCTCGTCGCACTGTGCGGCCTGACCAAGTTCAACGGGCTGGCCTACCTGCTGCCGGCCGCGATCGGAGTCGCGGTCTTCGCGTCCATGGGACGATCGCGCGACGTCTGGAATCGGTCGCGCGTTCGCATGCTTGGCGTCGCGGTGGCGACTGCGATCGTCGTGACGTGGGTGACGTATCGCTTCAGCGTGGGCAGATACCATGGTGTTCTGCTGCCGGCGCCGGAGCTCTTCGCGGGTCTCGCCGCCTTCTTTCATCACGGCACGGGCGGACATCCGTCCTATCTGTTCGGGCGGGTGCGATCCGGCGGCTGGTGGTACTACGACCTGGTCGCCGTGCTCGTGAAGACCCCGATTCCGTTGCTGTTGTTGAGCGGGCTCGGAGGGTTTCTCGTCACGAAGGAACTGCGCGTCGTGCGACGCGGTCGGGATTCCGTACGACCGGACGCGCGGATGATCGAGCGCGCAGCGTTACTCATGGGCATCGCCTCGGTGCTCGGCGTGGCGAGCGCGACGCCGGTGGACATCGGCATCCGGCTGGATCTCGCGATCTACCCGATGATGGCCGTGCTCGGGGGCGTGGCATTCGTATGGGCGTGGGACCGCGCCACGCGTGCGTCCAATCGCTTTGCCGTCGGCGCGTTGATCGCGTGGAGCGTCCTCGAGGTCGCGCTCGCACACCCGGATCACGTGGCGTACTTCAACCAGCTGGCGGGGCCCGAGCCCGAACGCATCCTGGTGGACAGCAACCTGGATTGGGGCCAAGATCTCTATCGGTTGCGCGATGTCGCGAATGAGCTCGGAGTCGATTCCCTGCGGGTTCACTATTTCGGCACGGCGGAGTTCACGGCGGTGGGCCTCACACGCACGCGGCGTCTCCATCCGAACGAGCGCACGACAGGCTGGATTGCCGCGAGCGAGACGTTCTATGCCGGCGTCTGGTCGGATACGTCGCTGAACTGGTTGCACGCCTACCGGCCCGTGGCGCGGGTGGGAAAATCGATTCGCCTCTACTTCATCACGCGTTGACGTCCCATACAGGAGCAGCCATGGCAGCGGACACGATGGCGGACAAGAGATCCGACGCAGCAACGGGCGGCTACAACCCGAACACCGTTTCGGCGACGGCGGGAATCGACTACGGGCGCGTTGCCGTCGGCGGCGTCGCGGCGGCAGTGGTGATGATCGTGATCGGAGTGCTCGGCAACAAGTTCGTGTTTGGTCAGCGCATGCAGGCCGAGATGGCAGCGGCAGCTCCGACCTTGCCACGCACGCCAAGCACGACGGCGATCGTCGCCGCGATCGCGACGCAGGTGATCGTCGGATTGATGCTCGTCTGGCTGTATGCCGCGATGCGCCCTCGTTTCGGCGCCGGGCCCGGCACGGCGGCGAAAGCCGCGGCGGTGGTCTGGATCTTCGGCTTCCTGTTCTATCAGGACTGGCTGCACGTGGGACTGATGACGGGAACGACGTACGCGATCGTTTCGGTGGTGCAGGCCATCAGTGTTCTTGCAGGCGCGTTGGCGGGTGCGCGGCTGTACGGGGAGAACCCGCGCACCTAGTTAACTAGTTGCGTCTGCTGGCGTTCGGGAGGTCCGCATCATATTGTAGGCGGACCTCCCTCCCCTCATAGCCGCATGGACGGTACGCCGGGGCTGCAATCGGGTACCTTCGCAGGCCGCTACACCATCGAGCGCGAGCTCGGTCGCGGCGCGACCGCGACTGTATACCTGGCGCGCGATACCCAGCGCGGCCACGGCGTGGCCATCAAGGTGCTGCGTCCCGAGCTGGCGGAGAGTCTCGGCGCCGAGCGGTTTCTCCGCGAGATCAAGGTCAACGAGCGGCTGCACCATCCGCACATCGCATCGGTGCTGGATTCGGGACAGCACGACGGACAGCTGTATTTCGTGCTGCCGCACATGGAAGGTGGATCGCTGCGGCAGATGCTGCAGCGGGACAAGCAGCTGCCCATCGAGGCGGCGGTGTCGATCACCAAGACCGTGGCGCTCGCACTGGACTATGCGCACCGGCAGGGGCTGATCCATCGTGACGTGAAGCCGGAGAACATCCTCTTCACGTCGGGACAAGCGTGCCTGGCCGACTTCGGGATCGCGCGCGCGATCGAGCGTGCGATCGACGAGAGTACGACGTCGACGGGGCTCGTGCGCGGAACGCCTGCCTACATGAGTCCCGAACAGGCGAGCGGCAGCCGGACCTATGACGGGCGCAGCGACCAGTACTCCCTGGCGTGCGTGCTGTACGAGATGCTGGCGGGTGTGCCCGCCTTCATCGGCCCGACGCCCGAGGCGGTGATCGCGATGCGCTTCCAGCATCCGCCGCGCGACGTGCGGGTGTATCGGTCCACGGTATCGCCGGCGCTGGAGCAGGTGATCAACCGAGCACTGTCGTTGCTGCCAGCGGACCGATACGACACGCTCGCAGATTTTTCCGCAGCGATGGAAGCGGCGATGCGCGCGCCGATCGTCGAGTCGCGGACGAGCGGACCAACGCTGGGCCCACAGCGGTCTCGCAGGTGGGCATTTCTCGGCGCGACCGTCGTAGCAGTCGTCGGCCTCGTTGTGCTCATCGGAAGCGTGCGCAGCGTTCTCAGCAACCACAAAATCGCGCCCGACACGTCTGCGTACCTCGTGCTACCCATCGAAGGCGGTGCGGCCGACAGCGCCCACGTTTACGATCGGCTGACGCAGGACATGTCACGCTGGCAAGGCATCACGGTCGTCGATCCCTTCACTGCGCGTGGAGCGTTGGGCCGAGATACGGTCAATGTCTCAGCCGAGCGAGCAGCCGCCGTCGCTCTCGATATGCGCGCGGGACGGTACGTACGAGCCCGGCTGGCGCGCGTAGGGACACAGGCGCGCGTATATGGGGCAGTATTCGATGCGACGGACGGCAGTCGCTTGTTCGAAGCCAGCGTATCGATCCCGTCGAGTGCTCCTGCCGTGGACAGTGTTTTCGCTCGACTCGCGGACGAGTTGCTGCTCCGAAGGACGCTTGCTGCACCGGTCCGAATCACCAGCACGCTCCCCGCAATGCAGCAGTACTTTGCGGCGATGGCCGCGCGAGAAGCGTTTAACTTGCCCGCCGCCGACTCCTTGTTTCTCGCGGCGCTCGAAGCGGACCACGACTTCTCGCAGGCGGCGCTCCGCCTCGCGGAAGTGCGTGCCTGGCGTGAGGAGCCTCGTGCCACATGGGCACCATGGGCGCAGCGTGCTGCTGGTGGCTCGCGTCTGTCGCCAGACGAACGCGCGCTCGCGGGTGCCTTATTGGAGGGCCCCGACGCCTCCGCGATGCCATGCCGCGGCTATCGCACGCTTGCCACACGACACCGCGATGACATGTCCGCATGGTATGGCTTCGCCATGTGTCTCCGACGTGACGACGCTGTCGAACACGATCCTCGATCGCCATCGGGGTGGAAATTCCGTACGAGTTATCACGAGGCGATACGCGCATTCGTGCGCGCATTCGCGCTCGCTCCGGCGCTGCACAAGACGTTTCAGCCGGGCGGATACGACCGCCTGCGACGGTCGTTGTTCACAGGAAGTCGCATGCTGCGTTCCGGGGTGTCCGTGCCCGACTCGATGCGCTTCTTCGCCTACCCGTCGTGGACGGGAGACTCGCTGGCCTTCGTTCCGTACCCAGCGGCGGCAATCGGACGACCAGTTGCCGTCAATGAAATTCGTTCCCGCGAGATGGCTGTACGCAAACAACGCGAAGTCTTTCGCGACGTCGCGCGCGCTTGGGGGACTGCTCTGCCGAATAACCCCGCGATCAAGGAGCTCGTCGCGATATCGCTTGAGATGTTCGGCGATCCATCCGCATTGGACACGTTGCACCTGGCGCGAGCAATCGCCGTCGACGGCGATCATCGCGCGCGACTCGGCGCTGAAGAAGTGCTGATGCGCATCTCCTTTGGTCGCAGCAATGCGCGCCTGCTTTCTCACGTGAATGATCTCGCAGATTCGCTCCTGTCCGAAGCATCCACCGCTTCCGGAGATCAGGCCTCCACGCTCGCACCCGTAGCGGCTGTGCTGGGCCGCTGTCGGGTCGCCAGTTCGCTCGTCGCGCGCAACCTCGATCCACGGTTCGCGGCCTTCGCCAGGGTACCGATGCGCGTGGCTGCCGCGGCCGAGTCACTGAGTGTGCGCGCCGCAGTGGGATGCGACGACGTAACCGATAGCGCAGGCATGGCCATGGTTGGCGCCGCTATTCGCGACGCGCATCGGGACGTCGACGATGCGACGCTCGCTCAACTCGAGTACGGTGTCCTCGCTCGGACCGTGCGACTCGCACGAGCACCATCAACGACCATGCTCAAACGGTTCGCCGCAGCCGGTAGCGATGAGTTTCTCAAAGCGAGAATCGCTGTCACATCCGGCCGACTGCGCGACGCGACGACACTGCTATCACCCGTCCTGGTGCGTCAGCAGCGCGGGTCAGCGCCGGACCAGAGTCCCGATCTCATGTTCATGGAAGCCGAGTTGCTCACCGCTCTGCGGGATACAGCGACAGCGTTGCGTGTCATGGACCCGATTCTCGACCGTCAGAGCTGGCTCGAGCTCCTGCTCGACCGCCCCATCGATGCGGCGGTACTGATGCGTGCGGCCGCACTTCGCGCCGACATTGCCGACCGCGTGCATGATACGCGGAGGTCACGAGATTGGGCCGCGTTCGTCGCTGCCGTATGGGCGGATGCCGACCAGTCGTTGCAGCCCACCGCCAAACGGATGAAAGACATTGCGCGTGGTCACTGATGACGCGCCGCACATCGTAGAGCTGACTGCCTCTCCCCCTTTTCGGCATCCGCAGCATCATCTCACCTTCGCCGGAGCTGCCCTGATGCGTCAACGCTGGCCGGATCTCTTCTTCAGACGCGCCACCATTTGCAGCGGCCTTTTGTGCGTCGTGGCGTGTAACCAGGCGGTCTCCGTGAGCCCGCACCCACATGCATTCGCGCCGAATAGCCTGCATGGGTTCGCTCCAGAGTTTCTTTCCGCCTGTGAGCTCATGGGTTGGAAGGCCACCTGCGACAATCCCCTGTACACGGATGACCAGGGTTTCGCGGTCGACAAGACGATGTACGGCCCGCATGCGTTCATCGCGCCGGCTCCCGACCTTTCCACGCCGGCGACGGATAACGAGTTTTCGACACCACGTCTCGCGGCGCTGGTCTTCGTCAAGACGCCGAGTGCGGGTCCACTTCCCGAGCCATATACCGCTCTGGGATTATCGCCGGGCGCAAATTGCGTGTACCTGCATTTTCAAGCGGGGGCGTACAAGGCATACATCCAATCTGTTACGGGATCTTGTCCGACATCGTACGCGAGCGGCACACCAGGTCACGACGTCAAGGCCGTGCAGAACCCGTCGCCGTGGAATACCCCGCCAGATGCAAGCATCGCGGCCAATGTTCCGGCGGTCGCGCGATTCCATGAGGCGCTGATCCAAAAAGGGACGCCCGCGACCGCGCTTGGCATGCGCTGCGGACAGAAATGGTGCATCGTGCTTCCGGAGCCTCGAGCATCCGATCGACCAGGCACACATGCGGGGAAGCATTCGAACCGCAGGGGCTGGTCGATCCACGGATGGGGCGACGCGCAGCAAGTCGCGAATGTGGACGTCGCTACGGGCGCGCTGACGCGCAGCGACCACGACGTATCGATCTTACCCGTCGATAATCTCGACTCCAAGACATGGACGCCGCCAACGGGCGATCACCCGGATGAGACGCAGCATGCGGCCACGATCGTGTTCAGCAATGAGCCGAGCGGGATCTATTCCGATCGCTACCACTTCCGCCAGGGCGAGAACGAACTCTACCTCTGGCGGGACACGGCATCACCGACAGGCTGGTCGGGCGAAGTACAAAACAAGAGCTGGGAATGGTGGCTGTTCATCCCTCACCTCGTGACACATCACATTCCGGTATACGTCGAGCTACGTCATCCAGGAACAACGCCTCCGGCGACAGCGCGCATGCGTTGGAGTGCAGAGGACGAAGATTTCTGGGTCAAATGTGATGGGTGTTGCTACGTGTCCTTTTTCTAGGAACCGCCGACCGTCACCTTCACGTCCTCGACCGCGACCGCGATCGTGCCGTAAATCGGTCACCGCCGTTTGAAGCCTTCGACGAGCTCGGCGGCGGTGGCCCCGTCGGTCCCAACCACTTCGAAATCGAGTCGCACGGCGTTGAACACTGTCACGTTCGCGCGGGACTGGCGACCGCGATCCACCGTTCCGTGCACGCGCAACCGCACCTGCGGAATCGCCCTTCCCTGCTCCTTCGCAATCACCGTCACCAGCTCGACACCGCACGATGCCACTGCGGCGAGAAACAATTCCGGCGGCGTCAGCTCTTCGCCAGGACAGTTGTTGTACGCGGGGCCGTCCACCACCCAGTGATGTTGCCGCGCGTTGCACAGCACTCGTCCAAAGGTCTCCGTCGACCGGGCGGAGACGTCGAACTCGCGAACCGGCGCCGGCGCCGTCACCGGTGCAGCAGGGCGCGACGACCCAGCGACGCGTGCAGCCCCGCCGTCCTGTCCAGCGCACGCAGTGACCGCAGCCCCGGCCCCGGCATCGCGCGCAACGCGACGCTCGCCGACGCAGACATGGGCGCGGTACCGGCGTACTTCAGTGCGTCGCCCTCGTTGGGCGCCGCACCGAAGAACAACGCGGCGGAACCGCCGTACGCCTGCGCCGATGCGCTCACCGCCGTTCCGGCTTCGAGTGACGCGGCGGCCGGGTAGCCCGTGAGCCCGCTCAAGTCCGGCATGTCCAGCGTCCAGTTGGCATTGTTGCCGAAATAGCCGGAGGTGCCGGTCACGAACACGACGCGGTTCGACGTTCCCTGCTGCGTGTAGCCGGCTTCGGCGAACGAGTTGTATTGCGGCTGCACCGGGAGCGTCATGCGCTCGCGCAGGATCTGTGTGGAACCGATCGGAGAAAATGCCGGCGTGCTGAGGAGCGGACCGAGGGCCACCGCGCGGTCGGCGGCGGTGCGATAGAACAGCTCCACCCCGTGAAATGCCCCGCTCGATGCTTCCGCGTACACGTCCACCAGGTGATAGTCACCGGCCTGCGTCAGCGAGGCCGGCACGCTGTAGATCGCCTGCGGCGACGTCGAGAACGACTGCACGAAATACAGGTCGTGCTGGCTCGCCGTTGGCGTCGAGAAGGTGATGTCCATCGAATTCGTCTCGCCGGGGGTGAGACCGGTGATCGAGAGCGAGTTGGTGGTCGGAGGCAACGCTTCCGCGGCGGCAAAATCGAGCGTGGGAATCGTCGAGCCACTCGTGAGGCTGAGTCCGCGCCGCACGATGACGCGGTCCGGCACGAGCGTGTTCACCGCGATCGCGTCGCGATTGGCGACGAGGTCGAGCGGCCCGTTGGGCAGGCCCGTCAACTGGAAAGAGTTCGGGGGCGGAAAGACCGTCGCCGTCTGGTCGGCCATCGTGATCCAGGCGTCCGCGCCGGGGCTGACGCCGGTAACCTGACCGTTCAGCGTCTTGTTCCCCGCGAGATCGGTGCATTGCGATCCCGACAAGGGCGCCAGCTCGTCGGTGGTGCCGTAGATCACCTGTGTCGCGTAGACGCCGCCGATGAGGTGGACGAACGCGATCGCGACCTTGTCCGTCGCCTGAAACCGAAACGTGTCTTCCGCGTCCGCGGCGAGCGGTGTCCACGCGCCGCCTTCATTCTGATACGCGAAGAAGATCGGCGCGTCGCCCGTGCAGAAGTCGAGCGCCATGTCCACGAGGTTCTGATCCGACGGGCCGGTGCTGTCGCTGCACGCCATCCAGGACGCGGCAAGCAACGTGACGACCCCGAGACGTGTCCAACGACGGTACATGCAGTCCTCTGTGCGTATTGGTTCGGATACTAAGCAGTCCATCTTGGGCGGGCGAGCTTGGCCGTGCATGTTCCTACCCATGCCCAAACTCACTCGTTCCGCGTGTGCGACCGGACTCGGCGTCGCGGTCTTCGCGCTGTACCTCGTCACGCTCTCCCCGTCGGCGGCGATGTGGGATGCGGGTGAATACATCGCCGCGGTGAAGTCGCTGGGCGTGCCGCACCAGCCGGGCAATCCGCTCTTCGTGCTGATCGGTCACGCGTTCGCGCTCCTGCCCTTGTCGGCACGCTACGCGGTTCGTGTGAACATCCTCGCGGCGCTCGCGAGCGCCGTCACCGCGGCGCTCTGGTTCCTGTGCGCGGAATGGCTGCTGCGCGACCGAATCTCGGATGACGCGCAGAGATTCGGCGCGTCTGCGTGCGCGGCCCTGCTCGGTGCCACCGCATTCACGGTGTGGAACCAGAGCGTGGTGATGGAGAAGGTCTATCCGATCGCACTCGTGGCGCTCGCGCTCACGTCCTGGCTCATGCTGCGCTGGCTGGAGCTCGACGCCGGACGTCGCGCGGACCGCATGCTCGTACTGATCGCGTACCTCGTTGGCCTGGGCTACGCGATCCATCCCGCCGGATTGCTCACCGCACCCTCGGTGGCCATCGCCGTCATTGCACGACGCCCGCGAACGTTGTTGCGCTGGAAGTTCATCGGCGTGCTGGCCGGCGCGCTGCTGCTCGGCGCAACGCCCTTCGCTGTGCTGCCCATCCGCGCCGCATACCAGCCCTTCATCAATGAAAGTGCGGTGTCCGCCTGCGAGAGCGGCACACTGCACGCGGCATGCACGTTCAGCGGCGAGACGGCTCGCCGGCTCACTGGCGTCATCCAACGCGAGCAGTACGGCGGCAACCCGGTCGCCGAGCGACGCGCGCCGTTTGTCGCGCAGGTGCAGATGTACTGGCTGTACTTCAAGTGGCAGTGGCTGCGCGACGTGAAGGGAGAGCTTCCCGTGCTGCAATCGCTGATCGCCGCGACCATGCTCCTCCTCGGCCTGCTCGGCCTGTGGTCACTGCGCCGAAACGACTCGACGTCTGCCTCGCCATCGGTGTCCGGCGCATTCTGGTATTTCGCGCCGCTCGCCGCGACGTTCACGATCGCGCTCATCTACTACCTGAACTTCCGTTACGGGTGGTCGCAGAGCCCGGAGCTGGGCAACGCCGTCCCCCGCGAGCCGCGCGATCGTGACTACTTCTACATGTGGACGTTCTCGCTCTGGGGACTGCTCGCCGGACTGGGTCTCGTGTGGCTCTGGCGGCGACGGACCGCCGCGGTGCTCGCCTTCGCGCTCGTTCCGCTCGTCGGCAACTGGACGGCAGCCTCGCGCAAAGGGCAGTCGTTCACGCGCGAGTGGGCGTCGGACATGCTCAGCTCCGTAGAGCCCAACGCGGTGCTCATCACCAACGGCGACAACGACAGCTTCCCACTGTGGTACGCGCAGGAAGTGGAAGGCATCCGCCGCGATGTCACGGTCGCCCTGACGCCGTACCTGGGCATCGACTGGTACGCGCGCCAGCTCAATCGTCGCGCGCACATCTGGAAGTTGACGGACCAGGAGCTCGACACCATTCCGCCATATCTCGAGTCCGCAGCGCCGATGCAGTTTCACCACGCGAGCATCAACACGGTCATCCCGCCGGGCTATCTCACGCGCGATCAGCTGCTCGTGCTGCGCGCCATCAAGGACTCGTTCCCCAATCGGCCCATCTATTTCTCCTTCGGGCCGTATGGCAGGCCCCTCGGACTCGATCCGTATCTCGAGCGCGTGGGTCTCGTGCAGAAGCTCATGCCGACGCCCGTGCGCGACGATCCGGACACGGCGCGAACGCCGAGCGGCGCGTACATCGACGTGGAGAAGTCGCTCGCGCTGTGGCAGCAGTACCGCGCGCCCGCGCAACTGTTGCGCGAAGGCCGGTGGGTCGACGCCGCGTCCGCGGATGTGCCGCTCTACTACGCGCAAACGGCACAGGATCTAGCGCTCGCCCTCGACGCGCGTGGCGACCACGCGCGCGCCGATCAGATCATCGAGGACGTGAAACGGATCGTCGCAGTCGTGCAGTAGCTGCCGACGCCATCGCGGCTGACGTGCCGACCGAGCTGCGTCCGGCGAACTGAATTCCCTCGCCTTCCGACGGCGGCGCGCCGAACAGCAGCGTCGGCCGGCCATAATACGCGGTCACCGTCCAGTTGATCTCGTCGCCTGGCTGCAGCCCCCAGGTGTTGTCCCACCCGGACACCG
>DATFHG010000194.1:0-5661 GCA_035248725.1 Gemmatimonadaceae bacterium | reverse complement strand
CCGTGCAGTGAGCTCGCCGAGGCGGACGCTGCCGGAAACGCGACAAGGATCGCGGCGATGAGAAGGCGCGACGTCATATCTGTGCTACGCTTGGAGTTGGAGAATGTTCTAGCCCAGTCCGCAAATTTCTTCCCGGCGGCGCGATCTAGATTGAGTAGCATGGACGATTCGCGTGATGTCGTGGTAATCGTCGGCAGCCTGCGTCGAGAATCGCTGAGGCTGGTGGTGGACGCAGCTCGGGATTTCTTGCGCGAATTCATCGACCCATTCGCCGCATGGATCGAGCGACTCAGGAACTAGCGTACGGCATCGCCGCACCCGGATACCGGCTGCCGGCGGCAACGCGCGTGGGGCGCGTGAAGTTGCAGATCTCCGATCTCGCCCAGTCCGTCGCGTACTACGAGTCCGTGCTGGGACTGCAGGTCGTCGAGCGAACGGGCGACGTCGCATTGCTCGCCCCCGCCGGCGGCGGCGACGCGATCGTCGAGCTTCGCGAGAAAAAGGGCATTCGTCCCGCGTCGCATCGTGGGCTGCTCGGCCTCTATCACTTCGCGATCCTGCTTCCCGATCGCGCGGCGCTCGGTCGCTTCCTCGGCCATCTCATGGATAACGATTGGCAGGCCGGGATGTCCGATCACCTGGTGAGTGAGGCGATCTACTTGCAGGACCCCGACAACCTGGGGATCGAGGTGTACGCGGATCGCCCGCGCGACACGTGGCGTCACAGCGAGCGTGAGCTGCAGATGTCGACGATGCCGCTGGACGTACGCAGCGTGCTTGCGGCGGCGCATGGCGAGCAGTGGACCGGGGCGCCGGCCGGAACGACGGTGGGACACATCCACCTTCACGTGGGCGACCTCGAGCAAGCCGAATCGTTCTATCATCGCGCTCTCGGTCTGGACAAGGTGGTCTGGAGTTATCCCGGCGCGCTGTTCTTCTCGGCTGGCGGTTATCACCACCACCTCGGCACCAACACGTGGGCGAGAGGCGCGCCGAGCGCGTCGGAGAACGACGCGCATCTGATCGAATGGGAGCTGGTCGTGCCGACGCAGTCGGATGTGGAGCAGCTGGCTGACAGCGTGGAGTCGGCGGGTCACGCGGCGCGCCGAGAGGACGGCGCGCTCATCGTGCGCGACCCGTGGGGAACCCAATTGCGGTTCGTTAACTCGCGTTAATGTCGGGTACGGTACGGAGCTTGCCCGATGGGGTTGCCAGCAGGTGACACACAACACGGGGCAACCATGAACGCCAGGATTTTCGTCGTCGCTGTGGCCGCGGTGAGCGCTCTCGCTGCGTGCGGAAAGAAGGACAACGCGTCGGCTGACACGTCGACCGTCGCGGGTGCGGACACCACGAAGAGCGGGGCCGTAGTACCCACGACCGACACCGTGGTGAAGACGACCACCACGGATACGATTCAGGGCAAGGCGAGCGATTCCGCCAAGGCGAAGGCCGACTCGACGAAGTCGAAGACGGGAACGAAGACGAAGACCGGCACGAAGACCGGCACCAAGACCAAGAAGTAGGTCGTCAGCGCTCGGCCGCGCGCTCGCCCCGTTTCTTCGGATTCGGCGTCGGGATCGCGTAGTCGCGGCCCGTGACTTCTTCGATCGGTACCTCGCACAGCTTGGAGCGCGCGGCTTCGTCGATGATGAAGTACGCGCGCTGGTGCATCTGGCAGATGGACGCGGGGCACATCGCGGTGATGGGCCCTTCGACCGCCTTCCGGACGGCGTCGGCCTTGCCTTCACCGGATGCGAGGATGAGCAGCTCCTGCGCTTCCATGATCGTGCCGATTCCCATCGTGATGGCATAGCGCGGCTGCTGCTCCTTCTTCTTCTCGAAGAAAAAGCGCGCGTTGTCGCGCATGGTCGCTTCGGTCAGCGTCTTGATGCGTGTGCGCGAGCCCAGCGACGACCCCGGCTCGTTGAACGCGATGTGTCCGTTCGCGCCGATGCCGAGCACCTGGATGTCGATGCCGCCGGCGTCCTTGATCCGCTGCTCGTACCACTCGCAGTGCGCCTCGATGTCGTCCGCCATCCCGTCAGGGACGTGCGTATAGCGTGAATCGAGGTTGATGTGCTTGAAGAAATTCTCCTGCATGAAGTAGTGGTAGCTCTGCGGGTGCGACGGAGGCAGCCCCACGTACTCGTCGAGGTTGAATGTGGTGACCTTCGAGAAGTCGAGGCCCTCGCGCTCGTGCAGATCGATGAGTGCCTTGTAGAGACCCAGCGGCGTGCTGCCGGTGGCGAGTCCCAGCACCAGGTTCGGTTTGCGGCGCAGCCGGTCGGCGACGAGACGCGCGGCTTCGTGGGAGAGGTCGTCGTAGGTCTTCCGCAGAATGACCAGCATGTGGGGAGAGGCGGAGGCGTGGGGAGCGGTGGAGCGGTGCAGCCGTGGAACGAAAAAATTATACCGGCTCAGATCAGCGGGCGATGCCGACGCCGCCGCACCAGGCGCTCCCAGAACGTGGGGTCCTGATTCAAGGTGCGAAACTCACCCGCGTCGAGAAAGACGCCGTGACAGATGGGGCACGACTCGAACCACACCGTGGGCCGAGTGGGATCCACCATGCGCACCATCTGCTGGCGGTCGCGCGGGCAGAGGACGCGCGCCTTGCCGTCGCGCTCGAGGTCCGTGTTGCTGCCGGGATCGATGGCCTCGGCGCCGGATGCGCTCTTCAGCGTCTCGCGCTCGCCAGCATCGAACCAGATTCCTTCACAGCTGGCGCACCGGTCGACCTCGGTCGCCTGAAAGGTCATGGGCTGAAGCGTACCGTGACACTTCGGGCATTCCATATGGATTCTCCGCTGAGACGCCACCAACGTCGCCTGGCGCGGGTCCGACTCACTATGACGTCGGTCACTCCTGGCGGCGGCGCCGGAACTCTTCCTGCTCGGCCGCTTGCTGCGCCAGTGTTCTGATCTCGACGCCCACCTCCAACGTCCCGCTCCGCTTCGCGACGCCTGCGGCTTCCACCTCCCAGCGAATGGTGAAGGGGCCGACGTCGTTCCAGCTGCGGAACATCAGCCACGGTTGCGCGACGTTCGGCGACGAACGCGCCGCCAGGCGGGACACACGATAGACGACGGTGACGCTGCCGTCCGCGTGACGCTCGTATGACGCCCAGCCGTCCTC
The DNA here is from genome assembly GCA_035248725.1 of Gemmatimonadaceae bacterium. Lineage (GTDB taxonomy): Bacteria > Gemmatimonadota > Gemmatimonadetes > Gemmatimonadales > Gemmatimonadaceae > DASPMP01. Next base: position 2,523 of record DATFHG010000194.1, on the reverse strand, counting down.
GCGCGCGGCATCGTCGAGGTTGCCGATCTCCACGTCGCGGACGATGCGCTTGCGTCGCTGCTTGAGGAATGTGGGTCCGAGCTGGAGGATGCGCGGCTGCTCGGGCGGGAGGATGCGCGCACCGGCAATCGTGCCGAAGCTTCCGACGAGCAACTGCGGCGGAAAGGACAACCGGACGACGACGTCGCTCGCGTCCACGTTGGATGCATTCTCGACGACGAAGGTGAGGTGCGTCGAGCGGCTGCTGCGCTCACTCTGCTCCATCTCGCCGATGCGAAACGCGACGATCTCCTCCGCGTATTCGCGCACCTCCTCTTCATGGATGCGCTCGATCGCGGGGTCGATGTCCTTGGGGTAGTACCAGTGCGTGCGCACCTTCTCGAGCGCGAAGACGTCCAGCGCATCGCGTCCTTCCTTTTCCGCGTGGGAGGTGTCGCGCGGGCGGTGTTCGGACAACGTGATGACGGGACGACCGGCGTACATCCCGTGGAAGCGCACGGCGAGCACCGGCGTCTCCCCGGGCTGTGGCTCCGGCGCCGGAGTCGGTCCGCGGCGGCCGACGTCGATTACGCGCCCGATGAGTTGCTCGTACCGCACCGGATCGGCGCTCGACACGGTGCCGATCAGCACGTGTCCACTCCGCGCGGCGACGCTGATCAGCGCGATGACGCCGGTCTCCTCGAACACGGTGGCGACCACGCGCGTGACCGACGCGACGCACGTTTCGAAGACGACGCCGCATTCGGTCTTCGAGGAGAGCCCGGGAAACATGGCGTCGCCCGCGTCGAGCGCGTCGACTGGAACACCGGCGGGGAGAAGAAACAGCTGGATGGTGTCGCCCTCGGCCGTCTGGAATGCGCGCTGCGGAGCGTCGACGGAGGTGAGTCCGGCGATGTCGAACATGTCCATGGGGAGCCGCAGCGGAGGCCACGGCGCCGCGAGCGGCCACGCGCGCGTCTCCACGTCCGGATGCTCCGGCGGAAGCTCGCACGCGGGGAGCGCGCGCACGCGCGCGAGCAGAGCATCGAACGTGGCGCTGCTGGTCACGCGGGTCGCCTGATCAGATCTGGGAGAACGACGTGGGCCTGAGGATGATGTCCGTGATGGCGGAGACGTTGTCGCGGTACTGTGCGTCTGCGGAGAGCGTCTTCCACGCCGGATCGTTGCCGAACGCGGTCCAGCCGCGCTCGCGCGCGGCGAGATCCGGGAACGTGACCATGTAGGTGAGGCTCGGCATTCCCGCGCCGACCACGGTCTCGCCGAAGAACACGGGAGTGAGGCCGGCGTTGCGGAAGATCGGCACCTCGCCGGCGTTGAACATCCTGATCTTGTTGAGCGCGGCGCGATCGCTGTGGCTCTCGTAGGTGCGCAGCTCGAACATGCGCGGCGTGGTGGTCGCGACCGGCGTGTCGAGCGTCGGCATGGATTCGAAGGCGCGGAGCAGCGTACTTTCGGCGCGCACGAACGCCGGGTCCGACATGGATGCGTCGAGTATGGCCGTCCCGTCGCGCGCGAAAGTGGTGTCGGCGGCGAGTCGATCGCGGAGTGAGACGACACTGTCGAGGGATGTGTGCGTGAGCACGAGAACGAGCGTGGGCTTGTTCTCACCAAAGAGGACAGTGAATGCGCCCACTTTCGGGATGCCTGCGCGGTTCATCGCGGGAATGGCGGCGTCGCCGACGAAGTCGGTAAAGGCCTTCTGCTTCGCGCCGGGAAGCAGGTGGTAGCGGCGCAGCTCGATGAACTGTCGCGCGGCGGCAGAGCCGGAGACTCGCTCCAGCGCACCGAGCGGAGCTGCGGCGGCTGCGGTAGCTGCGGTCGTAGCGAGGAATTCTCGACGGTCCACGTGTCCCTCGGCGTGAAATGGTGGAGGGGAAGGTAAAATCTCAGCGGGGGAGCGCGCACTGAGGTAGCTTGCAGGATGCGTCAATGCAGGCGCGGTATCGGGAGTGTGAGCAATGCGAGTCGTCCCTGAAGTCATCGATTGGGCCTGGATTCAGACGCTGAACGACGAGGACCTGCTGGACGTGGAGCGTCGCGTGCACGCGAAGTTCGTGGTATTGGAGCGACGCGAGAAGAAGGCGCTGGGCGCGAAGTACGAGCTGTGCCGCGGCTCGGCGGAGCTGTTCAAGGCGTGGGACCGGTGGGGCCGGCTGGCGAATGCGACGCGCGAGCGGTCGCTGCGTCCGATTCGGCGCGTGCAGGCCGCGGTCGAGGTCGAGGAGTAGTGACCCGCCACAACGGCGCCGCCGACGAGCTGTTGGATGACGAGGAGCTGCTGCGGCGCGAGGACTCCGAGCGACGAGAGTATCGCCGTCTCTGGCTTCGTGACCGAAATGCGGGGACGACGTACGGATTGTCGGCAGCATCGGCGTCGCTCGCGCACGCGTGGGACCGGTGGAATCGCACGCGTGTGATCACGCGGCGTCGTGGGCTGAAGCCTTCTGCCTGGTAAGCGCGTTCCGGGCTATATTTCGCGCTTCTCGGGACGTAGCGCAGTCCGGTAGCGCACCTGAATGGGGT
>DATFHG010000193.1:0-12303 GCA_035248725.1 Gemmatimonadaceae bacterium | reverse complement strand
GCCGAGTTCTCCATGTGGCCGAACGGCGACGTGATGGTCGTGCTGTCCAACTACGATCCTCCCGCCGCCACCACGATCGCGCAGTTCATTCGACAGATGGAGCAGGAAGGGGATGCTGCCAGCACGTTGCGTGTTCTGGATTCACTCTGGGCGCGTGCGTACGAGAAGCAGGATACCGCGCTCGCACTGCGGCTGTACTCGGCGAATCTCGCGTTCACGTCGAGCGACGGGACGGTAAAGACGCGCGATGATGAGATGGCCGACGTGCGGCCACAGGCGGGTTTCGTCATGAACTTCTTTCGTACGACGCCAACGGAGATCCGCGTGAGCGGGGACAGCGGGTATGTGTCCGGAGTCGCGGAGTGGTCGTTCACGGCCGGTGGCGGCACGCGACAGATTCGACGCGCGTACTCGCTCACCGCCCAGCGGAGCGCCGCGATGGGCTGGACGATCGTCGCGGTGCGGATGGGGGCGGCGCCGGCCGTGCCGAACCCCGGGGCCGTCGAAATACCGCTCACGAAGATCGGCCCATTCTACTACGTCGACGTGCGGCTCAACGGGAAACCGTTCCGCTTCACGCTCGAGACGGGTGCGTCGTTCGCCGCGATCAGCACGCGGGCGGCGAAGCAGCTCGGCCTGTCGGCGGACGGCGCGCGCCTGGATTCGTTGAGCTTCGGTACGGTGACATTGCGCGACGTGGAAGCGCGTGTGACCACGTTGTTCGACAACGCCGAGTTCGACGGGATACTGAGTCTTCCGCTGCTTCGCGACTACGTGTGGACGATGGATCTGGCACGCTCGCGCCTGATCCTCGAGCGCGGCTCACTGCCGGCGCCCAACGGCCGAGACGTGCTGCCAATCGCGGGTAAGGATCGCGCGCAGCGCCTCGACATCCCGATGGCGCTGGGTGGTCAGCAAGTGAGCGCGGTGCTGGACACGCGGTACGCGGGCTGGGTGATGACGAATGACTCGCTGCTCCCCGGCGTGCGTCTCGCGTCCCCATTGCGCGAGGTCGGCACCGCGCGTGGTCCGTCGCTCGGCGAGTTCCGAATGCGCGGCGCGAGGCTCGTCGACGCCGTCGACGTGGGACGGTATTCGCTGCCCCAGGCACCGGTCGTGTTCCGCAACGTCGGGGGCACGATCGTCGGCGCGGCGTTTCTCGAGCAATTCGCTGTGACCGTCGATCAGGTCAACGGCCGCATCCGCTTCACGCGCGCGGACAGCGCGATCGTCGTACCCGCGCAGCCATGGGAACGGGAGGGCGCACAGTCGACGGGCGCGACGGATGCGCCGACGAGAACCTTCGGCTTCCGCGTCGCCGCGCGACCCGACGGACGGTTGTTCATCGTCCAGCTGGACACGGCGTCAGCGGCGGCGCGCCTCGGAATCCGCGAGAACGATGAGATCGTGGAATTCGACGGCGTGCCGGCGGCCCGGATGAATCCCCAGATCTACCGTACCGCACTCGCGCGAGGCGGTGCCGTCACGATCGCCGTCCTGCGCGACGGCAAGCGCCTGGACTTCAGCGTCGAGAGCCAAATGCCATGATCGCCGTTGCAGCGCGCTCGAGAAACGCTATCCAATCGTCAGCCGCTCCAGCGGAGCATCGAACGTCTCGTCGCGAATCGTGACGTAGAGATGTCCCTCGGTCACCGAGACGTCGAGCCGCATGCGTCGGTCCAGCCGCTCGACGATGCTCGCGATCAGTGACCTGTCGAGCGCGACGATCTCGATGTCCTTCGCGCGATGGATGCGCTCGCCGCGCAGCTGCTCCGCCAGGCGTGCTGCGTCCTTGTGCGTATACACGATCACGCGCCGAGCGAGCTTGCTCGCCTTGTGCAGGCGTTCGGCCGCCGGCATGCCGACGTCGATCCACGTGAGCATGGTACCGGTGAGATCACGGACGGCGATCGCGGGCTCGTCCGGCTCCGCCAGGCCCTTCGAAAATGCGATGCCCTCGTGGTACTCCAGGCAGTAGGCGAGTACCCGCGCCACCATGAACTCATCCGTCTCTGACGGCTGCTGCGCGACCTTCAGGCTGAAGCTCTCGTAGACGCCGCGGTCGACGTCGGACAACTGGACGTCGACGGTATACACCGTTGCAGTGAGCGCCATGCGACAAACTATCGGGCGAGCGAGGAAGGCGTCAGCGCATCATCAGGAAGGGTGGCGGCGGGCGGCGATGGTGCGTGGCCTGTTCGTACGCGTACGCGAACCTGAACAGCGTCGCTTCGCTCCACGCTCGACCAAGGATCGTCATGCCAGCGGGCAGCGCGTTGCCGCGGGTGTAGCCCATCGGCACCTGGATCGCGGGCCAACCCGTCATCGGAGAGAAGACCTGGCTGTTGTCACCGGCCGGCGTATTCAGATCTCCTATGAGGCGTGGCGGGTTGCTCCACGTGGGGTACACCACCGCATCGAGCTGTAACCGGTCCATCGCCGCGCCGAAGGCGGTGCGGAAGTTCTGGCGCAGCTGGTCGAGCTGTGCACAGCCCGGCTGCGAATCGGGCGGTACGGTAGCCTTCTGCGCGTACTCGAGCCGCACCTGAATCGACGGGTGGAACTTGCGGGACTTCACGATCTCGTCGAGTGATTTGACCGGCGTGCGGTTGCCGGTGCTCGCGATCCACTTCTCGAGATCATACTTGAAGCGGTTGCACGGATCCTTCACGATCGCGAACAACGAATCGAGGTCCGTCATCGGTACGCTATCGACCACCGTGGCTCCACTCTTCCTGAGATCCGCGACGGCGCGCGCGAAGACGGCGAGCACTTCGCTGTCGGCCGTCGGCCGCTCGTACGCCTGACGCAGAATGCCGATGCGCGCACCACGCAACCCGTCCTTGACCAGCGACTTCGCGTAGTCGGGAATGGGATGCTGGCGCGCCGGCTCGGTCACGGGGTCATCGGCGTCGTAGCCGGCGATCACCTGAAAGATCGCGACGGCGTCGGCCACGCTGCGCGCCATCGGGCCGGCGATGTCCGCCCAGTAGCTCAAGGGCACCACGCCCGCTCGGCTCGTGAGCCCCATCGTGGAGCGGATGCCGACGAGCGCCTGATGGGACGACGGGCCGCGGATGGAATTGCCCGTGTCGGTGCCGAGTCCGGACTCGCCCAGGTTGGATGCCACGGCGGCCGCGGTGCCCCCACTCGAGCCGGCGGTCACCCGCGCGAGGTCGTACGGATTGCGGGTGTAGCCGGGAAGGATCGAGCTCACGGTCTCGTACGGTGAGAACGCGAACTCCGCCATGTTGGATTTCGCCAGCACGATCGCGCCCGCGTCGCGCAGTCGTCGCACCTGCGTCGCATCCTTCGTGGAGACGAACCCCTTGAGCGACAGCGATCCGGCCGTGGTCGGCAGGTCGCGCGTCTCGAAGTTGTCCTTGATGATCATCGGGATGCAGTGCAGCGGTCCGACAAAGCCTCCGCGCTTGAAGCGGGCGTCGAGGGAGTCGGCCACGCGCAGTGCGTCGGGGTTGATAGTGACGAGCGCATTGATATACCGACCGGTCGAATTCCAGGTGTCGATGCGCGTGAGGTACGCCGAGACGAGGCGCGCACAGGTGAGTGTGCCCTTGCGCATCGCCGCGTGGATGTCGGCGATGCTCGCCTCCTCGATCTGAAAGCCCTGCGCGGCGAGTGGCGTGGCGGAGGAGAGTGCGAGGATGAGAGCGGCGGTTCTCATTTGCATTCCGGACTTTTCTGTCAAAGGGTGTGATGCTGAATTCTATGCCGACTGGACCGCGGCGCGTGCGTGCCTATATAAGGAAGGGATGAATCACCATCCCGCGTTCAATCGGGGAGTCCATGGTCGGTAGACACGCGTTGCACGCAGCCGCGGCGCTGATTCCGCTCGTCGCCGTTCGTCTCGCCGCGCAGACGCCCACGCCGCTGCCGCCGATCACGACCAGCGCGCCCGCGGTGGACGCCGAGGCGGGTGCCCTCCCGGACTTCGAGGCGCGGCGCGCGAAAGCAGCTGGACGCTTCATCACGCGCGAGCAGTTGCGGAAGGAGGAGGAGCGCACGCTCACGGATGTGTTGCGCGCGCACCTGAGCGGCATCGCGTTCCAGTACGGAGCGACGGGGATGTACGCGTACAATCCCACGCAGCAGCCGCCGGGCGCGTTGAACGCGAGCGCCAGCAACGCGGGGCGCACTCCGTGTTACGTGCAACTAGTGGTGGACGGGACGACGATCTACCAGCAGTCGAGTGGCAGCGCGGCGGCTGACACGCCGCCGGACATGAGCGAATACGCGCCGCGGACGCTGGACGGGGTGGAGTATTACTCCAGCCCGTCGCGCACGCCCGCCGAGTTCAGGACGAACGGCGCGTCGTGCGGAACGCTCGTGCTGTGGACGCGACGGCGGTAGCTGACCCGTGCGGAGGCATCACGGGAGTCGCAGCACCCATTGAACGTTCGCTTGTCGGTACACAGATGTGCGGATGGCCGCGTCGCGCGCGCGGAATGTCGTCGAGGAGTAGAGACACGCCATCGCGGAGTCCGTCGTCGTTGCGGGCAGCCAGGACCGCGGCACCCGTAGTTGATCCGGGAAAGTCGACGTTGCCGACATCGAGAGGAACGTCTGACTATCAAAGCATTTCTTTTGCAGCTCCAGCTGCCAGAAGGATTGCGTGGAGTCTGCGACGGAGCTGTCTACGGCGTACCGGAGCACGTGCAACGCGACATCATCTGCGAGATCGACCACCGGCGGATCGCCACGCGTCGGCAATGCGAGACGAACCACGTGATTCCCGGACGCCGCCGACGCGAGAACCGGCAGGCGAATGGCCAACGTGTCGAGCGGCGGTTGGGACGAGTCGCGCACCAGCATCCAGTCGTACTCGAGCGATCGAAGGGGCTGGGCTTCGATGACTCTGGTATACATGACAACCGAGTCTCCAATGTGCATGGAGCTGTCCGCGATGGTGTATGGCTGTCCCGTCAACGAGTCGAGTCCCGGAAAGAAGCCGACCGTGACACCATAGGTGGACTCGGCGATCCGCTGATCCACGTAGAAGTTGATCTGCACCGACGGCGCGGCGTATTTCGAGCGGGGAACGAGGTTGAAGTCTCCACAGGCCAGCAGGACAACAACACACCCGATGAAGGTCCGCTTCATCGACGCTCCATGAAGTACGCCTCTCCTTCGACCAGGTTGTCGAGACCATGGTACCGGCCGAGAAGTACGATGTTCGCGGCGCGGATGAAATAGGTCGCGATACCGATGTCGATCCAGTCGGGGATGCGGCGAAGCATGGGCATGGGCAGGTGCTTGCGAACGGCGTCTTCGATCGGAATTCCCCACGCGTCCTGCTCGAAGTAGTTCTGCAGAACGTGCGTCCCTTCGTGCTTCCACACGTTCGCGGGAACCTCGCGTCCGACGCGCTCAACCACGATCGCGGGTCCATATGTCACGCCGTCAATGGCCTGATCGCCGTCGAGGACGATATCATCGTCGGTATGTGCGACCAGTGTTCCGGTCTGCAGCGTCCGCGGCCAATCGATGTCGAGATCTTGTCGCGTCGCGTAATGGAGAATCATCACGGTTTCGTACGCATTGACGGACACCCGCGCGCCGTGCGCAGCCGGGCGCAGGTGAACGCGCAGACTCGCAATCGGAATCGAAATGTCTTCGAGCGGTGCGACTCCGGCCCCGGCATTCGTCACCATCGACGAGCCCGTTGCAGAGAGCAGCAGGCCGGACCATCCGCTGAGCGTTCCGCGCCGTGACGCCACATACTTCCCTGCGAAGTGCGTGGCACCTCCCAGCGCGCCGAACGCGAACGCGCGTGCGGGATCGCGGTGACGAATCAGCGCCCACGTCGTCGCGGTAAGGCCGCCAATCAGAACATTGACGCCGATGACCGCGGATGTCTGTGGGACATTCACGACCTGCGCCTCCGCTCCGCGCGACAGCAGGGCCGCGCATGGCGCGGCCAATAGCGTGAGGCGGACGAGGGACGTCAACATTCACTCAGTCTACACCGCGCGCGGCAATGGTGCCGGAACCGCCTCGTGAAGAAGACGCTCCTCGCGGTTACCGCGCTGGTGGCACTGGCGCTCGCGCTCTGGCTCCTGGCCGTCGTACCAGAGCGACTGGGAGAGCATCGTCGAGCGCGAGCACTGACACCAGGCGTGTAACCTTCAGCCGCGCCGGGACGTAAGTTCCGCAATGGGAGTCAATCCAGACCACGTCCTCATCCCGGTGGCGGCACTCGCCGCCCTGACCATCGTCGCGACCACGATACGCGGCATCGTCAAAATGGCACTGCGTTACGGCGAGATGAAGCTCAAGCAGTCCTCGCCGCCGTACAATCCGGAGACCGACGCGCGCCTCGAGCGCATCGAGCACGCGATCGACGCCATGGCCATCGAGGTCGAACGGATCTCAGAGGGGCAGCGCTTCACCACCAAGCTGCTCGCGGACCGCGCGAGAGCCGAGCCCATCGAGCATTAGTCGACGCCGGACGACGGACGCATGCTAGGCGGGCCGCCGGCGAAAGGACCGCCAGAGCGCGCTCCCCGCGAGGATCGCCGTGAAGGCGCCGCTGACGCCGAGCGCGATGAGCGTCCACACGAAGAAAAAGCCCCACCTGGTGGCGCGCGGCCCGAGCGGGTGCAGGAACGGCATGTACAGCGCGGCCAGCCCGCCCAGCAGCAGGATGACGTAACCCGTCCGCCGCCCCGCGAGCTCCACGGTTGCGTAGAGCAACACGACCATGATGGTGAGGATGATGATCGTCCCCGTCGTGTCCATGTCACTCGGGACGTGCATGATGTCGTCGGCGATGTGCAGCGTGGTGAGGACGAGCGACACGAGGGACGAGATCGTCAGCGCGAGATTCTGTCTCATGGCGATTGGTACGGAGGTCGGAGCAGCGCCGTCTTGAACGAGCTTGCGTCGCAGGACGTTCCGCTCAGCGCCCCTGTTGCGCCGCGAGGATCTGCCGAATCGCGCCGAGGTGGTAGGCGGTGTGGGCAGCGGTGGAGAGCGCCCCCGACGCGGCCATGGCGTCCCAGCTCGTCCTCGCGGCGACGGACCTGCGCCACTTGTCCGCCTCGCTGCGCAGCGACGCCCGTAACTTCTTCCATTGATCGTCGGACACCGTGCTGCGCTTCCAGCTGCCGTTCCAGTCCGCGCCCGCGAACGGATTCTCCTCGCCGGACGCCCATCGATTCATGATCGACAGCCCGAAGTGGAGATGGTCCGCGTGCGCGGCGATACTTGGCTTGCCCGGGATCGGCTGCAGCGACGCGGTCTTCGCATCGAGTGCGTCGAGCTGCCGCAACAGGCCTTGGTCGCCCGGGTTCAGAACGTACGCTTCCTGTCCCGGCGGCCCGTCGAAGATCTCGACGAGCATCTTCGACACTGCGTCCTGAAAGATCGAGTCTGAAGTCGTCATGGTCATTGATTGTACTGTGCGCTACACGCCGTAGCGACGGCGCGCCGACTGTCCGCGAAGCTCGAGGATCGCCTTGAGCCGACGCAGGTCCTTGCGATTCTCGCTACGCACGATGGGCCCCATGAATGGAGCGAGCACGCGCGCGAAGCCCGACGGCGCTCCCTTGTTGCGCAGCCGCATCAGCGTGCGCCCCTCGCCGGCGTCCGACCACTCGTACGTGGTCTCCATCGGGAACGGCCCCTCGGAGGTGCGCATCACCAGACGCTCGCCGGCCACGAAATCCACGATCTCGTATGTGTACCTGAGCTGGCGACGCAGGAACTCCGCGGTGAACGTCACGCGCGATCCCCGGGCGATGGGCGGCTCCGTGACCCACTCCACGCGCTTGATGTTCGCGTACCAGAGCGGCGCCCGCTCGGGGTCAGCCGACCATTCGGCTACCTCGGCGCGCGGGCGCCCGATGAGGATCTCCGTCCGGACGTCCATGTCACGGCGCTATGGTGCCCCACGGCGCCAGCTGCGGCGCAACGGTCTTCCGATCGCCCACCACCACGAGACTCATGCGCTCGGGACGCACGTATTTCGCGGTCGTCGCGCGGACCTCCTCCGGCGTCACGGCCAGCACCTTCCTGACATAATCGCGCAGGTAGCTGTCGCCGACGCCGAACAGATCGACCCAGGACAGCTGATCCCCGACGCCCTGCCGCGAGCTGTTCTGAATCACGAACACGCCGGCCAGATAGTTCTGGATGCCCTTGAGCTCCGCGGCCGCTGGTGCCTCCTTCTGCAACCGATCGATCTCCTTGAAGATCTCCGTGAGCGACGCGCCGGTGACCGGCGTGGTGACGTCCGCGACTTCGGCCCAGTACGATCCGCGCTGGTCGTCGCTGAGAAAGCTGAAGGGCGAGTACGTGTAGCCCTTGTCCTCGCGGATGTTGGACGTGATGCGCGAGCCGAACGAGCCGCCGAGCAGCGCGTTGGAAACGACGAGGCGCACGTAATCCGAGTCCGCCGGCCCGGGAGTCCGCGTGCCAAGGTAGATCGTGGACTGCACCGCGTTGGGACGATCCAGCAGGACGACGTCGCGCGTCGTCGGCGCACTCGGCGCCGGCACGTTCGCGGGCGGGGAGCCCGCGGCCCATCCGGTGAACGCGTCGCGCACCGCGCGTTCCATGGCGGCGGCGTCGAACACGCCGGAGATGTAGAGCGTGGCGCGCGCCGCGCCGTAGTTCGCCGCATGGAAGCCACGGATCTGGTCCAGCGTGTAGCCGGCCAGCAGCGAGTCGCTCGGATACAGGCGGCCGTACGGGTGGCCGGGGTACATCATCGCAGCGAATCGCTCCTGCGCGACGGCTTGCGGCTGCGTCTTCTGGATCGCGAGGTCGCGCGCGGCGTTGGCCTTGATGCGCGCGAACTCCGACTCGGGGAAGCGCGGGTTGCGCACGACGTCGGCGACGAGCTTCACGAAATCCGGGCCGCGCTCGCTGAGAACGTCCGCGAAGAACAGCGTGCGGTCGGGGGCGGCATAGACGCTCAGCGCTCCACCCATCGACGCGACGTCGCGCGCGATGTCCTGCGCCGTGCGCGTCGTCGTCCCCTCCTGCAGCATGTCCGCGGTGAGACGCGAGATCCACGTCTCGTTCGCCGCTTCGTTGACGGCGCCCGCACCGACATTGAGGCGCACGTACACCTTGGGCAGGCTGCCGAATCGCACCATCGACACGGTCATGCCGTTCGGGAGCGTGAACGACGTGCGGGGCGCCAGCTTGAAATCCTTGGGCGTGCCGGGCGCCGGTGCCGCGGAGGGCTGTTGCGCCGCGAGCTCGGCGGTCGCGGCACTCGCGACCACGAGCGCGGAGGCGATACGGATCGTCGCTTTCATCTCTCGTTCCCTCCCGAAGACGCGGGCGCGCCCGGCTTGATCGTGTAGACGGTGCGCTTGTTCGGCGCGAGATACTCACGCGCGGTTCGCTGGATCAGCGCGGGCGTGACGGCCGCGAAGCCGGCCTCGATGCGATTGATGCGCCCCGGGTCGTCGTCGAACAGCGCGAACGACGCGAGCAGGTTGGCGCGACCGAATCCGCTGAATGCCTCGATGTTCGCGTACAGGTCGGAGCGCGCCTTGGTCACGGCGCGCGCGAGCGTGCCCGCGTCCACCGGCGTGGTGCGCAGGCGATCGATCACGCGCTCGGTGGCGGCGACGAGCGAGTCCGACGAGACGTTGGTGTCGTGGTAGTACGAGACGAGCCACAGCATCGGGCCCGCGTAGTCGTACATGCTGCCGAGTCCCCAGTTGATGCCGGCGCTGACCTGGCCGGTGAGGCCCTGACGTCGCACCAGCTCGTCGTACAGCCAGCTGTCGTTCCCCTGGCCGAGGATCTGGTCGATGAGCCCGAACGCGTACCACTCGGGGGTGAAGCGCGCGGGAACGTGATACGCCAACCCGACGGCGGGCCGTTTCGCGAGCGGGTCGGTGCGTCCGCCGCGCCGCTCCGCGGTCTGCGGCGGTTCGCGCAGGTCCGGCTTGGGCGGTTGGGTCGCCGACGGGATGCCCGCGAAGTACTTCGTGATCCACGCCTTCGTGCGCGCGGGATCGAAGTCGCCGACGACGACGAGCGCGGCGTTGTTGGGCGCGTAGTACGTGCGGAAGAACTGGTTCACCTCGGGCACCGTCGCCGAGTCGAGCTGCGAGAGCTCACCGTAGAAGTTGTGCGCGTTGTACCAGTTGGCGTTGGCCGTCATCGGCAGGTCGATCCACGGGAATCCGCCGTACGGCTGGTTGATGACGTTGACGCGCACCTCGTTCTTCACCACGTCCTGCTGGTTCTTGAGGTTCGTGCTGTCGATGCGCAGGCCGCGCATGCGATCCGCTTCGGCCCACAGCACCGTCTCGAGCACGTGCGCGGGCACCACCTGGTAATAGTTGGTGAAGTCGAAGCGCGTCGACCCGTTCAGCAGGCCCCCGTTGCGCTGCACAAGCTTGATGAATTCCATCTTGCCGAGATTCTGCGAGCCCTGGAACATCATGTGCTCGAAGAGATGCGCGAACCCGGTGCGCGTGCGCGGCTCGTTGCGGAATCCGATGTTGTAGTAGACGGCGACGGCCGTGGTGGGCGCGGTGGTGTCGCGTGACAGCACGACCTTCAGGCCGTTCGGCAGCTTGTAGTAGTCGACGGGGATCTGCAGCCTGGACGACTGCGCCGCGAGGGGCGCGATCGCCGCGAACAGCGCGAGGGCGATCGGTGAGAGGATAGAGCGAGAGACGGTTCGTCGCATGGACGTCATCCCGACAAGAGGGTGAAACCGATCAGCGTGCGCCTCAGTAGCAGATCTCGTCCTGCCGAACGAGGCGGACCTCCAGTGAGTCCGAGTTGCCTCCGCGCAGGCCGACGACCGTGAAAAATTCGCGTGCGGTCGGGGCGCGCGCGCGAAGACCGTAGCGACCGGCGCCGACCGCGGCCAGCTGCGCATGACCACTCGCGTCGGTGACGGCGGTGCCGAGCGGTGTCGTGGCGTGCGCAGCGACCGTGTCCCGATACAGCGACACCTGCGCGCCCGCGATCGGGCGGTGCGCGGGAAACGGTGTCGTCACCAGCACGGCCAGGCGCGTCGCGCTGCTGTCCGCCGTGTGCACCACGGAGGCGCTTGGCGCACTCAGCCCACCGTGTTCGCATCCCGAAGGCGCGGTTCGTACAGGACTGCACGCGACGGCCGACAGGACGAACACTCCGATCATCGCGCGGCCCCGAAAAGGCATTACAAGCATAGTGCTACAATAACAACCCGAGGCGGCGTTCACATCCCGAAGCGGGCGGTGACGATCCGCATGTAGAGCGCCCGCCGCACCCTTGCCAGACCGTTCGCGAAGCGCGTGTTCCAGTCGCCCATGCCGGTGTCTTCGATGACGGAAAATCCCGCGGCGCGCAGCTCTGCGGCCATCTCGGCCGGCGACCACGCGCTGATCTGGGGCTCGCCGATGAGACGGAAGATCAGGCGCGCGATGAAGCGACGATGCGCGGTGTGGTAGTTGATGATGAGCGTCGATCCCGGCGCGCTGCGCCCCGCGATGCTGTGCAGGGTGGAGCGCATCGCCTCGCGGGTGAGGTACATGACGACGCCCTCCCAGATCCAGCAGGTCCGGGTGGCGCGATCGTGTCCCGCGCGGTCGAGCACGGCATCGAGCGATTCGCGCTCGAAATCGATGGGGACGAAGCGCAGCGTACCCACCGACGGCGGCAGCTGTTCGGCGCGGCGGCGTTTCTCACCCTGCGTGGCGGGGTGATCGACCTCGAACACGTTCACGCCGGCGAGCTCCGGCAGACGCCATGCGCGTCCGTCGTACCCCGCGCCGAGGATCACGAGCTGCCGCGCGCCGCCGGCGATGGCGTCACGCACCGCGCGGTCGATGGCGACGGTGCGCAGCCCGATGAGATCGGCCATCGTGCGAGCCATCTCGACGGCCATCGTCCGCTTCGGCAGCCGCGCCTTGCGTTCGGTCTTCGCCAGACTGCGCAGTCCCTTCTCGGTGAGAAACGCGCGCGCGGTGGGATCGTGGAAATCCGAAACGTGCGAGATGCCGAGGTGTGCCATCGCGCGGCCGAGCGCGACGAAATGGGCGGTGCGGCTCGGGCGTTTGTCGTCCATCTCCTAAGGTAAAGCCCGCGTCACGGGACGGATTGGCTCGCGAGGGCGAGTGCGCGCCAGCGCTGCTCGTCGACGCCCTTCACCAGGAACCAGCCGATGGTGATCAGCGAGGCGACGAGGGCGATGAGTGCGATCACATCGAAGATCGCATAGCCCAGTGCGGGAGTGAGGAACGCGAGCCAGCCAATGCCAGCACCGATCGTGAGGACGCCGAGCCAGCGGGGAAGAAAAGTAGATCGAAACACGAGCCATCC
>DATFHG010000192.1:0-7060 GCA_035248725.1 Gemmatimonadaceae bacterium | reverse complement strand
TTCGTCGCGAACCTCGAGTCGCGGCTGTCCGTGATTCCCGGCGTCCAGTATGCCGCCCTGGGTGGGCTCAGCACCATGCCCGCGCGGAATGCGACGACGAACCCCGCGCCATTTGCGCTGCCTGACGAGCCGACGACCCAGGAGCAGAACAGGGCCGCCCAGTTCGGGGTCGTGAGTGCGGACTACTTCAACGCGCTTGGCGCACCCATAAGGAAGGGGCGGGCGTTCACCGCCCACGATGATTCCACGTCGGCGTTCGTCGCGATCGTGAACGAGGCATTCGTGCGGCGATTCTCGCCGACCCAGGACCCGATCGGGCGTACGATCCGGCTCGGCCGCGCCCCGCAGACGCGCGACGTGCACATCGTGGGCGTGTCGGCGGACATTCACAACGATCGGCTCGACGTGCCGCCGGAGCCGCAGATCTATTTCCCGATCCTCCAGAACCCGATCACGAACGCGGTCATCCTGCTGCGGACGCCGCTCGACCTCAAAACGGCGCGGACGCGCATCGAGCGCGCGGTGCGGGATGTGGACGCCGAGGTGGCTGTCTTCAACGTCCGGACGGTGGCCGACCTGATGTCGGCGTCGATCGCGCGGCGCAGATTCGCGCTCTTCCTCATGACCGCGTTCGCCGCGTCGGCGCTGCTGCTGGCGGCACTCGGCATCTACGGTGTGGTCGCGTTCTCGGTGACGCAACGCAACCAGGAGTTCGGCGTGCGCGCCGCGCTGGGCGCAATGCCGCGCGAGATCCTTGCCGTCGCGGTGCGGCCGGGTTTGACGCTGGCAGTGGCGGGCGTCGCCGCCGGCTTGTTCGTGGCGTTCATGGCGACGCGGCTGATGGCGGCGATGCTGTTCGGTGTCGGCACCACCGATCCCGTGACCTTTTTCGCCGTTCCTGTCGTGCTGCTGCTCGTTGCCGGAATCGCCTGCCTCGTTCCCGGCCACCGGGCAACCAAGGTCTCTCCGAGTCGCGCGCTACGCGGAGAGGCATGACAGAGGAGATCAAGCATCCAGCGCGGAACGCCGAGGCGCAAGAGACGGCTCAACGTGGTGCCGTGACAAGATTAACGGATGCTAAGAATGGGCGAGGTTGCTATCCGTAACACATCTTCCCAGCAAGAATTCGCAAGCGGCCGCGCCCGCATCGCCGAGATTCGGTGGCAGACTCATGTTGCCCCGACTTGCACCGAGACCGCGCGTCGTCGTCCGCGACGCCGATGTGACGCAATCAACCCATGGCGTCTCTGAACCGCTTCGGGCGCAAAGCGCTCTGCTGCGCGAGCTCCGCCTGATCCTGGAAATTCTGGCCACTCGCTGAAGTCGAGTCGCGTCCAGTGGGCGTGCGTGTCGCAAAGGCACGCGATGACCGCCGGCTCGCTCACGCCCGACTATCGGTTTCCGCGGCCGAATGCGGCGCGCACGCCGCGTGTCCCCCTCATATGCTCGGCACTCGGAACTGACGGCCATTCCAGTCACCTGAGCAGGGGGGAGCACCATGCACATTCCGCGGAGATTCGCGCCAGAACGCACCTTCCTGGCATTCACCGTCTTCACAGCTGTCGCATTGTCTGGTTGCGATCGTGAGATCACCACGCCGATGCTCGATCGCGGCGCTCCGCTTGCGCGCCTCGAAACGGCGCCCCGCTATGACATCACCATACTTCCCGCGCTCGGCGTGTCCACGCGCGGTACGGCAATAAACGCGGCGGGATCGGTTGCCGGATTCGCGAACCTGAATGACGGCAGCCGGCACGCCGCGCTCTGGCTGAGTGGTGGGGTGATGGACCTCGGAACGCTCGGCGGCATGAACAGCAGTGTCCAGTGGCCGGGCATCAACAACACCGGATGGGTGGTGGGCATCGCGGAGACCGCGAACGCGGATCCGCTGGGAGAAGAGTGGAGCTGCTCCGCGTTCTTTCCCGCCGTGACACATCACGTGTGCCGCGGATTCGTATGGCGAGACGGCGCCATGACGGCGCTCCCGACGTTTGGCGGGACCCACGGTTTCGCCACCGAAGCGAACGAGCGTGGCCAGGTCGTGGGCTGGGCCGAGACACCGGTGCATGATCCGACGTGCAACGCACCGCAGGTGCTGCAGTTCCGCGCTGCACTGTGGGAACCGGCGAACGGCAGCATGCGTGAGCTGCGCCCTCTGACGGGTGACTCCACGTCGGCCGCGACGGCGATCAACGACCGTGGGCAGGCAGCGGGAATCTCAGGCGCGTGCGATGTCGCCGTCGGGGAGTTCAGCGCCATTCACGCGGTGCGGTGGGATGCTGCCGGCAATCCAACCGAGCTCCCCACCCTTGGTGGCGAGGCGTGGCATACGCCGATGGATATCAACCAGGGCGGCGACATCGTCGGCTTCTCGAATCCGCCGGGCGTGACGGGCGGCGTCTTCGATACCCACGCGGCTCTCTGGCCCAGGCAGGGCGGGATCGTCGATCTCGGCGTGCTTCCGGGTGACGAATTCAGTGAGGCGCTGGGCATCAACGCGCGCGCGCAGATCGTGGGCGTCTCGTGCGGTGACGTGTGCCATCCGGTGCTCTGGGAGAACGGCGCGATCTACGACCTGAACAAGCTCGTCGCGCCGGGCTATGCGAACATCCTCCTCTCGGCACGCCACATCAACGACGTCGGCCAGATCACCGGGAACATCCTCGAGACCAGCTCCGGTCGCGTGCTGGCTTTCGTCGCGACACCGACAGCCGCCTCACTCGCTCAGCCCGCGGGGTCGAGCACAGCGCAGAAATGAAAGCACGTGATCGCGAAACCCTCGCGGAAGTAGAAACGGTGCGCGAGCTCCCGCTGCACGCGCGAGTCGAGATGCACCTGTCCACACGCGGTACGTCGCGCCTCGTCCTTCAGCCACGACAGGAGGGCAGTTCCATGGCCACGCGACCGCTCGCCGGCATCGGTCACGAGATCGTCAACCACCAGGATACGCCCGCAGTACAACATTTCGATGAATCGGTATCCCGCCACCGCGCGAACGCGCCCGTCGGCGACGACCGCGGCGAGCCTGAAGCCATCTATCCGCATCATGCGGCGGACAGTGGGGAGGTACGCGGCGGCGGGGATGTGGGGACGCAATTGGAGCATGACGTCGCGCGTCCTGACGATGTCGTCATCGCTCTCCATGCGGACGATGTCGGCTCCCGACATATCAGCGCGACTGCCGTTCGTGACGGCCCGTGACTGCGGAATGCACGTGTGTTCTCCGACGAATGGCTGAGGAAGCGTGGCTCATTCGACGCACGACGGCTGTCGAGAAATTGCAATGCCATCTACCATGACGAGCCCGCGAATTCGCGTCGCTGGCCCTGAGGACGCGACCCTGCTCGCGCGCCTTGGCGCGGAGCTCTTCGCCCAGACATTCGCCGCGTCGAATCGCGCGAAGGACCTTCAGGCGTATCTCGAGGCGGCCTTTGGTCATGACGTTCAATTGGCCGAGCTCCTCGACCCGCGCAGGCGCACCTGGATCGCGGAAGACGAGAGCGGGACGGCGATCGGATATGCGCAACTATTCGTTGGACACACGCCGCCGCCGGCCGAGGCAGGAATACTGCCGCGGCCCAGCGAGCTCGTACGCATCTATACGGACGCTGGTTGGCACGGCCGCGGGATCGGCGCCGCACTGCTCCGAGCGGCGATAGACGCGGCGCGGGCAGCGACCTCCTCTCACGTGTGGCTGGGAGTCTGGAAGAAGAACCCGCGCGGCATCGCCTTCTATGAAAAGCATGGCTTCTCGATCACCGGCGCGAAGGTCTTCCGGCTCGGCAATGATGTGCAGGAGGACTGGGTCATGGTCCGGCCGCTGGTGGGCCGCAAGCGACGTGGCCCGTCCGTGAAGGCCGCGCATCGGACGTGAGTCGCATGGATCGCGACCGCCGGGGCTATCAAAAACGTGCAGCCTGCAGCGCACGTTTCCGACAGCGTCGCGGGCGCCCGCGCGAGAGAATCATCACATGCGACTCGCCGAACGATCGACGCGCCTCGGGTGATGTCTGCGATGGCACGGTGGCGCGTTGCGCTCAGTGTAGCGGTCGTGCTCGCGTGTATGCAGGTACGGCCGACGGCCGCGCAGCGGCCGATGGGTGTTCCGATTCCCGTCGAACCAACCATGCACGCTCACCGCCGCACGGGACCGGTGCGCATCGATGGACGGGTCGACGAAGAGGCGTGGCGCACCGCACCATCGATCACGGACTTCGTCCAGCAGGATCCGGACGAGGGCGCCGCACCGAGCGAGCGCACTGACGTTCGCATTCTGTACGACGATGAAGCCCTCTACGTGGGAGCGCGATTGTATTCCACGGTCGGCCGCTCCGGTGTACGAGCCGTCCTCACGCGGCGCGACGAGATTCTGCAAAGCGACAGCGGCCAGACCGACAAGATCGTCGTGTCCTTCGACACCTTCAGGAACAGGACTGACGAGACGACATTCGAACTGAATCCCCTTGGTGTCAAAGGCGATGAGCAGAGCGGTGACCCAGCCTACGATCCCGTGTGGGTGGGAGCCGCATCCATCGACTCCACTGGATGGAGCGCTGAATTCCGTATTCCGTTCTCCCAACTTCATTTCTCGCGCGACCGCGAGCAGAACTGGGGGATGCAGATCTGGCGTTTCGTGGCGCGACGCCGCGAACGCGATATGTGGGCGTTCTGGCGCAAGAACGAGTTCGGTGGGCCGGCGCATTACGGCGTTCTTGCCGGCATCCAGGTGCCCGTCGAGCGGCGCCGACTCGAGGTCATCCCATACGCCACATCGCGCGCGACGTCTCAGCCCCCACCTCTCGCAGGTGCGTCCGAGGCCCGCTCACGTGCGCAGGTCCGCGCCGGTGGAGATGCGAAGTTGAACGTGACATCGAACCTGACCCTCGATGCCACCGTGAACCCGGATTTCGGTCAGGTAGAAGTCGATCCGGCGGTGGTCAACTTGACGGCGTTCGAGACGATCCTGAGCGAGAGACGGCCGTTCTTCACATCGGGGTCGCAGTACTTTGCCTTTGGCGGCCCCGACTGCCTGCTGTGCTTCAATGGTCCCGGCGCGCCCGCCTTTTATACACGCCGCATTGGACGCGCCCCCGAGCTGGTGAGCGTGGTCGAAGGATCTGGAGGCACGGTCGACGCCCCGGACGCAACGACCATTCTTGCCGCGGGCAAGGTTACGGGTCGCACCGGAGCGGGTCTGGGCGTCGGGGCGATCGAGGCAGTGACCGATCGTGCAACGGCGCAGGTCGGACTCACGGGAGGCGAATCGTCGCGTATGGAAGTCGAGCCATTGTCCAACTACTTCGTGGGCCGCTTGCGACAGAGTGTGCGAGATGGGCGCGTCGGCGTCGGCGTGCTGCTGACCCGGGTCGATCGTGACCTGACGACACCGCTGGAACGCGCGTGGCTGCGCGCGAACGCGACGTTCATGCGTTTCGACGCCGACCAGCATTCAGCGGACCGCGCCTACAACACGTGGTTCGGCGTTGGAGTGTCCCAGGTGGGTGGAGACACCGCCGCCATCCGCCGTACCCAGGAGTCGAGTGCGCACTACTTCCAGCGACCGGGGCGCCGGCTTTCGCGCGATGGTCTGTTCGACGTTGCATATGACCCGACCCGTACCCACCTGCGTGGCTTCATCACCTTTCTGCGCGCAGGGAAGGACGCGGGAGACTGGCAAGGAGAATTCCGGAACTTTGTCGCAAGCCCGGGAGCGGAGATCAACGACCTGGGCATTCTCCGCCGCGCCGACGACATCTGGACCGACGCGACGTTGCGCCGAGTATGGTCGACGCCCGCGTCGTGGTACCACGCGGCGTCCGTGATGTTTGGCGGCGAAGATCATCGCGACTTCGAGAATCACGAAACGGGCGGTGAAGTGAACCTGGGCGGCGACCTGCTCTTTCCCAATTACTGGATGGCACAGCTGCAGCTCTTCCGTCGGCCGACGTACGACGACCCAGGCCTCCTGCGCGGCGGGCCCATCGAAAAACGTTACGGGTACACCGAGGGTCACCTGTTTGTCACAACAGATCAACGACGCCCGGTCGTCGGGAACGTCATGGTCGGGGGCGGCATACCGATCGACAACAATGAAGGTGGCGGAAGAACTGCAACGGTGGGCATGACCTTCAAGCCGTCCGCGCAGGCCGTCATCACGCTCAGCGGAAGTTTCGTCCGCGACATGACCGCACAGCAATACATCACCCGCATTACGGATGCGACAGCGCCCGCGGCCTTCGCGGGAAGTCGCTACGTCTTCGGCCGGGTCGTGCAGAACACGCTATCGCTTCCGACACGAGTGAACGCTGCGTTTACGCCGGATCTGACGCTGGAAGTGTATGCCGAACCATTCGTATCCTCCGGCGCATACTCCGACTTCAAGGAATTCGCTGGTGTGGACACAAAGTCCATGATGCACTACGGCATCGACAATGGATCGACGATGTCTCGCCGGTCGCCCACTGACGGCGGAGCATCGCAGCTCGATGTGGACCCCGATGGACCAGGACCGTCGCCCGGCTTCTCATTTGCGGACCCGAGCTTCACCTACCGCTCGGTCCGCGGGACCGCGGTCCTGCGCTGGGAATATCGCCCGGGATCCACGCTCTTCCTGGTCTGGACACAGCAGCGCGAGGGAAGCGAAAACATCGGATCTTTCGACGTGCGACGGGACGTGTCCGCCCTCTACCGGGATCGACCGACGAACATCCTTCAGCTCAAGGTGACGTACTGGCTGGGTCGTTGACCACGAGCGACGTCAGTCGGGCCTGGACTGTTCCTGCTGTAACCGCGCGGACAGTTGCGCGCGGGCCAACGCCACATATCGCCGACACGCGGTGGAGTCGATGAGGGAGTCCGCGGCGATGCGCTCCCACAGTCGCGATGCCGAAGGGTGCGGTGTGATGAGCACGTCGCACGGGAGGTTCTCCAGTACCGCAAAGCCGTGCTTGAAATCCTTGAGCGCCGTCGGATAATCGTCGCTGCGCGAAAAGAGAAATCCGTCCGCGGAAATCGGGCTCTCGCTATCCGCATAGACGAAGTCCAGGCAGCGTGACGCGTC
>DATFHG010000191.1:0-34309 GCA_035248725.1 Gemmatimonadaceae bacterium | reverse complement strand
GTCGCGGAGCTTCCCGCCGACGCCGCGCTGGGCCGCACGCTCACCTTGCTGCGCGCGTGCGAGTTCAGGCAGGAAGGACGCATTCCTGACTACTTTCGCGACGGCGTCGCAGTGCTGTTTCTCAGGCGCGACGTGGGCGCTTGACGGGAACGCGCAGGATCTGATCGGCGATCGGCGCGAAGAGCTCTGCCCACCGCTGATACATCGTGCCCGATGGATGCAGGCCATCGGAGGCCGCGAGCGTCGGATCGCGCAGCATCTCACGCGTCATCGCGGTGATGTCGATCCAGCGCACGCCGGCCGCGGCTGCGAGCGACGCGCCCGTGGCGTTGTATTGCTCGATCTCCGAGGTAATGCGCGCTCGGTCGCGGTCCTGCGCGAACGGCGTCGAGCCCCAGTCGGGTATCGAGATCGCCATGACGCGTTTGGGATCGCGCCGCGCGAATGCAACCGCCCGGCGCAGCAGACGCTCGAATTCAGGCGCGAAGGAAGCAACCGGCCGACTCCGGTACTGATCGTTCACGCCGACCAGCAGCGTAACGAGATCGAAGGGACCGCGCGGCGCAGCCGCATCGATCGCATCGGACAACTCGTCCGTCGTCCAGGCCGTGCGCGCGACGAGCTCGGGCTCGTGCACGTCCAAACCGCGCGCGCGCAAACTGCTGACGAGATGATTCGGCCATCGGTCGTGCTCCGCGACTCCTTCGCCGATCGTGTACGAATCGCCGAGCGCAAGAAAACGCACTAGGCAGACTTGTCGCGACGCTTTCGACTCGAGTGGTCACCGCCCGCGGACGACTGCGCAGCGGCCGGCAGGCCATACGTGCGCAGCTGCGCCAGAAAGGCGGACGGGCCCGCGCCGTCGGGCAAGGCACGCAGCGCACGCAACGCATCCTCCGGTCGCAACGCGAGCATCGCGCTGAAAGTGTCAGGATCGACACCCACGCGCCGGAATTCGCTCAGCAGCACTTCGAACGTCTGCTCGTCAGCCAATGCGGACCTCCCGGACCTCGCTGCGCGCCGTCCGACGAAATCGGAGGCATTATAAACACATCGCGCCTTATTCCTATACGAACTTCGTGCCAACCTGACTCTACCGCAGAGAGCGCGCTAGCTAACTCGCTGATATGCAAGAGGTTGGGCGGTTGTAGCGATGTGAAAAGGGCCGATCGAGTGATCGGCCCTTTCGCGCAAACGATGTTTCGGGCGTTCGATCAACCCGCCATGAACAGGACGGTGGCTGCGATCGCGACAGTCACGAGCGCCGCGCCGATGCTCACGGCGGCGACGGGCGTCACGACGAACTCCCGCCGATACCACGGCGTGATGAGCGATGGCGCATGGTGTGGAAGCGCGGACATGATCTGCGCCTCGACGTACTCGGGGGTCCGCATGCGCCGCGTGCGGTCCATCTGATCGTTGAGCGATTTCCAGAATTCTACATCCCGCATGGTGTCACCTTTACGTACTGCAGCCTCCGGCAGCTCGCCGTCGAGCCACGCATGCACGCTGGACGCGAGCGCCCGATCCGCTTGCTGACCAAGCGGAACTTCACGCTCCACGACCGGCCGTACTTCGTGATCGCGCGCTCTCGGCGCGCTCTTGTGCCCATCGCGACCATCGCGAGGCGAGCTGGGATTCAGGTTATCTAACATTAGGCGTACTTCTCCTCGAGTAAGGCCTGGAGCGCCTCGCGCGCGCGATGCACGCGCATCTTGAGAGCGCCGACCGTGGTGCCGAGCAAATCTGCCATTTCCTCGTACGACCGACCTTCCACGTGCTTCATGATGAACGCCTCCCGCAACGACGCGGGCAGCGCGGCCAGCGCGCCATCGAGGTCCGTCCGCAACTCACTGCGGTCCAGCTCCTCGTCCGGCGTCGCGTAGGCCGACGGCTGGTCATCCTCATCGTAGCTGAGGTGTGACCGCCGGATGTTCTTCAGCCAATCCTTGCAGCCGTTCGCGACGATCCGGAAAACCCAGGCGTCGAAACGACCACGAACTTCCGCGAGATGTTGGTACGCTTTGATGAAGGAGAGCTGGAGGATGTCTTCGGCGACATCCGGGCTCCCGGTCATGCAGAGCGCGTGACGATACAATGGATCGCTGTACCGTCCGATCAGGACGCGAAAGGCGTCGCGGTTACCGCCCAGCACCCGCTGGATGATCAGTTGATCAGTGTCCTGCTCAGCGGCCACACGCGGCTCGCTCTCCGTCATCTTCACGACGGTAGAGTAATGCCGTTTCCGCGTATGGGACAGGGCGGCTGAAGCCGCCTGCGGTCTTAGGACGGTCGCCACGTGTGTAAGACGATCCGTGTGTGGAGTGGTAACGTCCCGGTTGCAACATCCCGTGGCGCCCGATGGTGCGTCAGCGAAGTCGTTGGAATGCACTCCACTTCTGCTGGCGAACGAGCGCGCCGTGTTCGTTCAGGCGTGGCGGTGGAAGACGAACGACACCGCCGACGCTCGAGGGCATCCCCGTCAGGGACGAGGCGCCAGCAGCGTCAGCAACGGCTTCGAGGACAGTACGGACGACGCCACACGGCACCCCAACGGCATCGAGACGCTGCGCCCATTCGGCGGCGGTCCGCTGGGCAAGCACGCGATCGAACGCCTCGACGATGCGGTTCCGCTGCGCCAGTCGACCGGCATTGGTCGCCAATGCCGATTCGCCGGCCAGGTCGTGGAGCTCCAGCGCGTGAGCACAAGCAATCCACTGCGCGTCGGTGCCGACTGCGATGACGAGCGGGCGATCCGAGGCCTGAAAGAGCTGATACGGTACCAGATTCGCGTGAGCGTTTCCCCAACGCCGCGCATCGGCACCTGATACCATGGTGTTCTGCGCGACATTCACGAGTGTCGCGCGCGCACTATCCAGAAGTGAGATGACGAGATGCCGGGATCGTCCGCGTCTCGACCCACGCGCCGCGAGCGCGGCGAGAATCGCGATCACCGCATCCTTGCCCGCGACGATGTCGGCCAGCGCGATGCCGATCTTCATCGGCGACCCATCGGGCTCGCCCGTTATGGCCATCCACCCAGCTTCCGCCTGCACCACGAAATCGTATCCCGGACGCGCGGAGGCTGCGTCGAAACCAGTGATCGTGCACCAGATCAATGCGTCGTGCTGTCGCTGCAGCTCGCCGCGCCGGATGCCCAGCCGCTCCAGAACGCCTGGTCGGAAATTCTCCACGACGACATCCGCATCTCCCATCAGGTCGAGCACGAGATCGCGATCGTCGCGGCTCGCCAGGTCGGCGACCACACTGACCTTGTTGCGATTGGCACTCAGGTAGTAGGCGCTTTCGCCACGCGCGTCGAACGGCGGACCCCAGGCGCGACTATCGTCGCCGTGGTTGGGACGTTCGATCTTGATGACGTCGGCTCCGAGATCGCCAAGCATCATCGTGCAGAACGGGCCAGCGAGCACTCGACTCAGATCAAGCACTTTGACACCAGCGAGCGGCAAATACGCCATGATGTCGCCTTAGTGTCCTATTGTTGTCAACATAAGCCTGATCGTTACTCCACCCGCCTGGCAGATCGCGTCAGGCTTTGCGCGTCCGGTAACCCGCTCGTCCATAACGTGAGCGCGCTTGCGTAGCTTACGCTCAGACATATACTTGCCCCTTGCTGACCCGCCTGGTAGGCGCGCCTTCTCCAAGTTCTTTGGTCGCGCCCCGTGCCGCTGAAGGCACACCAAATCGCCACCGACTTCGATTACTTCCCGGACCAACGATGGCCGAGAAAGCTCAAGCTACAGCCGTGAAAGCTGGCAACAGCGCCGCTCCGCAGATCAAGCGCGGTCCGGGCCATCGCGCCGTGGACGCGCGCGACGCGATTGCGGAACTCACCGAGCGTGCCCAGGAAATCAGCCAGGAAGCCGGCAGCAAGGTAGCGCTCGCGATGAAAGACGTGATCAGCGCGGCAGCGGGCATCGCGGGATTCGCGGTCGAGAGCGCGCGTGACCTGGTGCAGTTCATGGTGCGTCGCGGGCAGATGACGCAGGATGAAGCCGACAAGCTGTTGCGCGAAGCGGAATCCTCGCACGCCCGGCGACCCGCGTCCGAGCGGAAGAAACCCACGGCCTCGGAGATCGCCGCGAAGGAGCGTATGGTTCAGCGCGCGAAAGCAGCCGCTGAGCGTGAGCGCGCCTTCGCGCAGCAGATGGCGCGCGTCCAGGCTGCGCACGGCGCCAGCGCGAAGAAGAGCGCCTCGAAGAAAGCCACCAAGCCGTCCGCGACGCGCGCGACGTCCAAACCTGCGAAGAAAAAGGCAGGAAAGCGGCGCTAGCGGCCGCGGCGCTCGACGAGCCAGTCCAGCACCGCGCGGACTTCGGACGTCGACGCAACCACGATTTCGGCATGCGTTGTCGCGGTCTCGCTCGCGGCGACGTGGACGGTGACCGCCGACGGATGATGGCGGCGTAGCGCCTCGAACGCGTCTTCGTCCGTGCGATCATCACCGATATACAGGACCGCGGCCCGGCGCGCGCGTGCGGTGACTCGCGCGACGAAGGACACCGCAGCGGTTCCCTTGTTCACGTCGAGCGGCGGACGCAGCTCCACGATCTTCTTTCCTTCGGTCACGCGCAACCCGAGACGTTGCGCCGCCTCGCGACAGCGCTCCTCGATCGCGGGGACGCGCGCCGCATCGACCAGGCGATAGTGGACGCTCAGCGTCCAGCGCTTGTTCTCGACGATGACGCCGGCGATCCCGGAGAGCGCCGCGTCGAGCTCCTGTGCTGCACGCATGATCGCCGGCTCGAACCGCCGTGCATGGTCGTTCGGCGACACCTCGCCGTCGGGGGTGCGCCACTCGAAGCCGTGATTTCCGATGACCCAGGCGCCCTCGACCGCGGTCATGTGCCAGGCATCGAGCGCCGAGCGTCCCGACACGAACGCCAGCACGACATCACGCAACGCGACGAGCCGGGCGAGCGTCGCCTTCGTCTCCGCGGGGACAGCCGCCTGCTCTGGTGTCGGCGCGATCGGTGCCAACGTTCCGTCCACGTCGAGCATGACGACGCACGGTGCGCCATCCAGCCGCGTGCCGACGACCCTGGAGAAACGCTGGACGGCGGAGACGACGTCCGCCGCGCTCACCCGTCCGCGCCGGCGCTCGCGGCCTCTGGATCGCTCGACATGATGTCACCACAGCGAGCGAGAATCGAGTCGAGCCAGTCGAAGATCGTGTTCGTCTGCAGGCGCCGACGCATACGCCGCATCCGACGCCGCCGCTCTTCTGCCGGCATGTCGAGCGCGTTGCGAATGGCGGAAACGAACCCGTCCAGGTTGAACGGGTTGATGAGAACGGCGCCTTCGATTTCTTCAGCGGCGCCGGTGAAGCGGCTGAGCAGGAGCACGCCACGCTCATCCACCTGCGCCGCGACGAACTCCTTGGCGACGAGATTCATGCCATCCTGAAGCGATGACACAAGGCAGATGTCCGCCGCGCGGTAGACCGCGGCGAGCAGATCCGAGTCCACGTTCTCGTTGATGAGTACGATCGGGGTCCAGTCGGACGTGCCGTATCGTTGATTGATCGCGAGAACTGTCTCCGTGACGTCCTGCTCCAGCTGTGTGTACGCCTTGAGATTGGACCGCGACGGGGTCCCGACACACACGAAGCTGAAGCGCTCGCGCAGCTCGGGATGCTCGCTCCACAGTACGTCGAGCGCGCGCAATCGTTCCGGAATGCCCTTGGTGTAGTCCACGCGATCGACGCAGACGCCGAGCTGCCGCGATCCATGCGCATAGCGGTCGCGAAGCGTCCGCACGCGCTTTTCACTGTCCTCCGTTTGCGCCATCGCGTCGTACTTCCCGAAATCCACACTGATCGGAAACGCGGCAACGTGCACTGTGCGATCCTGCAGGTGCACGGTCTGCTCGCCGAGATCCACTTCGGCGTCGGGGACGAACTCGGCGACGCAATCGAGAAAATTCAGCGCGTGCCGCTCGATCTGGAACTCCATCAGATCGTTGCCGAGCATGCCGCGAAGCAGCGTCTCGTGCGTTCCGCTCGGCAGCAATCGCAGGATGTCGGGCGGAGGAAATGGAATGTGCCAGAACTGATGGATGAACATGTTCGGCCGCATCGCGCGCAGGAACTCCGCCACCAGCGCGAAATGGTAGTCCTGGATCCACGCCATCGAGCGACCGGTGCAACGCTCCGCCTCATCCGCGACCGCATGCGCGAAACGCATGTTGACCGCCCGGTATCGATCCCAGAACTCGGTGCGGAACTCGAAGTAATGAATGAGCATGTGGCACAACGGCCACAGCGATCGATTGGCGAAACCGTGATAGTAGGACTCGACCTCGTTGTCCTCGAGCCACACGCGACGGAGCGTGTACGACTCCTCGCCCGGTGGCACCTGCACGCGACCCAGACCGTCCGAAGTTTCACGGTCGGCGCTCCCGGATCCCCAGGCGACCCACGTTCCGTGAATGCGCCGCATCGTCGGATCGAGCGCCGACACGAGTCCGCCTGCCGGCTGTTTGACTTCGACGCCATGCACACCGCGAACGTGCTCGTACGGTTCGCGGTTGGAGACGAGAATGAACTTGCAGTCGTTCAGGTACTGAAGAAAATCGGGCATTCGCTAAAAGTGGGGGAGCAATGGTCATGCCCTCCACAGCGTATTCTGATCACCTTGGCCCGCGCTGGCGAGTGCCCGCGGAAGGACTACGTTTCCCCGCACTGGAGGAAATCCCGATGCCACTTCAGCCGGCGTGACGCGCGAGATCGTCGCGCGCGCACCGACACGGATCGATCTCGGCGGCGGATGGACGGACGTGCCGCCGTATTGCGACCGCGAGGGCGGGTTCGTCTGCAACGTCGCGATCGATCGATATGCCGTGGTGCGCCTGTCCGATGCGCCGATCGCACGCGCGACGCGCGATGAGACCCCACTGGTCCGCGCGACGATGCGGCGTGCGGGACTCGACGTCAGTGCGTCGGTGGCGAGCGATTTTCCGATCGGTGCCGGCCTCGGCGGATCGTCGGCGACCAGCGCGGCCCTGCTCGCCGCGATCGCCGCGTGGCGCGGGCAACCGATCGACCGTTCCGTGATCGCGGAGGAGGGACGTCGCATCGAGGTGGAGGAGCTCGGCATCGCCGGTGGCCGCCAGGACCATTACGCGGCGACGTACGGCGGCGCGCTCGCGCTGACGTTCTCGACGTCGACCTCCGTGCGGCGCATCGACCTGTCGTCTCGTACGCGCGACGCGTTCTGTCGACGGTCTGTTCTGGTCTACACGGGCGAGTCGCGAATTTCCGGGGACACTATCACCGCGGTATTGAATGCGTACGAGCGTGGCGAACGCCGAGTGCTCCAGGCACTCCGGCGGATGAGTGAACTCGCACGGGAGATCGCCGTCGCACTCGAGGGCGCAGACCTCGATGCAGTGGGCGACCTGTTGGGTGAGCACTGGCAACATCAGCGCTCGCTGCATTCTACCATTCCGACGCAGCGGATCGACGACATCATCGCCGTCGCGCGCCACGCCGGTGCGCGCGGAGGAAAAGCGATGGGTGCGTCCGGCGGGGGCTGCGTGCTCTTACTGTGCCCGGACGGGGGCGCCGACGCCGTGCGGCTCGCCGTAGGGTCCCTCGGCGAGCTGCTGGACTTTCGGCTCGATGAAGGCGGAGTTGTCGTCGAACCCGCCGCCGCATGACCATCGAACGCGGCGATGCCGTCGCGCTCCTTCGTGAGTTGGTGCGCATCGATTCGCGCAACCCGTCGCTCGCTTCCGATGCTCCCGGCGAACGTCGCATCGCCGAATTTCTCGCGGGGGTTCTGCGCGAATGGGGGATCGACGCTCACCTCGCCGACGCGGGCGGCGGCCGACCCAACGTGGTCGCACGCATCCGCGGTCATCGGTCTGGCACACCCTCGCTCATGTTCAATGGCCATCTCGACGTCGTCGGGGTCGAGGGCATGAGGCACGCACCTTTCGACGCGATCGAGCGGGACGGTCGCATTTTTGGCCGGGGCGCCAGCGACATGAAAGGCGGTGTAGCGGCCATGTGCGCGGCGGCATCGCGGCTGACGGGCGAACTTGCCGGAGACCTCGTCATCGCGGCCGTCGTCGATGAGGAATGGAAAAGCTCGGGAACTGCCGCGTTGATCGCGTCCGGTGTTCGCGCCGACGCCGCGATCGTCACCGAACCCACCGGACTCGCGATCATGCCCGCCCATCGCGGTTTCGCCTGGATCGAGGTCACGGTGAAAGGTCGTGCCGCGCACGGAAGTCGGTGGGATTTGGGGGTGGACGCCATTCGACACGCCGGTCTCCTTCTTTCCGAGCTGGATATGCTGGACATGGAGCGGCTGCCGCTGCGTCAGCATGCATTGCTGGGACGTCCATCCTTACACGCGTCGACGATCGACGGTGGCCTTGGCCTCAGCACCTATCCGGATCGTTGCGTGATGCGTCTGGAGCGACGCACGATCCCGGGCGAGTCCGCGGCAGACGCGTTGCGTGAAGTGCACGATGCGTGTCGCGCGGTTGCCGATCGCGCACCCCAGTTCGACGCGGAGGTGGCGTTGCTGTTCGCGCAGCCGCCGAGTGACGTGGATCGCGCGGCGCCGGTCGTGCAGACGCTCGCGCGCGCGTTGTCACAGCGCGGCTTGAGCACGGACGCGCTGGGGATGAGTGCATGGACCGACGCGGCGCTGCTCAACGAAGCCGGCGTGCCGGCGGTGTGCTTCGGGCCGGGGGACATGGGCCTCGCCCACGCGGCGGAAGAATACATTCCAGTAGACGAAGTCCGCAGAGCGGCGGACATCCTCGAGGACGTGGCCCGCAGCTGGTGCACCTGAATGGCTCAATTGTCGCACGAACAATACGACCGGCTGGAACGCGCCGTCGCGCGCGGTGAACGCATCGTCGTCACTCGACGGGGGTCCGAGTACGTCATTCTCCCGCTCACGCTGGAACAGCGCGCCGGCCGCGAGGTGATCGAAGCGCGCAACCCCACGACGGGCGATGGACTCACGCTGTTTCTCGACGAGCTGGACTCGGTGGACGTCGTCGGCCGATGAGCCATCGCATGGTATCCGTTTACGCCGACGAGTCGTGCCTCGGCAACGGCCGCGACGGCGAGAATCCCGGCGGGGCGGCCGGATTGATCGAGTATCCCGGTGCGCGCGACGACCGCACCACGCGCCTGGACTACTGGATTTCGGAGCCCGCGACCACGAACAATCGCATGGCGCTACGGAGTGCCATCGAGGCTTTGCACATCCTTTCGCGTAAGAGAAATCGTCTACGCGTACGCTTTACCAGCGACTCACAGTATCTGGTGAAGGGCATGCGCGAGTGGGTTGCGGGATGGAGGGCTCGCGGCTGGCGGCGAAAGGAGGGAGCGATCGAGAACCTGACATTATGGCAGCAATTGTACGATCTCTCTTTGACGCATGATGTTGATTGGCAATGGGTTCGGGGACACAACGAGCACCCACAGAACGAGTACGCCGATCATCTGGCCACAAGGGCAGCCCGCGAGCAGACGGAATCGGGGGGGCCGGTCCCTTCCTTATATGTGGAGTGGCTGCAAGCCCAGCGAGCCAAGGGCCGATTGGCGCACACCGTGAGCGGAACAGAGTGATGGACGCGCTCGATCGCATGTTCCACACACTCGTGCGAAACATTCGCGACAAACAACCCGCGTTACTCACTGCACCGTTCAGCGTGTCGGACATCCACCAGCACATTCTGCCGTATCGTCATTTCCGCCGGGAGCTCGGGCTGGAGACCAACCAGGAATACGAGCTGGTGTTGATGGAGCTGCTCACCGGTGCGCGCGGGTACCTGGACGTGGATGAACGACTGCGGGACAATCTCGGTCGTGAATTGATGTCGTCGTCACCCGAGCCGTCCCGTGTTCGCGATTTCGCTGACGCGCAGGTGGCGATCAAGCCTGCGGCCCTCGATGCGATCGGAACGGCCGGCACGGCACCCGCGCCGCAAGGCGCGCCGGCCGCGGCGCCGGCGTCGAGCACAGCGGGCGTTTCGGGCGGACCTGCGCGCGCCACGACTGATGCGCCGCGGTGCCGGTACTGTGGTGGCGATCTGCCGCCGGGCCGGACACTGAACTATTGCCCGCATTGCGGCCAGAACTTGCAGGTGAAGAACTGTCCGGCTTGCGGGGCGGAAGTGGAGGCCGGCTGGCGCTTCTGCGTCGTCTGCGGAAAATCCGTCGTGAGTGATTGACCATTGCACAGTGGAGTGCATCTGTCATGAAGAGAGCTGTCGTGTTCCTACTCGCGTGCGTCGCCGGCTGCGCACCAGGCGTGTCCACGGGAAGCGGAGGGGCCGCGACCCCCGCCCAACAGCAGACGCCGGCGCAACAATGGCCGGTGCTCACGCGCCGGCATGTGGATCTCTGGCTGCACGGGTACGCCATGCTCCTGCGGGACACGGCACAGGTACCGGTGTTCAGAAAGGACTACCGCGCCAAAATCGAAGCGCTCAAAGCGCAGCGGAACGTCAAGACCATGCTCGACGTCAACCGCGAACGGCTGCAACAGCGGCTCACGCTGAATCCAGCAATCTTCAACGGCCAGTTCGTGCCGATGTATTTCGCGTCGTACGACCAGATGCGCCAGGTAATCACGTATTTCCTGCAGGCCGAGGGCAACATCGGGGCAACGAACGATCCCGCGCTTCGCCAGTACTTCGCGGTGCTTGGTCAATCCTTCCCCACCGCGGCGGATCGCGAATGGCTGCGGTTGTTCAGCGAGTCGCTCGAGGATGAGCGCAAGCAGTTCTACGATGCGTACTGGACTGCGGAGAACGCGTCGCGCGTCGGTTTCGTGCGTCTCACCGACTCGATCTGGCAGGGCGATTACCGGCAGAAGCTGCAGCGCTTTCTGAACAACACGCAGCAGGAGAGCGGCGATCTGGTGCTGTCCATGGTTCTGGGGGGCGAAGGGCGGACGGTCAACTTCGGAAGCCGTCAGAATGCGGTGGCCGTAACGTGGCCGGAAAACGACGCGCACGAAGCGATCTACGTCTTCGCGCACGAGATCGTGGGCACGATCGTCGCGACGGCCGTCAACGACAACACCACGCCCACGGAGCAGCGCGCGGGCACGGCGGCCAGATATGTCACGGTGGGACAGGTCCGCGCCGGCGCCATGCTGCTCGACCGCGCGGCCCGCGAGTTGTTTCCGGGCTACATGCGGTACTACCTGGCGCAGGCGGGACAGCCGACGTCCGGCGACCTGGCCACACTGACGTCGCGCTTCAACTCCACCTTCCCGATCCCCGACGTCGTGCGTGATGCGGTTCAACGTCAGCTGGACGTCGTGTTGGGCGGCATCTAGGGGACGGTCGCCATGGTGCGCGAGCCGGGGAAGCCACCGTCGTCGACACAAACGGGAAAATCGCTCGTCACGCGCGCGGCGCTCGAACGCGTGCTCGCACGCGCCGCGGAGCTCCAGGCCGAGACGGGCGATGACAGCGACCTGGTCGACGCGCCCGACGCGTTGACCGAGCAACAGATTCTCGACGTCGGCAAAGAGGTCGGGCTCTCCTCGTCGTACATCCGACAGGCGCTGGCGGAGGAGCGGGCTCGCATCGAAGCGCTTCCCGGCGCCGCGTCCGGCGTCGCATCGCATCTCTTCGGCGGAACGCGCGTCGCGGTGCAGCGCGTCGTGCCCGGCGCCGCGGAGCGCGTGTTGGCGACGCTCGACCGCTGGATGCAACGCGAGGAATGGTTGCGAGTCGTCCGGCAACGAGCTGATCGAATCATCTGGGAACCGCGTCGCGGCCTGCTGAGTTCCGTGCGGCAATTGCTGCGCGGCCGCGACTACGCCTTGTATCGCGCGAACGACATCGCCGCCACCGTGATTCGGATGGACGACGCGAGCACGCTGGTGCGACTCGAAGCCGACTTCACCGTTCTGCGACGCACGATGGTTGGTCAGACCGGCGCGGGCACGGTCGTCGGCACCGCCTCGTCGGTCGCGCTGGTGGCGATGGGCGTGATGATGCCCGTTGCGGTGGCGCCGGCCCTCCTCATCGCCGGGGCATCGTATGCGACCTCGCGGCGCACGCAAGCGCACGCCCTCCAGCGCGCGCAGCTGACGCTCGAGCACGTGCTGGATCGACTGGAACAGGGGGATGCTACGCCGCCGACGCTCCTGCGGCTGATCGAGGCGGCGCTCCCGCCAAATCCGTAACGGCGTGGCGCTGAGCGCGCCTGCCGGATTTCGCGGGATCTTTCGCGTCGACGATGCCGCGCGCGCCGTCTACTCAGAGGCGGCGGGCATCGCACGAGTACTGCCGCGGGCGGTTGCGGTTCCACACGGCGTGGCGGACGTGCAAACGCTGGTACGCTGGGCCCAGGACGAAGGTCGCGTGCTGGTGCCTCGCGGCTCCGGGAGCAGCATGGCGGGCGGCGCGATCGGCCCGGGTGTCGTCGTGGACCTGAGTCGCCTTCGCGCGATCGGTGCGCCTGACGCGGCGACGCGGAGCATCGGCGCCGACGTCGGTGTGCTGCGCGGCGAGATTCAGCGACGCGCCGCCTCCGTCGGCTTGCGTCTCCCCGTCGACCCATCGAGCGGCGAATTCTGCACGGTTGGCGGAATGGCGGCGACCAACGCCGCCGGCGCGCATTCGCTGCGCCATGGCTCGATGCGGCCGTGGGTGCTGGCCTTGCAGTGCGTGTTCGACGACGGCACGGTCGCCACGGTACGGCGCGGCCAGCCGCTGCCGGACGCCGCCGCGTTGCAGCGCTTCACGCGGACGGCGCAGCCGATGTTGATCGATGACAGCGGTGTGCCGCGACGCGCCGTACGCAAGGATTCGAGCGGATATGCCCTCGATGCGTTTCGCGAGTCGCATGACGTCATCGATCTTCTCGTCGGTAGCGAGGGCACGCTGGCGATCTTCACCGCCGTCGAGGTTGCACTCGCTCCGGCCACTGCGGCGACGGCGAGTTTCATGGTCTCATTCGAGACGCTCGACGCGGCCGTTGGGGCGGCGATCGTCGTGCGGGAGGCCGGTGCGTCCGCGTGTGAGCTCCTGGACCGCACCTTCCTCACGATCGCGGCGAAAGGCGGCCACGCACTGCCCGTGCCTCCGGACTCCGACGCGGTGCTGATGATCGAGATCGAGGGTGACAGCGCGGCGCTCGTCAACGCCGAAGCAGAGCGACTCGCGTCCCTGTTACGCACTCGCGGCGCCCGCGTGTCGATCCTCGCGCTGGACGCCGCACGTGAACTGGAGATGTGGGCATTCCGACACGCGGCGAGCCCTGCCCTTTCCCGCCTGGACCCGTCGTTGCGGTCGATGCAATTCATCGAGGATGGCGCCGTCCCCCCGCAGTCGCTCGCCGCTTACGTCCGAGGCGTGCGCGCGATTCTCGATGCCCACGAGACGCCCGGCGTCATCTTCGGCCACGCGGGTGACGCACACGTTCACGTGAACCCGCTCGTGAACGTGTCGCGGCACGATTGGCGCGCCCGAGTTGAACGCATTCTCGACGAGACGACCGACCTCGTCGCGCGCCTCGGTGGCACGTTGTCCGGCGAGCACGGAGACGGACGGTTGCGCGCGCCGCTGCTCGGCCGCGTGCGCAGCGACGCCGAGCTCCGTCGGTACGCGGCGATCAAGCACGCGTTCGATCCGGAAGGGATCTTCAATCGCGGCGTCAAGCTCGCGGCGGAAGGAGCACGTTCCATCGACGACGTGAAGTACGATCCGGCGCTTGCGGCGCTTCCGCCGACGGCGCGCTCCGCTCTGGAGACGGTCGAGCGCGAACGCGCATACTCTCAATTCCGCCTCGATCTGTTGTAGTTTACGCGCCCATGGAACTCTTCTACGAACCGCGCGTCTCTCTGCTCGCCCGGCCGAGCTTCGCGGCGCCGGAGCACCTGCCCGTTTCATGGCTCGGTGAAAGCACGGACGGAGAACGTCTGGCCGAATTCGCGGGTCGACTGTGCTATATGAGTCAGGCGAATCCGGCGAAGCGTCCCACCCGCGAGTACCTCGACAACATCAAGAAGCAGGGTCACGGGAGCGTGCTCGAGCACGCGAACTATTCGCTCCTGTTCGAGGGAGTGAGCCGATCGCTGACGCATGAACTCGTCCGCCATCGCGCTGGCTTTGCGTACTCGCAGCTGTCGCAGCGCTACGTGGACGAGTCGAACGCCAGCTTCGTCGTCCCGCCGGCCATCATCGGCGATCAGGCGCTGGAGGAGCGGTGGCGCGCAGAAGTCGAAGGCGCGCAGGCCACGTACGTTGGTCTCGTGGAACAGCTGATGGAGCGATACGGGTGGGTCGCCGACCGCGTCCATCGCCGCAAGATGGCGCGTGAAGCCGCGCGCGCAGTGCTGCCGAATGCGACAGAGACCAAGATCGTGGTTACGGGCAACGCCCGGGCGTGGCGCACGATGCTCGAGCTGCGCGCGGGTGAAGGCGCGGAGCTCGAGATTCGACGGCTCGCCGTCGCGACGCTGCGGATGCTGCAGCGTGAAGCTCCGGGATTCTTCTCCGACTTCGTGATCTATGTCGCCGAGGATCGACGCGAAGCGGCGAAGGTGGAGTACCACAAGGTCTGATGACCGTCGCGAAAAAAAAAATCGCGAAAAAAATCGTTGCGCGAAAAAAAAGAGAATCGTATCTTGGCGCGTTGTTAGCGCATGGCATCGCTCTTGCGCGATTGCACTTCGAAGCGGAAGAGCACCACCGGTGACCGGGACCGGATGACGCGCATCGGGTTCGCATACAACCAGAAACCAGACACCTCGACGGAATTCGCGGGACAGATCGGTGTCCCCATGCCGTCCACGTCTGCATCGGTCGACGAAGACCCCCCGAGTTTCGGGCGCGCATTAGGCGCGCGTTCCGGAACCGCCGTCGCCAGCGCGGCGCTGCCCAGCGTCGCCGTCTCGCCGTCTGCGCCGCGTGCCGATGATGCGTACGCGGAGTGGGATTCGCCCGAGACCATCAATGCGGTGGAGCGCGCGCTCTGCGGACTGGGAGACGTCGTCCGCCTCGAGGCCACCGCCGATTTCCCGCAGCGTCTCCGTGACGCGCGTCCGGATATCGTCTTCAACATGGCCGAAGGGCTCAGCGGACAGAATCGCGAGGCGCACGTTCCCGCGATCTGCGAGTTCTACGGCATCCCCTACTCGGGCAGCGACCCGTTCACGCTCTCGCTGGCGCTCAACAAGGCTCGCACGAAGCAGATGCTGCAGTTCTACGGCATCCCGACGGCTCCGTTCGCGCTCGTCGAGTCCCTCGCGGAAGCCAAGGCGGTCAAGCGCGCGAATCTGCTCCGGTATCCGATCTTCGCGAAGCCTGTCCAGGAAGGCTCGTCCAAGGGTATCACCGAACGGAACTACATCCGCGACGGCAGCGAGCTGCTGCCGTGCGTCGCCGAGCTGCTCGAGGTCTACGAGCAACCCGTGCTGCTGGAGCAGTTCCTGCCGGGTGCCGAGTTCACTTGTGGAGTCCTGGGTAATGGCCGCGACGCTCGCGTCCTGCCGCTCGTCGGGATCCGGTTCGACGCGCTCCCCGAGGGCGCGCTGCCGATCTATGGGTTCGAAGCAAAGTGGATCTGGGATACGCCCGAGCAGCCGCTGCAGATGTTCGAGTGTCCCGCTCGCGTAAGTGAATCGCTTCGCTCTGCCATCGAGCAGGTGACGTTGCGCGCGTACAACGCCGTCGGGTGTCGCGATTGGTCCCGCATCGACGTTCGTCTGGACGCTGACGGCGTTCCAAATATCGTGGAGATAAATCCGTTGCCGGGCATTCTGCCCAACCCGGAAGAAAATTCCTGCCTGCCGAAGGCAGCCGCAGCGGCGGGGCTGGGTTACGACGAATTGATCCAGACTTGCGTGCTGGCCGCTGCGAAGCGTCAGGGCGTGAGAATGGGCCGGCCTCGGAGGATCAAACGATGAGAATCGCCCTTCTATATGATGGCGACTCGGTCACCGACGCGACGCCGGACCTGCTGATCATTCAGACCGTCGAGGCCATCGAAACGGCGCTCCAGAACGAAGGCAACACGGTCGTCCGGGTTCCGGTGGGTACGGACGCGCGCTGGATCGACCGCGTCCGCCGTGGACGCTTCGACGCCGCGTTCAACATGTGCGAGGGCGTCGACGGGGTGGCCGAGCTCGAGCCGCCCGTCATTTCCGTGCTGGAGTTGTTCGGCCTCCCCTACACCGGCAGTTCGTCCTACACGGCGGCGCTTTGCCTCCGGAAACCAGTGGTGAACGCGTTGCTCGCGCAGTCTGGCTTGCCGGTTCCGGCGTGGATCACGCTCCGGCGGGGCAGCCGCATACGCAGCGTCGGAT
Organism: Gemmatimonadaceae bacterium; assembly: GCA_035248725.1. Classification (GTDB taxonomy): domain Bacteria; phylum Gemmatimonadota; class Gemmatimonadetes; order Gemmatimonadales; family Gemmatimonadaceae; genus DASPMP01. The sequence continues at coordinate 17,990 of DATFHG010000191.1, read as the reverse complement.
ATCCAGCCATTGTGAAGCCGGCGGCTGAGGACGCGTCGATCGGCGTCGAGCAGCGTTCGGTCGTGCGTTCCGCGCGCGCGCTGAAGGCGCGCGTCGAAGCCATGTTGCAAACGTTCGATGAGGTGATCGTCCAGCGGTACATCCAGGGTCGCGAGCTCAATGTCGGCATCGTGGGCGACACCGTGCTGCCCATCGCCGAGATCGACTTCTCCGCCATGCCCAAGGGCCTCTGGCGCATGGTCACCTATCGCTCGAAGTGGGACACGGGCAGTGACGAGGATCTCGGCGCCCAGCCGAAATGCCCTGCGGAGCTGCCGGCACGCGTCGCGACCGAGGTCCGCCGCGTGGCCGCGGAAGCCTGGCGCCTCGTCGCCGGACAGGGATACGGCCGCGTCGATATGCGCCTCGACGAGACGGGCCAACCCTGGATCCTCGAGGTGAACTCGAATCCGGACATCGCACCGGACGCTGGACTCGCGCGCATGGCGCGCGCCGCGGGCATCGAGTACTCGACGCTCGTCCGCACGATCACGGAGTTGGGGCTGGCGCGGAAGCGCGATCAGCAGCCGCAGTACGAGCAATGGGTGCTGGCGCAACAGCTTTCAGGGATGCAGGTGGCGGCATCGCCGGAGTTGGAGCTCTTCGCGGGCGGCAATAGGTGACTGGTCGCCTGACCGTAGCCCCCCTTCTCCCCGAACACCGCACTCTCGTCGAACACATCGTCCGCGCCACCGGCGTCTTCTCCGACGCCGAGATTGCCGTGGCGATCGAGTTGTTCGACGACACCTTCTCCTCCGCATCCGCCGGCGAATCCGATTACGAGTTCGTCGGCGCGTTTGCCGACGATCGGCTTGTGGGCTACGCCTGCTTTGGGGCAACGCCATCCACCGATCGCACCTACGATCTGTACTGGATCGCCGTGCATCCGCAGGCGCAACGGAGCGGTGCGGGCGCCGCGCTCATGGCCGACCTCGAGCGTCGTCTGGCGGAACGCCAGGCGCGACTCGTCACGATCGAGACGTCGTCGCGCACCGATTACGCGGCGACGCGGCAGTTTTATCACCAACGCGGCTACGTGGAAGCCGCGCGGCTACGCGATTTCTATGCACTCGGCGACGATCGCGTCATCCTCACGAAGCGCCTCGCCAGCGCCCACGGTTGACCGTCCCCTCTCCCCTCGTCCTGTATGAGTGACTGGCAGAAGACAGTGCATCAGAGCGTCGACAGCATGGAAAAGCTGCACGCCTACGTCGCGAACCGCTTCGGCGCCGATGTCGCCGATCGCGAGATCGACGTGCAGGCGCTTCAGCCCGCCTTCGACAATTTCCAGATGCGGATCACGCCGGCGATGCTGGACCTCATCGGGGAGCCCGGCGATCCGATGTGGAATCAGTTCGTTCCCACGATGCAGGAGCTCGACATCGTCGACGGCGTCATCGACTCCCTCGACGAAGACGGCGACTCGCCCGTGCCGAACATCACGCATCGATACCCCGATCGCGTCCTGTTTCTCGTCAGCCCGGTGTGCGCCGCCTACTGTCGCTTCTGCACGAGGCGAAGAAAGGTCGGAGACCCGGAGAAGATTCCGCTGAACCAGTATGATTCGGCGTTCGAGTACATCGCTGCACATCCGGAGATTCGCGACGTCATTCTCTCCGGCGGCGATCCGATGATGCTGTCCGACCGCCGACTCGAGTACATCTTCCAGCGGCTACGCGCGATCCCGCATGTGGAGATCATCCGGCTGGGCAGCCGCATCACCTCGCACCTGCCGGAGCGCATCACACCGGAGTTCTGCGAGATGGTGAAGAAATACCATCCGGTGTACATGAACACACACTTCGACCACCCCAGCGAGCTCACACCCGCGGCCGTCGCGGCGCTCGGTCGACTGGCAGACGCCGGCGTGCCGTTGGGGTGCCAGACCGTGCTCCTGCGCGGCGTCAACGATGATCCCGGCATCATGAAGGAGTTGATGCATCGCCTGATGAAGGCGCGGGTGCGGCCGTACTACATCTACATGGCGGATCAGGTCGCCGGTGGCGAGCACTTCCGCACGACGGTCGAGAAGGGACTAGAGATCGTCAAAGCACTGCGCGGTTGGACCTCCGGGCTGGCCGTTCCGCATTTCGTCATCGATGCCCCGGGAGGCGGGGGCAAGGTGCCGCTGCTGCCCGAGTACGTCGAGGAGATCAATGACGACGAAGTCGTGTTCAGGAATTACGAGGGCAAGCGGTTCGTGTACAAGCAACCGAAACCGCAGGTACCCTCGGGATGCGATACCGGCGACGTCGTGCCAATTCGCGTGGCGGCCAAGAAGCAGGCGCGCCCGAAGCGGAGAAAAACCGGTTCCTGAACGCCCTCAGGGGTTGGCCAACATGATCAGGATGACGCCGCCGGAATGACCAGTGCCGTACCGATTGGTCGCTTCGGCGGCGTTTAGGTATCTCGCTTCGGCGATACCGCCGATCGGCAATTGCCGCAGTGACTCCAGTGCGCCGTAACGATTCATGTCGATGTAGACCTGCAATTCGTCCGACGTACCGGCGCCGCGCATGCGCGACGACGTGAGCCATTGCGGGCGGAGACGCTGGATCGCGTCGTAGACGTTGCTGACCCCCGCCGCGACCATCTCGTCGCCCGTGATGGTCATCGAGCTTCGACGGGGAGCGGCGCCGGCCGTCGTACCGCTGCTGGCGCATGCGATCAACGCGACAACCCACAGCGCGTTGGCAAAGTGGACACGGAAGCCCATGGCAAGACCTGTGAGGTGAGTCACCCGACCGAATGTGAATGCGGTCGGTCCGGGCGGCAAGCGGAACGCGCCGTCGCATCCGCGATTGGCACCGGAAATGCCTTTTCGACGAAATGAGAGGAGCAGTTATCCAGGACGTTGGGCCGGTCCGGACCGGTGATTTCCGGGCAGGGAGGGTCTATGTGGCGTCGCTTGTCGTTCGGAGTCGCGGGCATTTGCCTATGCGCCTGCGCGAGCTCGGCGTCGACGCGGCCAGTCACCATGGCCGACACGCATCGTGACGTCATTACCGCAGCGGAGATCGTCGCCGCGCGAGTGACGGACGCTTATCAGGCCGTCGCGCAGCTTCGGCCGGAGTTCCTGCGTCGCCGTGCATTTTCGACGATCCCGGCGTTCGCCGCTCCAGAGGTCACCGTGTACCTCGACGAGCTGCCGTTCGGACCCGTGGAATCGCTGCGGTCGATCCCACTCGAGCGCGTCCGCCTGATTCGCTTCATCAGCGCACAGGACGCCGATCTGCGCTGGGGTGGAACGCACACCGCGGGCGCGGTCCTCGTGACGACGATGAAATAGCTGTAAAAGCGCACGGTGAGGTGGCGGACTGCAGACCCGTCTCCTCACCGTGCGTGTTGTACCGACGCCCGAGCACTCAGGCTGGGACCAGCTCTTCCTCCCGCTCCTTGGCGTGCTCCGTGATCACCTTCTGCGCCACCTCGTTCGGCGCCTCCTCGTATCCTTTGAACCGACGAAGGAACGTTGCGCGCCCCTGCGTCATGGACTGCAACGTCGACGCGTACAGGTGGAGCTCCGCCTGCGGCACGACCGCGCGGATGCGTGTATAGCCGGTCATCGCGCCGGCGTCGTCTTCCACCGAGTCGGTGCCAAGGATATGGCCGCGCCGGCCGGAGAGGTCGCCGAGCACGTCGCCCATGTATTCGTCGGGCAGCAGCACATCGATCTCGTCCAACGGCTCGAGCAGCACCGGCTTGCACTTCGCAGCCACCGCCTTGAACGCCAGAATGCCGGCCATCTTGAAGGACTGCTCGTTCGAATCCACGGTATGATACGAGCCGTCGAAGAGCTCGACCTTGAAGTCGACGAGGGGGAAACCCGCCAGCACGCCGCGCACCGCCGCCTCCTGAATACCGCGGTCCACGGCAGGGATGTACTGCCTTGGAATGGCACCGCCGACGATCTTGTCCTCGAACTCGTAGCCCTTGCCACGTGACAGCGGCGCAAAGCGCACCCAGCAATCGCCGAACTGTCCGCGGCCGCCACTCTGTTTCTTATGTCGGCCTTGCCCCTCCGCGCGGCTCTTCAGCGTCTCGCGATATGCAATGCGCGGTTTCGTCAGTTCCGCGGTGACGCCGAATTTGCGGCGCAGCTTAGCCATCGTCACCTCCAGGTGCCGCTCACCGATGCCCGACACGATCGTCTCGTGCGTCTCGGAGTTGTAGTGCATCTGGAAGGTGGGATCCTCGTCGTGCAGCTTGTGCAGGCCCGCCTGGAGCTTCTCTTCGTCCGCGCGATTGGTCGCGTGGACCGCCATCTGTACGAGGCTCTCCGGAAACTCAATCGCGGGTAAACGGACCGGGTGCTCCTTGATGGACAGCGTGTCGTTCGTGTGCGTGTTACGCAACTTGGCGACGCAGCCGATGTCCCCCGCGTACAATCTGTGAACTTCCGTGCGTTCACGGCCCTGACTGACCGAGAGGTGATTCAACTTCTCCGTCGCGCTGCGCGTGGCGTTGTACACTTCGTCCCCGTTCGTCACCGAGCCGGAGTAGATGCGGAAATACGACACGTCGCCGACGTGGGGCTCCGAGATGGTCTTGAAGACGAGCGCGGAGAACGGGGCATCATCCCTGGCATGGATCTCCACGGTGTGGTCGCCTTCCGCGCCTTTGAACGCGTGCAGCTCCTCCATGTCATAGGCGTTGGGCATCAGCTCCACGATCGTCGAGAGCACCGCCTGGACACCCATATTCAGCTCGCTGGAGACGCAGAACAACGGGAAGAGCTCCATGCGCTTCATCGCTTCCTTCATGGCGCGCACGACGTCATCCCGCGGTATTTCGCCGCCCTCGAGATAGCGCTCGAGCAGGGAATCGTCGGTCGCCGCGACCGTCTCGATGAGCTCCTGGTAATAGCGGTCGAACGTCGCCTGATACTCTGCCGGGATATCCGCCTCGTCATACTCGCCGGACTTGGATCCCTTCTTGTACAGGTGTGCCTTTCGGGAGAAGAGATTCAATACGCCGCGAAACGCCGCTCCTTCACCTGCGGGCACCTGGACCGGAATGACCTTCGCCGTCAGGCGATTCTTGATCTGCTGAAATGCGCGATCGAAATCCGCGTGCTCCTTGTCCATCATGCTCACGACGAAGAGAACGGGATCCTTGCGACGCATCGCTTCACGGAACTCACGCTCGGTCCCGACCTCGACGCCGGAATTGGCGTTCACCACACAGAGTGCTCCGTCCGCTGCGGCCACGCCGGCTACCGCGTCGCCGAGGAAGTCGAGGAATCCCGGCGTATCGATCAGGTTGATCTTCGTGTCCATCCACTCGGCGTGCGCGCAACCGAGGTTGATGGAGAACTTCCGCTCCGTTTCCTCCGGGGAGTAATCCGTGAGCGCCGTGCCGTCCTTGACCGAGCCGTGCCGCTTGCTGGCCCCAGACACGAAGGCGAGCGCATCGACCAATGAGGTCTTTCCGCTCGCCCCGTGTCCCACAACCGCGATGTTCCGGATCTCCGACCCGCGATACTCCCGCATGGTGCAGCTCCCGTAGAGGCTAGGTCAGTCTGCCGATGCGCGGGGCCGCCTCGAGCCACGCGCGCAGCGTCTCGTCTCCGACGTCGCCGACCTCCTCGGACAGGTCGACGACGAGCGCCCGTCCGGATTGGCGGCCTTCTGTGATGCACGTGAAAACGACCGTGAGCCCATGAGGTTCAGCGGTGGACAGCGCGCTCCACAAACGCCCTTGGGCGTCCGTAAAGACACGTTCGCCCCCGGAGGGGCGCAGGTTTTTTTCCTGGTTCGTTATTCTCGGCATCGCCGGCGTTGGCGTGTTCTCTCTTAGCGTGCCTTCGAGGACCGCCAACCGCAAGGGGCGTTAACCGGACCCATGGGTCAGGAAGAAACGGGTGGATCCAAAAAAAAAGGGCGGCCCCCTTGCGGGCCGCCCTGACAAAGCTCCTTACTCAATCGCCTTCGTAGTCGAACGCGAGTCCGTCAGCTTCCCGCCATGCATCGAGCGCGGACTCGAGCGGCCGGAACATCGGTGCGGTCAATCCGACGATCGGACCCAGTGTGACATTGATCGCCCGGCGTGCACCTTCCGGCCAATCGGGCATCGAGAGCCCGGCGACCAACCGACGGATGAGCTGACCGCATTCGCTGAGCAGCTGCCCCGCGGTCGCGTGCAGGATCTCGAGAGGGATCTCCAGATCACGTGTCACCAGCTGTCCCGTGACGACGTCACGCCAGGCAGCATCCCCCAGGGCACCACGCTCCGGCCAGACGCCGAGGTGGCGAATGGCGGATGTCGCTCCGCTGGGCTGTTCCGTGCCCTGATGCCCCCGATGGATTTCGACTGCGGCTGCCAGCGCCAGCGCCAGCGACTCGGCGCTTGGCTCGCCGTAAATCGTGACGATGTCGCGCGACGGACGCTCGACATCGAGCGGAGAAGGCACGGAGTTCACATGTGCCAGGACCGCCGAGTGCTCGGGATTCTCTTCGAGCATGACCAGTATGTCCATGCTTCCCCCGTGCTCTGTAGGTGCGACCGACTGCGACTCCGTCATTGACCTTCTCTCCCGTGCGAACGACATCGTTCGCGTGCTCACCAGCCCCGCGGGCGCTACCAGTACAACCACTGCGCTCCACCAAGGTTCCTTGCGGCACACGTACGCTGACTGCTTGTGACTGCTTGTGCTCGCAAGGGCATAAGACGTGCCCGACCTTTCTTGCGCTTCTCAACCTCCCTACGCGTGCTTTGCGTCACGTGTGTCGCCCGGGTCAGTGTCAGTCCGGGACGTGTGTGTCGATGCCGCAGGACATGTACGTCAGCCGTCATGAAGCAGAAACGCCCCGCTGGAGCGAGGCGTTTCCGAGGAGCGATTCGTAACGTTTCGTTAGTACAGGCCGGTGCCGCCGCTACATGTGGGATCCGAGTCATCGCAGACCCTGCCGCTGCGAACGTAGTAGCCCGAGAAGTGGTAGATGCGCCTGCGTGCCCAACCCGACGCCGAGCCATCCGGGCGCACACCGAAAACAGTCTGCACGGAAGCGTCGTCGTACGACTCGTCGACGAAGAAGCGGGTGTCACCAGTGCGCAGCGTGTAGCCCACGGAGTACTGCGCCTTCAGCGCGTCGGTGAGCTGCTGACCGCGGATATCACGGATGAAAGTCGTCAGGCTGACGGTCTTCGACGGATCGAAGCGAATGTCCGGAGTGAATTCCGCGTACGCGACGCCGTTGTCCGTCCAGAATTTTGCCTGGAGCACCATTGGCGTTCTCAACGTCGAACACGGATTCTTCCACTCGTCGGGACCGTATCCTGAGCGGTTCGGATCGCAGACCGCGTTGGCTGGATAGGTGAGAATGAAAGGGCCAATGAGCGCGAAACCGCCACCCGGCCACAGCACGAGCCGTGTGGTCGTTCCGTTGTCTTCCGTGGTACGGTTCGCTCGTGCGGACGAAACGTTCGGGCCGCTGGGAACCACGGCCATCGCCCGCGTGGATGTGGAAGTGCCGCTTGGCGAGGTCATCTCGCCACAGGCCGCCGCAATCAGCGCGGCGCCAGCGATCAGAAGCGGTACGTAACGGCGCATGTGTAGGACCCTGGGGAGGGACACGGGGGTCACGTACGGGCCGCACGTTCGCGGTGGCCGTCGTCGGCCCCCTTTGAGTTGTGTGGGACAGGACTCTTCTGCGCGAACGGCTCCGCCTTGTCGCGGAGCCGTCGCTTACCTCGCCCTGCTAGTACAGACCGGTGCTGACGCAGTTCGGGTCGCCCGACGACGCGTCACACGGATCGCCGCTGCGGACGTAATAGCCCGTGAAGTGGCGAATGCGACGCCACACCCAGCCCTGGCCATTGTCGTACTTCGTCGCGAGATCGGAATCGGTCGCCGCTTCGTCAATCGTATAGCGCGAACCGTCGACCATCTTGAAGTACAACATCGAATACGCGCGCTGCAGATCGTCCGTGAGCAACTGACCGACAATCCTTGGCCGCTTGACCGAAAGAAGGACGGACGCATCCGGACGGAAGCGAATGTTCGGCGAGAAGTCCGCTTGCGCCTGGCCATCGACGTAGGACACAACAGCCGTCATCGTGATTGACGTCGTCAGCGTCTGACACGGCGCGAGCCAATACTCCGGACCGTAGCCCGAGGTCGCAGGATCGCAGACCGAATTCGCCGGATAGTCGAGGCGGAAGCCACCGATCTTCACCGACCCACCCTGCGGGTCGATCGTGAAGGTGTACGTTCGCGAGCCCAAATTGCTCAGGGTCAGATTCGCCTGAGAGGCTGGGCTGCTGAAGAGGGAGATTGAGGCCGTCGATCGCGTCGGCGCGATCGCGCTGTCGCTACAGGCAGCCGCAATCAGCACGGTGCCGGCGATCAGCAGGGGGACGTAACGGCGCATGTCTTGGCTCATGGCGTTTGAGGTGGGGACAAACGCCAAGCCGCCATGCGGCAGCCGGCGTCGGCCCCCGTATATCGAGGTGGACATCTTACAACGGCCGTGAAGCTAGCGCCAGCAAAAAGACAGGGCTGTGCCCTGAATCACTTGTTCTGCTCTTGTGCCTGGAGGCCCTGGAGGTCCTGGTATTTCCGTGTCAACTCCGCAAACCCAAGCGTGCCAACATCTTGCGAGAAACGCTCGACGGCGGCTTTGAGGTGTTCCGGGTCGATGGCATATAGGACGTCGGCCACGGAAGCCGTCAGCCACGCGGCACTCGAAACGTCCGCGTGCTCCGCCAAGGCCCTGGCGGCGTCGAACATCTGCAGCGCTTCCTGCTGACGACCTTCAGCGGCCGCGACGCGTATGCGCAGAGTTTCGACGAGCTCGCGTCCCTGGAACCAGCCCGCAAGTCCAGTCATCCTGTGCTCGACCGCTGTCAGCGGCACCTTGGCGGCATCGAGCTGGCCCTGCTCCAGCAGACAGATGCCCTCGCCCGCCATCGCGCCGATTTCGACATCGACCTGGCCGATGCGCTGCGCGAGCGACGCCGTCGCCTCGTATACCTCCGCGCCGGACACGAAATCGCCGCGCTCGCGGTCGAGGTTGGCCATGTTGTACAGCACGTATAGCTGGAGCTCGGAATTCTTCACGGTCGCGAACAGGGCGAGCGCGTCACCGTACAGCTCGCGGGCGCGATCGTACTCACCAAGCTTCTGCATCATGACGCCGAGGTTCAGCGACGCCATGCCGGACAGGTCGGGCATGCCCGCCGCGCGCGCGAGCGAGATCGCGATGGTCAACGATTTCCTCGCATCGTCGTGACGACCTTCGAGATGCGCCACGATACCGAGATTCGAGTGGCAGCCGGCCTGGCCGCGGACGTTGCCGACGATCTGGAAGAGTTCCAACGCGCGCTCGTAGTACTGACGCGCGCGACGCGGATCCTCCTGCTCGACCGTGATCGCGAGGCGATTCAGCGCACCGGCGAGCAGGAGGTCATCATCGACCTGCTCGGCCATTTTCACGCATTCAGCGGCAAGACGCTCGGCTTCCTTCGACTCGCCAAGACGTCCGTAGGTCTGCGACAGCATCGTGAGTATTTCCACGCGCTCGCGGACGGAACCGAGCGACTCGGCTTCCTCGTCCAGCTGCCGTAGTGCGTCCAGCGTAACGCGCGCGTGCTGGCCAAGCTCCTTGCGCGCGCGTTCGCGCATGCGTCGCAGCGTGAGCGCCCGCTGCCGATCGCCCTGGCCCGCAAACCACTCGATGGCCAGGTCGCAGAGTTCTTCGGCTTCGTCGTAGCGGCCGAGTGTCTCGGCCAGCTGGGCGAGTCGAACCCGTACCTCCGCGAGCTCGCCCGGTGATGTTGCGTTGCGCGCGGCAATCTGCAGGAATTCGCCGGCAGCGTCGTAGGAGTAGACGGTCTCCGCGTGCGTCGCGGCCTCGAGCGCGTACTTGTACGCCTCCGATGCGCAGTTCGCGAGATCGAAGTGGACGGCGGCTTCGACCGCGCTGCGGGGACGACCCTCGAGGGCGCGCGCGACGCGCTCGTGTGCGCTTGGCAGCTTGTCGCGCGGGATCGACGCGACGAACGCTTCCGCAATGCGCGCGTGTGAAAAGGCCTGTCCGCCGCCACCGCGCTCGTAGTTGGGCTGCAGGATGTCCTTGCTGATCGCTTCGATGATGGCCGCGCGGACAGCGCTCGTGTTGTCGCCTTCGGCAGCGTCCAGCACGTCGACTTCGAATTCCCGTCCGATCACCGCTGATGTGCCGAGAATCGACTGCGTCTGGGGCGACAGATGGCTCACGCGCCGGGCGATGACAGCATCCACGCCCGTCGGCAACTGCAACTCCGATGGCGGCGTCCATTCCCACCGCTCGCCGCTGTGCCAGAGCGAACCCTCTTCCACCATGCAGCGCAGGAGCTGCACGATCACCAGCGGATTGCCTTCCGTGTGGCGGTAGATGTACGCGAGCAGCTCACGCCCGACTTCCTGCCGGTGCATTGCTGCCTCGAGCCAGCGCTTGACTTCCTCGCGTGTGAGACGCGAGAGACGGAGCTCGTGGTAGTAGTCGATGCGCTCGAGCGTGCGACGTCGCTCGGCGATGTCAGTCTGTCCCGGATCATCCCGGATCGTGAGACCCACCAAAATGCGTTCGCGCTCGAGCTGGGTGAGCAGGTGATCGAGCACATCCCACGACGCCGCGTCCACCCACTGCATCTCGTCCAGGATCAGCACGAGGGGCCGGGAGCGCGCGGCCAGCCGAACGTACTCGGATAGCTCTTCGAGCAGCCGATATTTGCTGCCGGCGCGTCCCTCGGCCGTTCCAGGAATGGCCGCATCGAGGTTGGTGAGCTCGTGCCAGGTGCGACTGGGCGCGTCGGGCAGACGACGGAGCGCCTGCAGGACCTGGCTCCATATACCGTATGGTGTACGCACAGCCGCGACCTTGGCCCGCGCGATGACGAGCGAGCCACCGCGCAGTCGCACCTCCGGTCCCAGCTGGCGAAGCAGCGCGCCGCGGCCCGACCCTGCTTCGCCGACGACTGCTACCGCGCGAGGTGAGCCGGCGATGGCTTCGTCGAGCCAGCGGCGGAGCGACGCAAGTTCTTCGGTACGTCCCACGAACCGGCCAATCTCCAGGGGGCGCGCCGCTCGCGTTCCTGGCCGCAGCGCCGCGACCGCGCAGCCATCCCCTCCACCAGCGTTCACACTCGCGCATGCACCGCGTGCCGCGTCCGTAATGACTTTGACGTCGTCGCCGTTGTCAGGAGCGGTCGCAACACCCATGGATGCCGTCACACCGATGCGCGGCCGATCGCCGCTGCTTCCGGCGAACGCATGGTTGCGAATCGCGGCGCACAGACGATTTGCGACATGATTGCCCTGCTCACGTGCGGCGCCCGTGAGGAGCACCAGAACCTCGTCGGGCGTCGTATGCCCCACGACGTCAGTTCCACGCAGGTTGCGTCGAATGAGCTCGACCACCTGCTCTCGCAGTGCGGCCGAATTGCCGTTGTCAGCGTGCGAGCTGCTGCCGTTCGCATCGACTTTCACGGCGAGGAGCGATGTCGGCGCTCCGCCGGAGGCGGCCGCGGCAATCGCTGAGCCTGCGGCGCCGGCAAATTCCTCGGCCGACGTCGTGAGAACGGCTCGTGTGGCTCTGGTTGGGCGCTCCAACGGGGATAGGGAGAGAGGCGTGCGGTCCGGGTCGCGCGCTGGCATCACTAGCGTAGGACGCGCACCCGTCAAACGCAAGCGACCGACGGACTTAACGGGGGCCGGGGGAGCGCCCCGCCGTTGATTTCGTTGGGGCTAGAACCGCAGGATGCGCTTCAGTCGTTTGCCGAGTTGGCCGAGCCAGTCGGAATCCTGCGACGGCGCAACGTTCCCATTGTCGTCCGCGATGACCTGCGGTTCGGGTTGCGTGTGCAGGTTGCAGTAGCTCGTGGGCTGAGTACCGGGCTTGAACCACTCCCGCACCCGTCTCGGGCACCACTCGGTCGCGAGCTGGCCGCTCTCGGGATCGATGATGGACGAGACCATGCCGTTTGGCGGCGCCCAATCAGCGCCCGCTCGCTCCCTCCAACCGGTCTTATAGAACTCCGCCCAAGCCGGCGCTGCGAAGCGGCCACCCGCCGCGTTTTCGGCAATCTGTCGAGGCGTGTCGTACCCGAACCAGACGCCCGCAAGGATGGTCGGCGTGTAGCCCACGAACCAGACGTCGGCTCCGTTGTTCGTCGTGCCCGTTTTTCCGGCCACGGGTGATGTGATTCCGTATTCCCTGATCACCTTGCCGGTGCCGTAGTCGACGACCCCGCGCAACATCGAGGTCAGCTCGTACGCGTCGCGTGGATCCATGACAGGCGTACGTTCGATTTCCTGACTCCAGAGAATCTTTCCATCCGGCGCCTCGATGCGGGTGACGAGCCGTGGCTTGACGCGGACACCTCCATTCGCGAAGGGTGCGTACGCGGCTACAAGCTCGAGCGGAGTCACCTCGACGGCACCGAGCGCGATGCTCGGCACGGGCTTGAGATCCGACGTGATGCCGTTGTTGCGCGCCGCCTGAATCACCCGCTGCTCACCGATCACGCGGCTGATGCGGACGGTCGCGGCGTTCGCGGAAAACATCAGCGCCCGCCGCACCGTGGTCGTTCCCTGATAACTGTCGTCGTAGTTGGCGGGAATCCATGGCGTGTTGCCCACCATGACCTCGACGGGTTCGTCGTCGACGAGCGTGGCGGGTGAGATGCCGGCAGCCAGCGCAGCCGCGTATACGAAGGGCTTGAACGCCGATCCCGGCTGACGCTTCGCATGCAACGCGCGAATGAATCCGCCTCGTGGGGAGCGACGGCCGCCGACGAGCGCGCGGATGTCTCCCGACTGGGGATCCAGGGCGACGAGTGCACCCTGCAGGCGCTCACCGTTGCTCCAGCCTTCGTTCTGAATCGCGACAGCGTGGCGCGCGATGACCTTGTCCGCCGCGAGTTGCGTCCGCGCGTCGATCGTCGTGTGGATGATCACGTCGCCTTCGGTGAGCGCATCGGGCATGACGGAGTCCACGAGCGCGCGCACGGCGTCGATCGCGCCGTATTGATCGTATTGCGACGGACGCCATTCGGTCGACGCGACGCGGACCGGCGTGGATTGCGCGCGCTGAGCCAGAGATCGGTCTATGAAACCTTGGTCCGCCATCAGCCCCAACACCAGATCGCGGCGCCGCCGTGCCCGATCAGGATGGTCGCGCGGCGTATACAACGAAGGTCCTTTCGGAAGCGCGGCGAGCATGGCGGCTTCGGGGAGGCTCACGTTCGCGACACTCTTGCCGAAGAGATCGCGACTCGCGGCTTCGACGCCGTAGACTCCGTTGCCGAGGTAGATGACGTTCAGGTAGTGCTCGAGGATCTGCTCCTTGGTGAGCTCACTCTCGAGAATTCGCGCGAGCCGCAACTCGATGAGTTTGCGCCGAAGCGACCTGCCGTTGTAGCGACGCACGAGGAAGCTGTTGTGCGCCACTTGCATCGTGATGGTGCTGAACCCCTCGCGCACACCCATCGACGTGACGTTCCGGACGATGGCGCGACCGACGCCACGCCAATCGATGCCATTGTGCTGAAAGAACCGCCGATCCTCAGTAGCGACAAATGCCTGACGGACCGTCTTCGGAATTTGCGAGAGGGGAACATTCACCCGGCGGACGATAGCCAGGTGTCCGATCAGCCGGTCGTTCTGGTCCAGCACCTGTCCGCCTTCGCTCGGCCGGTATGCCCTGACCTCGGATCGACTCGGGCATCCGGTGAAGCCACAGCTCAGTAACCAGGCGTTCAGAACAAGAGTGGCCCCGACGGCCAGCCCGAGCAGAGATACCTTCCACCAGTCGCGCCGAGCCCAGGTGCGAAAGGGCTCGGCCGATGGCGCGCGAAGTCGCTGGCGCAGGATGTGAAATCGGTTCGCGAACATGCTACGGACGACGGGGAGCGACTCGTACCTGGCGGACCCGAGCAGACGCCGCGGGCGGCACTACCATATGGTAGAGGTTAGATACGCCGACCACGGCCGTTGGTTTCCTCATGACGGGGCGGAGTACTGCAATGATGATGCGGGGATGTCTGGGTCTGGTTGCTCTTGGTGTCGCTGCGTGCGGAACGTCGGAACACGGCGCAGCCGCTGGAGATAGCGCCCACCACACAAGGGATTCGGCGAACGGAGTGGCGGTCGCGGCGACCGCGAATGGGGACACCTCGCGCGCGCCGGCAGGACAGGGGGCGGGGCCGAAGGGCAATCTCGCGGCCAACCGCCTGGGGCGAATTCCCGTCCTCGAGTACCACGTGGTCGGCGATTCGACGCGCGGGCAGTTCATCATCTCGCGCGACAAGTTCGAGCAGGACTTGCAACTCCTGTATGATCGCGGCTACCGGCCCATCACCGTCTCGCAGCTGCTCGACAAGGACTTTCGCGACGTGCCCGCCGGGATGTCGCCGGTGGTGTTCACGTTCGACGACGCGTCACCCGAGCAATTCTCGTATGTCGAGCAGAACGGAAAGCTCGAGATCGATCCCAAGACGGTGATCGGAATGTGGGTTGCGTTCAACCAGAAGCATCCGGACTGGAAGAATCGCGCGACGTTCTGTTTGCTGCCCGCCGCGCAGGCCGGTCACGCGTTCTTCGGCGACAATCCGAAATACCGCGGCCAGAAGAAAGAGTGGCGCTTTCTGAAAGTGAAATGGCTCGCGGACAACGGTTTCGAGCTGTGCAACCATACGTTGTGGCACGCGCAGCTGAACAAGTATCCGGATGCGTTCGTGCAGGAGCAGATCGCCCGCGGCGCAATGGCGATCGACAGCGCGGTGCCGGGATACAAGATTCGCACGTTCGCGTTGCCGCAGGGATTGTGGCCGAAGAACCGCGCGTTGGCGTGGCGCGGTTCCTGGACCGACCCGAAGAGCGGCAAGACGGTGAACTACGCCTACGAGACCGTCCTCGAAGTGTCCGGAGGACCAGTGCGCAGTCCTTTCGATCCGCAGTTCGACAAGACGAAGATCACGCGCTTGATCGCATTCGGAAATGAGCTTCAACGCGCGCTCGATGGATTGGACGCGAATAAGTCGCGGTTCGTCTGGGACGGCGGCGGCGTGGCATCGCGCTGATCACACCGTTCGTCAGGGCCACCCTGCTCGGCATCGCCGCGGCCGTACTGGGCGCGGCGATCTACTATGCCGTCATTGCGATCAGCGGCTACGAGATCGGTCTTGTCGCCATCCTGATCGGCTACCTGGTGGGCGCGGGAGTGCGGAAGGGCGCTGGCATTGGCGGCCGACAATATCAGATCGTCGCGGTCGCGCTCACGTACGCTGCGGTTGGCCTGGCATACGCGCCACTGGCACTCGGTGGCCTGCCGAGTGACGCCGCGGACCTCGGCAAACTGGCCCTCGCCGTAGTCACGTTGCCGGCGGTAGCGGTCGTGCGCTCGTTGCCGTCCGGATTGATCACCGCACTCATCATCGGCATCGGCATGGCTCAGGCGTGGCGCATGACCGGAGCGTTTCCGCTGCCATCGACGCGCGCGCCGGCAGCGCTGGAGCCGACACCGCCCGCGCCGACCGTGGAATCATTGCCAGTCCCGGCGGACTTGCCTGCGGACGAACGCGCGACGGTCACGACGCCGGCCGCTGCTGTTCCCTGGTACAAGCGTGGAAGCACCGCGATCATCGCGCTCGTCCTCCTGGTCGCGAGCAAGCTGAAATTCCTGATCCTGGGTCTCACGAAGGCGAGCACGTTGCTCTCGATGTTCGCTTTTTTCGGCGTCTACTGGACGGCGTATGGCTGGCCGCTGGCCCTCGGTCTCGTGGTGTCGATCTACATCCATGAAATGGGTCACGTCGCGATGCTTCGTCGGTATGGCATTCACGCCGGCGCGCCCTTGTTCATTCCCGGCATCGGTGCGCTGGTATTGCTCAAACAGCACATCAGCGATCCGCAGGTGGATGCGCGCGTCGGTCTCGCCGGACCCGTGTGGGGACTCGGCGCCGGGGTCGTCGCGTATGCGGTCTATCTCCTCACGCACATAGGCACGTGGGGCGCCATCGCCGCGCTGACGGGCTTCATCAATCTTTTCAATCTCATACCGGTGTGGCAGCTCGACGGTTCGCGCGGCTTCCATGCGCTCTCGACCTGGCAGCGATGGGTGGTGGTTGTCGCGATGGGAGGCGCGGGTCTGCTCACGGGCCAGCGATTGATGTTGCTGCTGGGTCTCGTGGCGGCCTGGCGCGCACTGCAGCGCACGGATGCCCGCGGCGACAATTCGGCTCTAGGCACCTACGTCGTGCTCGTCGCGGCCCTGTCGTGGCTGTCAGTCAGTCACGTCGTCCGCTAAATCGTCGGCGCTGGTCGGCGCTGCACGCCTTTGACGCGCCAGTTACAGATAAAGCCGGCGACGAGGAGCGCGGCCATGATGTACATGGTGACCGTGTATGCGTCGGCTTTGGGAACTCCTCGCCGGATCTGAAATTCGCGGATGTAATTCACCAGGACGGGACCGAGAACGCCCGCCACCGACCAGGCCGTGAGGACCCTGCCATGGATCGCTCCGACTTGTCGCGTTCCGAACAGATCGCGCAGATACGCGGGAATCGTGGCGAATCCTCCACCGTACATGCTCATGATCACCACGTAGCCGGCGACGAAGAGCACAGTGTTCCGGGCATGTCCCGTCGTGGGAATGAGGGAATAGAGGACCGCGCCCAGCAGGAAGAACGTCGCATATGTCGCGCGTCGGCCGATGATGTCAGAGAGCGACGACCAGGCGAACCGGCCGGCCATATTCGCCAGACTGAGAAGGCCGACGAATCCAGCCGCCGAGGCAGCGGTGACGGTTCCGGGAAACATCTCCTGAATCATCGGGGATGCCTGTCCCAGCACGCCGATGCCTGCGGTGACGTTGAGGCAGAGCACGGCCCATAAGAGCCAGAATTGCGACGTACGCACGGCCTCGTCGGCGGTGAGTCCTTCATCGCGCAATGCCGGCGCGGCGCGTGATCCACCGCTCGGCGTCCATCCGGCGGGCGGAACGCGCACGGCAAACACGCCGAACATCATGAACAGGAAGTACACGGATCCCATCACGAGCATCGTGGGCGCGACGCCCTGCGGAGCGGCGCCGGCGAATCGTCCCATGAGCGACGTCGCGAGTGGCGAGGCGATCATTGCGCCACCGCCGAATCCCATGATCGCCAGACCGGTGGCCATGCCGGGCCGGTCGGGAAACCATCGGATCAGCGTCGAGACGGGTGAGATGTAGCCGAGGCCGAGGCCGATTCCGCCAAGCACGCCATAGCCCAGTAGCAGCAGCATGAATCGATGTGTCGCCACGCCGACTGCGGAAAGGAAGAATCCGCCGCTGAAGCAGACGGCTGACGCGAACATCGCCTTGCGCGGTCCGACGCGCTCGACCCAGCGCCCGAAGACGGCGGCGGACAATCCGAGGAAAACGATCGCGAGACTGAACACCCATCCAACCGTGCTCAGCGCCCAGTCGCGAGCGGCTGATGTGGTGCCGCCGATGAGGCGCGAGAGCGGCAGATTGAAGACGCTGAACGCGTAGGCTTGTCCGATGGACAGATGGATCGCGAGCGCAGCTGGAGGAACGAGCCAACGCGGGTAGGTTGGCGGAGCAACCGTGCGATCGCGATCAAGGATTCCGAAGACTGTCATCTGTCATTGAGCACGAGGACTTTCTTGGACCGAGGGACAACACGAAGATGCTTTCGGTGACTGTCGTCACGTGAACGTGTGGAAAATGTCAGGAAATCCCGCAATTACTGTCACAAAAAGGGACTTGTCGGCGGCGCGCGATCATTGATCTTAGGGTTGGCGTAGAGTGGTGAGCTCTGCGCGTGGTATTCCCGCCTGTGTTGCGTCCTGGAGGATGCGTGTTCGAACCGGAGCACAAGTTGCGGCACCTTGCGTTTTTTGACGAGATCGCCGCCCATGACGAAGGGGACCGAGAATGGCGCGATTCCGTCGCGGGACTCGTCGC
>DATFHG010000190.1:0-40841 GCA_035248725.1 Gemmatimonadaceae bacterium | reverse complement strand
GAGAGTGGCGCGAGTCCGTCGCAGCGGTTGCTGTTTCCACTCACGCTGCAGCTCACGCCCGCCGAGGCCGAGGCGCTCGATGACCACCGGGATCTCCTGCACTCGCTCGGCTATGAGCTCGGGGAATTCGGCGGGCAGACGGTCATCGTGCACGCGGTGCCCACGCCGCACCCTCGCTTCGACGCGGAACGCTGCCTCCGGGAAACCCTCGCGGCGCTGACCGGAGACCGCGGCGCGTCGTCGGCGCCAAAGCATCAGCATCTCGCGGCGACGGTGGCCTGCAAGGCCGCGGTGAAAGCGGGTGACGCCCTGGCGCCGCAGGAAATGAAGGCACTCTTCATCGCGTTGCGGGAGTGCAAACTTCCCGCACACGACGTTCATGGTCGCTCCACGATCGTCCATCTGTCGTGGGACGAGCTCGAGCGCCGCTTCGGGCGTCGTTGAGCGAGGGACTGTAGTGTCACTGCTGATCCCGGTCATCTGCGGCCCGACGGCGGCGGGGAAGTCGGCGGTCGCCGCCTGGCTCGCGCTGCGACGGGAGATCGTCGTCATCAGCGCGGATTCGCGTCAGGTGTATCGCCGCTTCGATATCGGCACGGCGAAACCGGGCGAGGCGGAGCGCGCACGTGTGCCGCACCGCTGCATCGATGTCGCGGATCCCGCACGGCGATTTTCAGCGGCCGAGTGGACCGCGCTCGCCGAGCGCGCAATCGCCGAGGCACACGCGCAGCGGCGGGTACCGGTGGTGGTAGGCGGCACCGGCTTCTACATCTCCTCGCTCTTCAAACCGCTGTGGGACGAGCCGCCGCTCGACCCCGACCGCCGCATCGCGTTGCAGCAGGAGCTGAGCACCATGGAGATCGACGAGCTCCGGCGGTGGTGCGAGCGCCTGGACCCGCCGCGCGCGCATCTCGGTCGTGCGCAGTTGCTCCGCGCCATCGAGATCGCGTTGCTGACGGGCAAACGGCTCAGCGACCTGCACGTCACGCTCGCGCGTCCTGCTCGGTACCAGGCCAGCTATCTTTTGGTCGATCCCGGCATTCGGCTGGGCTCGCGCATCGCGGCGCGTGCGAACGGCATGTTCGACGCGGGGTGGCCCGACGAGGTCCGCGCGCTGATGGCCGACGTACCGGCGGACGCGCCGGCATGGAATGCCAGCGGGTACGACGCCATGCGCGACTTTGTGCGCGGCGCCGTGGACCGCGACGGGGCGCTCGATCGGATCGTCGTCGAGACTCGGCAGTACGCCAAGCGGCAGCGCACATGGTTCCGGCACCAGCTGGCCGCCGAGCCGGTGCGACGGATGGATACCGATGAATCGGGGTGGCAGGAGATCGTGGACCGCTGGATGAACGACATCGAAACGACGGAGCGGGCGAGTCGCGCCTCATGAAAATCGGCATCACCTGCTATCCGACGTATGGTGGGTCGGGCGCGGTCGCGACGGAGCTCGGCATCGCGCTCGCCCAGCGCGGCCACGAGGTGCACTTCGTCACCTACAAGCAACCGTTCCGCCTGCCCACCTTTCTGCCGCGCGTGTTCTTCCACGAAGTGGACGTCGGCCGCTATCCGCTCTTCGAGTTTCCTCCGTACGACCTGGCGCTCGCCGTGCGCATGCACGAGGTCGTGCGCGAGCATCATCTCGACGTCCTTCATTGCCATTACGCCATTCCGCACGCGACGAGTGCCTGGATCACCAAGCAGATGCTCCGCGAGAACAAACGCGACATCAAGGTGGTGACGACGCTCCACGGTACCGACATCACGATCGTCGGCCAGGACCCGTCCTTCCACAGCATCACGAAGTTCTCGATCGAGAAGTCGGATGCCCTGACGTCTGTCTCGAAGTATCTGCAGCGCGAAACATTGACCGCGTTCGGCTGCACGGCCTGTCGCATCGAGGTCATTCCGAACTTCATCGATCCGGAGCACTACAACCGCGACCGCTGGCAGCGCGACCTGCCGCGTTTCGACGGCGACCGCAAAGTGCTGATGCACATCTCGAATTTTCGTCGCGTCAAGCGTGTGCGCGACGTCGTCCGCGTGTTCGCCCAGGTGAACCGCGAGGTCCCCAGCGTGCTCGTGATGGTTGGTGACGGTCCGGATCGTCACGACGCCGAGCAGGAGGCCCGCGATCTCGGCGTCGATCAATTCGTGCAGTTTCTCGGGAAGATCGACAATGTCGCGCCCCTGCTCGCCGCTGCCGATCTGTTCGTGCTGCTGACGGATGCCGAGTCGTTCGGCCTCAGCGCGCTCGAGGCGCTTGCGTCCGGCACCCCCGTCATCGGCACGTGCGCCGGTGGGTTGCCCGAGGTGGTCCGCGACGGAGAGACGGGGGTGCTGCGGCCCGTGGGGGATGTGGAGGGATTCGCCGCCGCGTCGGTCGCGCTCCTCCGCGACGGCGACCGCTGGACCGCCATGAGCCGCGCCGCGGCGGCGGATGCACGCGAACGTTTTTCTCGCGACGACATCGTCGAACGTTACGAGCAGATGTATCAATGACACACCTCCAGGCCGTGATCCTCGGCATCATCGAAGGACTCAGCGAGTTCCTTCCCGTGTCGTCCACCGCGCACCTGATCCTGTCCGCGGACGCCATGCGACTCACCGGCTCGGAGTTCCTCAAGAGCTTCGAGATCATCATCCAGCTCGGCGCCATCCTGTCCGTGGTCGTGCTCTATTGGCGTCGCTTTCTGAACTGGGAGATCATCAAGAAGCTCGTGGTCGCCTTCATTCCGACCGGTGTGATCGGCCTGACCGTCTACAAGGCGGTGAAGTCGCTGCTCGGCAACGTCAGCGTCGTGCTGATCATGCTGATCGTGGGTGGCATCGCCCTCATTCTCTTCGAGCATTTCAAGGAGCACGCCGAGGACGATCCCGACTTTCACGAGATCACCTACCGCCGCGCGTTTCTCGTTGGCCTCTTCCAGGCCATTGCGATCATTCCCGGCGTCTCCCGCTCGGCGGCGACGATCGTCGGCGGTTCGCTCATCGGCATCAGCAAGCGGACGATCGTCGAGTTCTCCTTTCTTCTCGCCGTGCCCACCATGGCGGCCGCGACGGGCCTCGAGCTGCTCAAGAGCTATGACTCGCTCGGCAGCAATCTCACGACGCTGGCCATCGGCTTCGTCGTCAGCTTCGTGATGGCCATCATCGCCATCAAGTCGTTCCTGGCATTCGTGAAGAAGCGCGACTTCAAGGCGTTCGGCTGGTATCGTATCGTGGCCGCTGTCGCGTTCTACTTCACTGTCGTGCGCTGATGACTGCTCCGGTCGGAGACATGCTCCTGTACGACGGCAACACCGCGCAGGACCTGGCCGCCCAGTGCGGCGTTTCGCGGGTCGAACTGCTCGGCGACACGACGTCGACGCTCGACGTCGCGCACGTGCTCGCGGCGGCGGGCGCGCCATCCGGCACCGTCGTGGTCGCCGAGAGCCAGTCCGCGGGACGCGGCCGCCTCGGTCGCGAATGGGTGTCGGCGCCCGGGGCCGGAGTCTGGTGCACGCTCATCGAACGACCGGCTGACCCGAGCGCGCTCGACGTATTGTCGCTGCGCGTGGGCATGCGCGTGGCCGCGGCCCTTGACGCGCTGGCACGCGAACGCGTCCGCCTGAAATGGCCCAATGATCTCATGCTGCGCGCGGGGAAGCTCGGCGGCATTCTCATCGAAACACGCTTTGCCGGCGACGCCCTCACGTGGGTGGCCATCGGTATCGGGGTGAATGTGGGCCGCCCGGACGTGCAGGGCGCCGCGGGTTTCCCCGACGGGGTGTCACGAACCGATGTGCTCATCGCCGTCGTTCGCGCCGCGCGTGCCGCCGCGGAACGCGGCGGAGCGCTCAGTGACATCGAAGCTGCGCAATGGACCAACCGCGACGTGCTGCTGCACAGGCGCATCGCGTCGCCGGCCCGCGGGATCGTGCGGGGAATCGACCGCTCTGGCGCGCTCCTCGTTCACACGGACCACGGCACCGAGCTGCACCGCGCCGGGACCATTCGGTTGGCGGAGGACGCGTGATACTCGTCTGCGACGTCGGAAACACGGAGACCACCGTCGGCGTGTACGAGGGCGACGCGCTGCGCGCACATTGGCGGCTCACGACCGACGTGCCGCGCACGCAGGACGAATTCGGCCTGCTGCTGCGTCAGTTGCTCATCGACGAAGGCATCAATCCCACCCACGTCGACGGTGCGGCGATCGCGTCGGTCGTGCCCCGCGTGACCGCGCCGCTCGTCGTGGCATGCAAGGCCTGGCTGAAGGACAAGCCGGTGCTCCAGATCGACGGGCGATCGAACCTGCCGATCAAGCTCGACGTCGAGGAGCCGCTCACCGTCGGCGCCGATCGCATCGTCAACACGCTCGCTGTCCTGAAGCTCTTTGGCCGCGATGCGATCGTCGTGGATCTGGGTACCGCGACGACGTTCGATTGTATCACGGCGGCCGGTGTGTTCATCGGCGGTGTCATCGCGCCTGGTGTCCTGATGCAGGCGGAGGCGCTGTCACGGCGGACCGCGAAGCTGCCTGCGACGGAGCTCGTGATCCCGAAGCACGTCATCGGCCGGCGTACGGAGGACAACATCCGGTCTGGTGTCATGTTCGGCGCGGCCGAGGCGATCGACGGCATCGTGCGTCGCATCAAAGCCGAGTGGCCGGGGAAGAACGCGCCGTTCGTGGTGGCAACGGGCGGTCTCGCGGAGACCTTCGAGCCGCTGTGCCGGGAGTTCAACGAGGTGGATCCGTATCTCACGCTGCGCGGCCTGCAGCTGGCGTTCGATCTTCTGTCTAAGTAAAGATCGAACAAGAGGTTACATCGGTTTCGAGCAGCGCTTGACCAGCCCCACCTGGCCAGCTAGAATCCGCCCGTGTTAGCACTCCTATCCAGGGAGTGCCAGTTCCCAATCAATTCACCTCACCGCTCACACCAGGGAGGAGGCGCACTCTATGGCAACGAAGAGCGCTTCAGGCACGAAGGTCAATCCGCTCGCGGACCGTGTGGTCGTCCGCGCGCTCGAGGAAACCGAGCAGATGCGTGGCGGCCTGTACATCCCCGACACCGCGAAGGAGAAGCCGCAGCAGGGCGAGATCATCGCTGTCGGCCCGGGCCGCTACGAGAAGGACAAGCGCGTCCCGATGGACGTGAAGGTCGGCGACAAGGTGCTGTACGGGAAATACAGCGGCACCGAAGTCACGATCGACGGCGAAAACTTTCTCATCCTCCGCGAGTCCGACGTCCTCGCGGTCATCGGCTAATCACGAGGAATCACGCATATGGCTGCGAAAGAACTGCATTTCAACGTTGAGGCCCGCGCGGCGCTGAAGCGCGGCGTCGACCAGCTCGCGGAGGCCGTCAAGGTCACGCTTGGTCCGAAGGGCCGGAATGTCGTCATCGACAAGAAGTTCGGTGCTCCGACTGTCACGAAGGACGGCGTGACGGTGGCGAAGGAGATCGAGCTGCAGGATCCGCTCGAGAACATGGGCGCGCAGATGGTGAAGGAGGTGGCGACCAAGACCTCCGACAACGCCGGCGACGGCACCACCACGGCGACCGTGCTCGCGCAGGCGATCTTCCGCGAAGGGCTCAAGAACGTGACGGCCGGTGCCAATCCGATGGCGCTCAAGCGCGGCATCGATCGCGCCGTGGGCGCGATCGTCGAGGAGCTGAAGAAGATCAGCGTTCCGACGAGCGGCAAGAAGGAGATCGCGCAGGTCGGCACCATCTCCGCGAACAACGATGCGGAGATCGGCAACCTGATCTCCGAGGCGATGGAGAAGGTCGGCAAGGACGGCGTGATCACGGTGGAAGAGGCGCGCGGCCTCGAGACGACGCTCGAGACGGTCGACGGCATGCAATTCGACCGCGGCTACGTCTCCCCGTACTTCGTCACCGATCCGGAGAAGATGGAAGCGGTCCTCGAGGACGCGCTCATCCTGATCCACGACAAGAAGATCTCGACCATGAAGGATCTCCTGCCGGCGCTCGAGAAGGTCGCGCAGATGGGTCGTCCGCTGCTCATCATCGCGGAGGACGTCGAGGGTGAGGCGCTCGCGACGCTCGTCGTGAACAAGCTGCGCGGCACGCTCAAGGTGTGCGCGGTCAAGGCGCCCGGCTTCGGCGATCGCCGCAAGGCGATGCTCGAGGACATCAAGGTCCTCACGGGCGGCCAGGTCATCTCCGAGGAGCTGGGCCTCAAGCTCGAGAACGTCGTCGTCAACGATCTGGGCAAGGCCAAGCGGATCGTCGTGGACAAGGACAACACCACGATCATCGACGGCGCGGGCAAGGACAAGGAGATCGAGGGTCGCATCGGCGAGATCCGCAACGCGATCGACAAGGCGACCTCCGATTACGACAAGGAGAAGCTGCAGGAGCGTCTCGCGAAGCTCGCGGGCGGCGTGGCGGTCATCAACGTCGGCGCTGCGACGGAAGCCGAGATGAAAGAGAAGAAAGCGCGTGTGGAAGACGCGCTGCACGCGACGCGTGCGGCCGTCGAGGAAGGCATCGTACCGGGCGGCGGTGTCGCGCTGCTCCGTGCGCAGCGCGCGCTGAAGAACCTCAAGCTCGAGGACAGCGAGGAGCAGGTGGGCGTCGAGATTGTGCGCCGCTCGCTCGAGGAGCCGATCCGCATGATCGCCGGCAACGCGGGCGCGGAAGCGTCGCTCGTCGTCGAGAAGGTGCGCGCGTCGAAGGAAGACGCGTTCGGCTACAACGCGCTGACCGACGAGTACCAGAACCTGGTGCAGGCCGGTGTCATCGACCCCACCAAGGTCACGCGCACGGCGCTGCAGAACGCCGCCTCCATCGCCAGCCTCCTGCTCACGACCGAAGCGCTGGTCGTCGAGAAGAAGGAAGACAAGCCGGCTCCGGCCGCGCCGGGTGGCGGCATGGGCGGGATGTACTAGACGTCAGCGAACGGGAAGGGAAACGGGCGAGCAGAGATGCTCGCCCGTTTCTTTTTCACAGCCCGAGCGCCAGCTGCTCCGGCCAGTTCTTCGCGGTCACGAGGAAGGGGCCCAGCGTCGAGTCCTGCGCCGCCGGCATGACCGAGCCGCGGAAGCACGTTCCCTTCAGCGCGCCGCGCATGCTGTCGAAGGCCACGCGCGGTGTGTTGTTCTCCTCGCTCAGATGTGCCAGCACGATCTGACGCAGCCGGGGCGTCACCACATCGCGCACGAGCTGTGCGCACGCCTTGTTCGACAGGTGTCCGTCCCGTCCCGCGATGCGCCGCTTGAGCCACGGCGTATACGAGCCGTTCCACAACATGTCCTCGTCGTGGTTCGACTCGATCACGAGCATGTCGACATCGCGCGCCAGCGCGCGCACGCTCCCGCTCGCATGTCCGACGTCCGTGCAGATGCCCACGCGAGCGCCCGTCGCGCGCTCGGTGACGACGACGTTCACGGGCTCCACGGCGTCGTGCGGCGTCCGGAACGTCACGACGTCCATCGCGCTGAAGGACAGCGTCGCGCCCGCGACGAACGCATTGGCGGGACGGTGCGGCGGCAGCCACGCGAGCCGCGACTCGGAGATCGTTCCTGCCGTCGCGAACATCGGCCACTGCCACTTGCGCGCGCACTTCGCCGCGCCGTGCGCGTGATCGGAGTGCTCGTGCGTCACGACGCACGCCTCGATGGACTGCGGAGCGATCCCGCACACCTCCATGCGCCGCTGCAGCGTGCGGGGACCGAAGCCGGCGTCGATGAGCACGCGACACTCTCCGCTCTCGACGACCACGGCGTTGCCCCGACTGCCGCTGCCCAGCATCCACAGTCTCATTTCGGCTCGGCTACGCTCCAGCGCCGCTCGAACGCCGCGCTCAGCACGCGCTTCTGCGCGTCCGTCAGCACGACGTGACGGCGCGCCATCACGCGTTCGGTCACCATGAGAAACTTGTCCACACGATACGCTGCGTAGGGCGCGCGCGCACCCCAGGCGAACGGCGGCACCGCTTTCGGCGGCATCGCCCCGCCGTAGATGGTCGCCGCCGCGCCCATCACGGTGCCCGTGTTCAGCGTGGTGCCGATGCCCGTCTTCACATGATCACCGAAGAAGGTGCCGAGGAACTGCAGGCCCGTGTCTGCGAATCCTGAGGGCGTCCAGAGGTCCACGCTGCCGTACGTGTTCTTGAGATTGCTCGTGATCGTTCCCGCACCGAGGTTGACCCACCGGCCGAGATAGGAGTGGCCGACGAAGCCGTCGTGCGATTTGTTGGCATGTCCGAGAAACACCACGTTGCTCATCTCGCCGTGCACCTTCGACACCTCGCCGATCGAGCTGGCCTCGATGCGATCGGCGCTCACGTGTGAGTTCGGGCCCACGTAACAGGGACCCACGACGCGGGTGAACGCATGGACGTGCGCGCCGGGCGCCACGTACACGGGACCGTTCGTCGTGTCGAAGAAGGTATGCGCGTCGATCGTCGCGCCGCGCAGCGCGTACACGTCCGGACTCTTCGTGCTGCCGTCCACCTTCGCCCGCTTCATGCCGTGGCTCATCGTCACGAGATCGCTCGCGAGCATGGGGACGAGCGCGCCGACCAGATCCCACACACGTTCGATCCAGCGGCCCTGAACCTCGCGCGGCTTTGTACCGGTCTTCGCCAGGGTCTCCAGCGTCGCGCGGCCATCCCGCAGCTCACTCACGCGAACGTCACGCGGCAGCGTCACCGCCGCCACGCGGCGGTCGCACGCGATCACATCGGCCCGGCGCACCTTGTCGAGCGCCACGGCGCAACGCGAGTTGATCAGGAGCGAACCGGCGGGCAGTACCGCCGCCGCCGCGACCACCGGAACGGCCCAGGGCTCCTCGAAGCCCTCGAGGTGCGGCGAGGTCACGACGCCGGCGACACGGCCGCCGAGGGCCATCACCCATCGCTCCCGCAGCAGGAGCGCTCCGGCGCGGAGCTCCGAGACCGGCCGCGTGAGCGCGAAGGGCTCGAACGCTCGTGCGGTAGTGTCGTCGTAGAAATACAGGTCGCTCATGAGGAATCGCGCATACCCTTGGGTAGCGACTCCACGAGCGTCTTGAGCTCCGCCGAGCGGTCGACCGTCGTGATCAGCGTCAGCCCGTGCTTGACCACGACGACGAGGTCGTCCACGCCGAACAGGACGACGCGCTCGCCGCCATCCGCGTGCACGACGTTGTTCGTGGAGTCGAGCAGGTGCACGGCGCCGCTGGCCGCGTTGCCGCGAGCGTCGCGGCTGCGCACCCGTTGCAGCGCGCCCCACGTGCCGACGTCGTCCCAGCCGAAGTCGCCGGCGATCACCATGACGCGCTGGCTGCGCTCGAGCACGGCGTGGTCGACCGCGATCGGCTTCCGGATCGCCGCGAAGAATGTCTTGGCCGATCGCCCGTGCCGAACCAGCGCGGGCCCCACTTCCGGCGACAGGGTCCGCACCTCGTCCAGGAAATCACCGACGCGCCATGCGAAGATGCCGGAATTCCACAGATAGCCGGCGTCGCGCATCTGTGCCGCCCGGTCGCGCGACGGCTTCTCGACGAATCGCGCCACGCGGCGTATTCCGGACTCGAGCTGCTCGCCGGGCTCGATGTAGCCGAAGCCGGGATCGGGCCGCGTCGGCACGATGCCGACGGTCAGGAGCCCGTGATGCACCTCCGCCGCGGTGGCAGCCGCGTTCAGTGCGTCGGCAAAGCCCTCCGGGTCCCCGATCGACCAGTCGGCGTGTACCGAGATCATCGTGGCGTCTTCGCCGTCACGGTCGGCGATCAGTTTGGCCGCCCACGTCAGTGCAGCGGCCGTACCGGCCGGACGCGGTTCCGCGATGATGTTGGCTGCGGGAAGTCGCGGCGCCGCTTTCGCCACCGCGCGGACCAGCGACGCATTCGTGAGGATCAGGGTCCGCGACGGCGGCGCCACGGCGCGCAGCCGCTTGAGCTGCTCGAGGAGCATCGGCTCGCGGCCGACGAGCGGGAGCAGTTGCTTCGGCCGCTTCTCCGTGCTCAGCGGCCAGAACCTGCTTCCGACGCCACCGGCGAGCACTACCGCCCAGCGCGTCACGCGCTCTCGGCGCTCGCGTCCTGTGGAGCGAGACCGGTCAGCTCGGCGGCGCGCTGATACAGCTTCTTCGGACTGAATGGCTTCGTGAGGAACTCGCTCGCGCCCAACTCGAGCGCGCGCTGATGCTGCTGTTCCTGGCCAGCGGCCGTGAGGATGATGCAGGGCAGATGCTTCCAGCGTTTGTCGTCGCGCATCTTCGCCAGCACGTCGAGCCCAGTGAGGTGCGGCATCATGAGGTCGAGCAACACGAGCTCGATGTCGGCCTCGCGCTCCAGCGCGTCCATCGCTTCGCGACCGTCGTACGCGAGCGTGACGCGGAACGGGCCCTGCTCGAGCTTCATCTTGATGATGCGGCCGATGTGCGGTTCGTCGTCGGCGACGAGCACGTGGCGGGAATCAGTCACGTCAAACCAGCGCGGCGATGTTCTCGCGGTTGCGGCGCAACTCGTAGAGCAGCTGTCCGATCTGGGCACCGGGCTGCACGAGCACGAGAAGGACGGCCTCGGCATTGAGGACGGATACGACAGCCAGTCCCTGACGGAGCTCGAGGACGACGGTGAGCGCCTCACCCCGCTTCGCGGCCCCTCCGACTTCGTCCGCGGCGCCGATGATCGGCGGAATGCGAGCGGCCAGGTCCTCGGCGTCCAGCCCCTGGATGGTCTGGCTGTCGATGAGCAGGCCGTCCCGACCGAGCACGATGGCGGCGTCGACTCCCTCGCGCTGGCGCAAGGCCGCTACCAGGTCGCGAATGCTCGCCATATGCCTTGCGGAACTCCGTCGGTGAAGTGCGACGCGAAGCTACGGGCGGCCACTATCCAAGTCAAGCTGTGATAATCGCTTGAACTCACTCTCCGCGACCAATTAATGTTCGGCCGATGGCACGCTTCGTCACTCTTCTCGCCGCCGTCCTCGCGGTCGCAGGCCTCGACGGCTGCGATGCCACCGGCGTGCGTGCCCAGTTCGAAAACCTCGACAATCCGAACGTCGTCGTCTACGCGATGAACGGAACGGACGGGACGCTGCCGTCCGCCTTGCTGATCCGGAGCGTCATCGCCGTTCCGATCACGGCGGATTTCGGCTTCGACGTCGCCTTCGACATCGACGACACCGGTGCCGTGATCGCGCACTCGGTGCGAAAGGTGGCGGCGGAATTCGTGAGCTCGCACCGCGTCGGCCTTGCCCTCTCCGAGCATGCGTTCGATTCCGTGACGACCGCCGCCGGCATCCACTTCGCGTACGATACGTCGCTCACCGTGCCGCTGGGGAAAACGGTGGTGGTCGACGCGATCGATCCCACCTGCTCCGTGTTCTCGCTGCTCGGTCAGGACGTGTACGCCAAGTTCGTGATCGACAGCGTGCACGCGACCGACCGAAAGATCTTCCTGCATCTGTTCGGCGATCCCAACTGCGGCTTCCGCTCGCTGGCTCCAGGCACTCCGAGGGAGTAACGCATGCACGACATCCGCGTGCTGCGCGAGCAGATGGACACGCTCCGCGAGGCGCTGCGTCGCCGGGGCGCGCTCGACGGTCTCGAGCCCGTGCTCGAGCGGGCGGAGCGCCTGGAACGGGAGCGTCGCACCGTGATCCAGGCGGTGGAAGAGCGGAAGGCGGCGCGGAACGTGTCGTCCCAGGAGGTCGCGCAGCGCAAGCGGAGAGGGGAAGACGTCGGCGATCTCATCGCGCGTGGCCGGCAGCTCGGTGAGGAGATCGCGCGGCTGGAATCGGAGCTCGCGACCGCGGAGCAGGAGCTGCAGGGGATTCTGCTCGTCGTGCCGAACGTCCCGCTACCCGAGGTGCCCGAGGGCGGAGAGGACAACAATCGCATCGTGAAGGAGTGGGGCACGCCGCGTCGCGAGGCCGGTCTCAAGCCGCACTGGGAGATCGGCGAACGCCTGGGCATCATCGACCTCGCGCGCGCCAGCAAGGTGAGCGGCTCGGGCTTCGCGTGTTATCGCGGCGCGGGATCGCGACTCGCGCGCTCGCTGCTGATGTACTTCATGGACGTCCACACGCGCGAGCACGGGTACGAGGAAGTCTGGCCGCCCGATCTGGTGAATCGCGCCACGATGACCGGCACGGGACAGCTGCCGAAGTTCGAGGATGATGCCTACGCGGTGAAGGGAGACGACCTGTTTCTCATCCCGACGGCGGAAGTGCCCGTGACGAATCTGTACCGCGACGAGATCATCGAATGGCCGCTGCCGATGGCCTTCGTGGCGTACTCCAAGTGCTTTCGGCGCGAGGCCGGGTCCGCGGGCAAGGACACGCGCGGCGTGCTGCGCACGCACGAGTTCGACAAGGTCGAGCTGGTGCGCTATTCGGCGCCGGACGCCTCCGAGGAACAACTCGAGGCGCTCACACGACACGCAGAGACGATGCTCGAGCGTCTGAAGATTCCTTATCGACGCAAACTGCTCGCCGCGGGGGACACGGGCTTCTCGTCGGCGAAGACGTACGACCTGGAAGCCTGGGCTCCGGGCGTCGGCGCGTGGCTCGAGGTCTCGTCGTGCAGCAACTTCACCGACTTTCAGGCGCGGCGCGCGAATATCCGTTTTCGCGCCGCCAAGGGCGAGAAGCCGCGCTTCGTGCACACACTGAACGGATCCGGACTCGCCTTTCCGCGCACGATCGCGTGCATCCTCGAGCACTATCAGCAGCCGGACGGCAGCGTCGCGGTGCCCGACGTGCTGCGGCCGTACTTCGGCGCGGACACGATCGCGTGACGTCCCAGGTGAGCGACGCGCTGGTGGCGGGCCTCAATCCCGCTCAGCGCGACGCGGTCATGCATGGAGACGGTCCGCTGCTCGTGCTGGCGGGTGCCGGCTCCGGGAAGACGCGCGTGCTAACCACGCGGATCACGCGCCTGATCTCGGAGGAAGGCATCGCGCCGGAGCGCATCCTCGCCGTCACGTTCACGAACAAGGCCGCCGGTGAGATGCGCGAGCGCATCGGCCGGCAGCTTGGCCGGGAGCCTGCAGGCATGTGGATGGGAACGTTTCACTCCATCGGAGCGCGCATCCTGCGCCGCGCGGCGCATCAGGTGCAGCGGACGCCGTCGTACACCATCTATGATGAGGACGAGCAGCTCGCGGTCATCAAGCGGCTGATGGAGCGCCACCACATCGCGCCGAAACAATACGCGCCGCGGGCGATCCGCGGCGCGATCAGCGACGCGAAGAATGCGCTCGTGACCGTCGACGAGTACAGCCAGCTCGCGCGCGATCCATTCGCGCAGGCGGTCGCGCTCGTCTACAGCGATCTCGAGGCGGCGCTGCGCACGGCAAACGCCGTCGACTTCGACGACCTGCTGGTGCTGCCCGTGCGCCTGCTGCAGTCCGGCACGCACGAGCTCGAGAAATGGCAGGGCCGCTTCGATCACGTCCTCGTCGACGAGTATCAGGACACCAACCGCGCGCAATATCAGTTCGTGAGGCTGCTGGCGGCGGTGCATCGCAACGTGTGCGTGGTGGGCGACGACGATCAGTCTATCTATGGCTGGCGCGGCGCCGACATCCGGAACATCCTGGACTTCACCAAGGATTTTCCGAGCGCGGCCGTCGTGCGCCTCGAGGAGAACTACCGCTCGACGCCGCCGATCCTCGACCTCGCGAACGTCATCATCAGCGCCAACACATCGCGCATGGGCAAGACGCTCCGTCCGACACGCAGCGGTGGCGAGCGCGTGACGGTCGTGCGCGCGCTGGACGAGCGCGACGAGGCGGAATGGGTGCTGAACGACATCCTGTCCCGGCGTGCGCAGCGCGGGGTCATGCTTCGCGATGTCGCCGTCCTGTATCGCACGAACGCGCAGAGCCGCGCGCTGGAAGAGGCGTGTCGCCGTCACACGGTGCCCTACCGTCTGGTGGGAACCGTGCGCTTCTACGACCGACGGGAGATTCGCGACCTCATGGCCTATCTGCGATTGATCGCGAATCCGGACGACGACGAAGCATTCCGGCGCGCGGTTGGCGCGCCGCGACGCGGCATCGGTGACACGACGGTGGACGCGCTCGCGGAGCGCGCACGCGTCGAGCGGCTGTCGCTCTTCGCCGCCGCCAGCACGCCCGCCATCGCATCCGAGTTGCGCGCAGCCGCGCGGACGGGCCTCGCGGGTTTCGTGGCGCTCATCGACAAGTACCGCGCGCTCGTCAGCGACATGGCCGTCGACGAGATGATCCGCGAGCTCGTGATCGACATCAATTTCGCGGAGCATCTGCGATCCGAGGGCGAAGAGGTCGCCCGGGAGCGCCTGGAGAATGTGCGCGAGCTGATCAACGGTGCCGCGGAAACGGTTGCCGACGAGGGCGGGGAGGTCGGCGGCTCGCCACTCGACGCCTTTCTGCAGAAGGCCGCGCTCATTGCGGACGTCGACGCCCTGCGTGACAGCAATGCCGACGCGATCACGCTGATGACCATGCATAACGCGAAGGGACTCGAGTTCCCCGTCGTGTTCATCACCGGTCTCGAGGACGGGCTGTTTCCGCTCGCGCGCGCCTACGACGATCCGCCGTTGCTCGAGGAAGAGCGCCGCCTCTTCTACGTTGGTATCACGCGCGCGCAGCAGACGCTGGCGCTCACCTACGCCGAGGAACGTCGCCGCAACGGCGAGCTCACGAGTGCGCGGCAATCCAGCTTCCTCTCGCAGATTCCCAAGGGAATGGTCGAAGAACGATCGACCGTGAAGGTCCGCAGCACCGGCCGTGCCGTGCTCTCGTCCATGTTCGGCCAGCGCGACAGCTCGCGGTGGTCGCGCGACACGAATGCGCCAGCGCGCGACGCCGACGATGACTCGTTCTTCGAACCGGCCACGCGCGCGGCGCACCGGCGCACGGGAACCCCGGTGCAGAAATTCGACCGCGCCCGGATAGAAGCCGAGGACGAATCGCAGCTGGCCGCCGCGCTGGCCGTCGGCTCGCGGGTGAAACACCGGAAGTTCGGGGCGGGCACGATCGCCGAGCTCTCGGGGGTGGGGCGCGAAGCGAAAGTGAAAATCGATTTCGACGATGACGCCATCGGTCGCAAGACGCTCGTCATCGCGCAGGCGAATCTCGAGCCGTCGGACGAGGATGGCTGACACGCAGAAGGGCTCGGTCACCGTGAGCGACGTTCGCCACGTCGCCGCTCTTGCGCGCCTGGGCATCAGTGACGCGCGGGCGGCCGAGTTGACACGTGAGCTCAACACGATCCTCGAGCATATGACGGTGCTGGGCAAAGTGGATACGCAAGGCGTGTCCGAGGCGAGTGGCGTCGGCGCGGCGGGTATGCGCCTGCGCCCGGACGACGGCCCTCCGATTCCGATGGAGGCGCGGCCCGAGGCGTTCGCGCCCGAGATGCGCGCGGGTTTCTTTCTGGTGCCGCGACTGGCGACACACGAGGACGCGGAGCCTTCCTCGTGAGCGAGCCGGCGGGAGGCGTGGCGGCGTTCACCGGCGCGATTCGCGACGGCCAGAGTGCCCGCGACATCGCGAAGTCGGCGATCGCACGCGCCCGCCGCGCCGACGAGAGCGAGTCGCTGAACATCTTTCTCGCCGTCGACGACGCGGACGCTCTCCGTGATGCCGCGCGCGTCGACGAGACCGCCGCCCTCCGCAGCGCACCCCTGGCCGGCGTGCCCGTCGCGGTCAAGGACAACATCGCGATCGCCGGCCAGCAGCTCTCCTGCGGCTCGCGGATCCTCGAGGGATACGTCACGCCGTATAGCGCGACCGCGATCGAACGCCTGCGCGCCGCCGGCGCGATCGTCGTGGGCAAGACGAATCTCGATGAATTCGCGATGGGTTCGTCCACGGAGTACAGCGCGTTCGGACCGACAAGGAATCCCGTATCCCCGGATCTCGTGCCCGGCGGCTCGTCCGGGGGCTCGGCGGCTGCCGTCGCTGCCGGCGTGACGCCGATTGCACTCGGCTCGGAGACGGGCGGATCCGTGCGCCAGCCGGCGGCATTCTGTGGCGTCGTGGGTGTGAAACCCACGTACGGACGCGTCAGCCGATTCGGCCTCGTGGCGTTCGCATCGTCGCTGGATCAGATCGGCGTCTTCGCGAGGGACGTGGGCGACAGTGCGAAGGTGCTGCGCGTGATTGCCGGTCGTGACGATCGCGATTCCACGACCGCCGACATACCTGTCGCGCCATACGACGCGTCGACCGCGAGCTCTCTCGATGGCGTGGTCGTCGGACGGCCGAAGGAATATTTCCCGGCCGAGCTGGATCCGCGCATCGCGGCGCTCTGTGAGCAGGCGTTCGATCGTCTCCGCGCGCTTGGCGCCGACGTCCGCGACGTGTCGCTTCCGCACACGTCGCTCGCCATCCAGGTCTACTACATCGTCGCGCCTGCCGAGGCGTCGTCGAACCTCGCGCGATTCGACGGCGCGCGCTATGGACTGCGCATCGCCGGCGACGGTATGCGCGGCATGTATGACGCGACGCGGTCAGGCGGGTTCGGGCCGGAAGTCACGCGTCGCATCATCCTCGGGACGTACGTACTGTCGGCCGGCTATTACGACGCATACTATAGAAAGGCGATGCAGGTGCGCTCGCTGATCGCGGATGACTTTCGGAAGGTCTTCGAGAGCGGCGTCCATGTGCTCTTCACGCCAACGACGCCGACCACCGCATTCCCGTTCGGCTCGAAGAGCGACCCGTACGACATGTATCTGAGCGACATCTTCACCTGTACGGCGAACCTTGCCGGCATTCCGGCGATGTCGCTGCCGATAGGCCGCGTTGGGCGGCTTCCCGTGGGCGGACAGATCATGGCGGCACATTTCGATGAAGCGCGGATGTTTTCCGTCGCGTCAGCATTGGAGACCGCGCTGGGACCAGAGGCCCATACATGAAGGCGGCCGAGTACGAAAGACGGAGCGGCGGCCCAGGCGCCGCCGAGAACGATTTCGAGATGGTCGTCGGTCTCGAGGTGCACGTGCAGCTCAAGACACGCACGAAAGCGTTCTGCCGCTGCTCCACATCATTCGGTGACCCGCCGAACACGAACGTGTGCCCTGTGTGCCTCGCATTGCCTGGTGCGCTCCCCGTTCTGAACGAGCAGGCGGTGGATCTCGCGATCCAGGCGGCGCTCGCGCTGGGTTGCGAGGTCCAGACGCGGTCGGTGTTCGCGCGCAAGAACTACTTCTATCCCGATCTGCCCAAGGGGTACCAGATCTCGCAGTACGACAAGCCGCTCGCGACCGGCGGCCATCTCGAGATCGGCCTCAATCGCGACGGCTCGCCGATCACCGTCGGCATCACCAGACTGCACATGGAGGAGGACGCGGGAAAATCGTTGCACGATCGCTTTTCCGCCGCGACCGCCATCGATCTCAATCGCGCGGGGGTACCGCTGATCGAGATCGTGAGCGATCCGGACATGCGCTCGGCGGAGGAAGCCGGCGCGTATCTCCGGACGCTGAAGCAGATCCTCGAGTACATGCACGTCAGTGACGTGAGCATGGAAGAGGGAAGTCTGCGCGTGGACGCGAACGTCAGCGCACGGCGTCGCGGCGACACGACGCTGGGCCAGAAGACCGAGGTCAAGAACATGAACTCGTTCTCCGGGGTGGAGCGCGCGCTGCAGGTCGAGTTCGCTCGCCAATGCGCGGTACTGGACCGGGGCGGTAAGGTGGAACAGCAGACCATGTTGTGGGACGCGAATGTGCAGGAGGTGCGTCCGGCCCGGTCGAAGGAAGGCAGCCACGATTATCGCTATTTCCCGGAGCCCGATCTCCCTCCGCTGGTGCTCGCGCCGGAGCGCGTCGACGCCGCGCGTGCGCATCTCCCGGAGCTGCCAGCCGCGCGGCGCGCCCGCTTCGAGAAGGAGTATCAGCTGGGCGAATACGACGTCGACGTGCTCACCGCGTCACCCGCGCTCGCCGACTATTTCGAGAGTGTGGCCAGACAACACGGCGATGCAAAGGCGGCTGCCAACTGGGTCATGGGCGAGGTGCTCGCGGCGCTGAAATCGGGTGGCCAGGAGATTTCGCATTTCAGTGTCCGCCCGAAGGATCTCGCGGAGCTGCTCTCCCTCGTGCGGAAGGGCACCGTGAGTCATACAGCGGCGAAGCAGATCTTCGGGATGATGGTGCAGAGCGGCGACGCACCGGCTGACATCGCCCGGCGCGATGGTTTATTCAAGGTGTCGGACGACGTCACGCTCCGCCGCTGGCTCGACGAGGCGCTTGCGGAGCATCCCAGGGAAGCGGAGCGCTTCGCGGCTGGTGAGAGGAAGCTGCAGGGAGTGCTGATCGGCGCGGCCATGAAGAAATCCAAAGGCAGCGCGGACCCGCACCGGCTCGCTCAGCTGCTCGCGGAACGGTTCGGCACGTAGAGCGGTTCCGCGAGCGAGCGCGCAAAGGCGAGCGGCGACGGCGGCATGCCGAAGTGCCGGTCCACGTGCTCGCGAATCTGGTCGGCGCCACCGGTGCGGAGTGCGTGCCGCCGCACGCGCTTCGCCAGACGCAGTGGCTCGTCACCGGACGGGTCGAGCTGGTACGGCTCGGCGCCATCCTGGCGGCGCAGCAAATCCACGATGTAGTCGAAGGACCGCACCAGGTAGACGCCGACCTCGTCGTCGCTCAGATCCCAGCGGCTGTTCTCGAGCATCATCTGGAAGATGCGCTGCCACGACTCGGCGTCCGCGGCGTGCACGATGCCCCGGAAGATCCTGCGGTTCGTGGACGTGCTGAAGATCGTGGGACTGAGGATGCCGTCGAGGAGGGCATCGGCGCGTGAGTGATCGCGCAGGATCAGATCGCGCGCCTTGCGGCTCGATCGCTCGCCCAGATGCGTCTCGAAGCGACTCTCCCAGTAGCTGTGGCCGAGCGACGACGTCGACGACGTGAGCGCCAGCTGGCGGGGCACGAAGTAGTTGTGCGCGACGGTGTCGGCGGCCAGATGCGCGAGATATCCGAGCGCGAATGCGCGCAGCGGTTCATCGCGCGCGGCATCGTGAATCTCGAAACCGACCGTCCACGAATGACAGTGGCGGCCGATGGGCACGTATTTCTTGGCGATGCTCGTGTCTGCGGCGATCGACCCGTACAGAAACTCGTGCGGGAACGCGCGCAGCAGGTCCGCGACGGCGCCGGGCAGCAGCGCGAGCGATCGCAGCACCGCGTCGCCGAGGAAAACGTGCGTCCCGGGCGTCCAGGCCCAGGCCGCGCTGGGAAAGAGCAGAACCAACAGGGCTGCTCCACCCAGCGCCACTTTCCAGCTCACGGTGTTAGAAGCCCAGCTTCCTGCGCCGCCGCCGAATCGCTTTTCTGAGGTCCTTGAGCTCGTGCTCCACGAGGTGATCGATCGCGTCGCGCGCGGTCGACGCATAATCGCGGAGATGCTCCTCGATTTCCTCGCGCGGCACGCGCTCCCACAGATCCTGGCCACGCTCCCAAGCTATCCGCGCGCCGCGTCCGGCCATACGTGCGCCCGTGCGGGCCGTGCGCCACGCGGCCGCGCCGGGACGTTTCCCCGACGGGCCGCGCCGCAGCAGCAGCGTGGTGCCCGCGCCGATCGCCGCGCCAAGCAGCGCGGCGGTGAGCAGGTCATACTGCGCATCGCGTGCGTCAGACGCGTCGTCTGCCACGCGCGCGGACGCGCGGACGCGCGGACGCGCCGCTGTCGAGCTCTCCGCGTCCCGCCCGCCGTTTCTCGTCCGTGATCTCGCCGGATTCATCGTCGTCGCCATGATCGTCCTCCTCCTCTCGCCCGTCGCCGGTCAGCGGTCCGTCCAGGTCGAGCGTCTCCAGGCCGCTGAACGCCGCCGCTCCGGAGCGCACGCCCCGAACGGCTGCCGCGGTGGACACGAACGCCTGCTCGGCTTCCTGTTGCACGACCTGCAGTAGCGCGTTGAATTCGTTCATCCGGTTTTCCGTCAGCTCCACCGCCTCTTGCAGGCGGCGGTTGGCCGACGCGATCGTCGCGTTGACCTGCTGCACGTCGGACCGGATGGACGTGGTGATGTAATCCAGATTGTCCGCGATGCTGTGCCCATGTTTCGCGATGGGCAGGACATCGGCGTACACCTTGTCCAGCAGGTCACGGACTTTCCGGAACGTACGCCAGAACGACCACGCCGCCGGTGCGAGAAAGAGCGCGAGCCCGAGCAGCGTCAGCGTCATGACGCCGCTCGCGATTCCCGTCACCGTCTCGAACCACGTGCGCTGCACTGCCACCGTCTTCATGACGACGGTGTCCGGAAACGTGGCGGCTTGTTGCAGCATCCACGCAACCGGCTGCGTGATCAGGTCTGTCATCGGTACGCTCGTGTGCAAGGGCAGGGCCAGCGACCACGGCAATGCCATGAGCTTGAATTTGCTGCCTGTGCCCGTCAACCTTCGCGCCCATGGGTGCACTGCAGTTTATCGTCGAAGGCGGACGCAAGCTTTCCGGCACGATCCGGCCCTCCGGGAACAAGAACGCCGCATTACCGATCGTCGCCGCGTCGCTGCTCTCGGAGCATCCGGTCACTCTCGAGAATGTCCCGCGCATTCGCGACGTCGAGGCGCTGGTCCAGCTGTGTAAATCGGTCGGCGCGCAATGCGAGTGGGTGGAACGCAACACGCTGCGCATCCACGCCCGACAGATCGAGCCGAACGACCTCGATCCCGATCTCTGCCGCCGGATTCGCGCGTCGATTCTGCTTGCCGCACCCCTGCTCGCGCGCTGCGGCCATCTCGAGCTGCCGCCGCCCGGCGGAGACGTGATCGGTCGACGTCGCCTCGACACGCACTTCCTCGCGCTCGAGAGGCTCGGTGCCGCGTTCGAGCTCGACGAGTCCTTCAAGCTCAGCACGCCGGGGCTGCGCGGCGCGGACGTCTTCCTGGATGAGCCGAGTGTCACGGCCACAGAGAACGCCATCACGGCCGCGGCTGCCGCGCGCGGCACCACGGTGCTGCGCAATGCCGCGTCCGAGCCGCACGTCCAGGACCTCTGTCATTTTCT
The DNA here is from genome assembly GCA_035248725.1 of Gemmatimonadaceae bacterium. Taxonomy (GTDB): domain Bacteria; phylum Gemmatimonadota; class Gemmatimonadetes; order Gemmatimonadales; family Gemmatimonadaceae; genus DASPMP01. The sequence continues at coordinate 19,893 of DATFHG010000190.1, read as the reverse complement.
CGTCGCGCTGGGCGCGTCCATCGAGGGCATCGGCACCAATAAGGTGACCATCGAGGGTGGGAAGCCGTTGCATGGCGCGACGCACCGCATCGGACCCGATCACATCGAGGTCGGATCGTTCATCGGACTCGCGGCCGCGACGGGATCGGAAGTGCGCATCGCCGACGCCGGTATCGAGCATCTGCGCTCCACGCTACTCGGTTTCGCGCGCCTCGGCGTCTCGTGCAGGATCGACGGACCCGATCTCGTCGTCCCCGCGGATCAGGAGCGTGTCATCCAGTCCGACCTCGGCGGGCACGTGCCGAAGCTGGAGGATCAGCCGTGGCCGGCGTTTCCGGCGGACACCATGTCGATCGCGCTCGTCACCGCGACGCAGTGCACGGGCCTCATTCTCATCCACGAGAAGATGTTCGAGTCGCGCCTGTTCTTCGTCGACAAGCTCGTCGGAATGGGCGCCCGCATCGTGTTGTGCGATCCGCACCGCGCGCTCGTCGCGGGCCCGTCGAAGTTGCGCGCGGCAACCGTGGAATCGCCCGACATTCGCGCGGGCATGGCGATGCTGGTCGCCGCGCTGTGCGCCGACGGTGAGAGCACGATCAACAACGTCGCGCAGATCGAGCGTGGCTACGAACGCATCGACGAGCGACTGAACGCGCTCGGCGCCAGCATCCAGCGCGTGGAGGACCGGCGCTCGAAGTGAGCGGCACGTTCCCGAGCGCGCCTGTCGCCATCCCGAGGGGAGCGAGGGATCTGTCGTGATCGCGGCAGAACACGCGGAGGTCATCGACGACTTCTCCGCATTCGGCGTGCATGGGTACACGACGACGCGTGCCTTCGGGACCTTCGGCGCCGGCGGCACCGATGCCGTTCGCGAGGTGATGGGACGCTGGGACGCCGTGGTCGCCGACGCTGCGTCGCGAGGCGTGCGCCGACTCGCGACGGCGAAGCAGGTGCATGGCGCTTCCGTCATCGTGCATGTGCCGGGCTGGGAGGGTTGGCTGCGGTGTCTCGAGGGCGACGGACACGCGTCGACGGCTCGCGGAACCGCGCTCGCGGTGACGATCGCCGACTGTGTGCCCGTGTTCCTCGCGCATCCGTCCGGCGCCGTTGCGCTCCTGCATTCCGGTTGGCGTGGGACGGCCGCCCGCATCGTCGAGCGGGGTATCGATGTCCTCGCGCATCGCGGCTGTCCGACCACCGAGTTGCGCATGCATCTCGGTCCGGCAGTCTGCGGCGCGTGTTACGAAGTGAGCGCCGAGGTCTATGCGAAGGTCACCGGTGAATCCACGGCAGCGCCGCGCACCGTCGATCTCCGCGCGATCATCGCTGAGCACGCTCGCGCGCGCGGCGTGGCGCACGTGAGCATCTCGCCCTGGTGCACCCGACACCACAACGATCGCTTCTTCTCACATCGCGCCGGCGATGCGGGCAGACAGATCGCTGTGCTCCTCGCGACGCCACTTCATTAATACTGTGTCAGCTTGACGCTCCTCTGAGCCGCCGATAGGTTTGAATTTGCTGCGCGGAGCTGTCTCCGCGAGCGGAATGTGGGGGAGGCTCCCCACATTTTTTTGTTCTTGGGGAGCACCTTCGACAAAACGTGAACGACACGCTGGAAACCGTTGTCACCGCTGAGCTTGACGCGGCGGGATTCGATCTGGTGGAGCTGCGCCGCGGCGGAACGAAGAATCGTCCGCTCGTCGAAGTGCGGATCGATCGGCGGGACGGTCAAAGCGTGAGCGTGGACGATTGCGCGAAGGTGTCGCGCGTACTCGAGGCTCGCCTCGATACGAGTGGACTCGTTCCCGCGCAGTATGTGTTGCAGGTGTCGTCACCCGGCGATCGTCCTCTGCGGACGCCGACGGAGTGGCGACGTTTTGTCGGACGCTGGGTCTCGGTGCTTGCGCCGGACCACGGAGGAAGATTCGAGGGAAAGCTCGTCGCAATCGATGGTGAGGGTGGCGCGGAACACGTCGACTTCGATGTCGACGGCACCACGCGCCGTGTCCCGCTGGCCGCGGTCAAGGAAGCGCGGCTCGCGTTCAAGATCTGAGAATTAAGGAGTCGGTGATGGTAAGCTCTGCAGACATATTGGCTGCCTTTCGCGAGGTCACGAACGTCAAGCAGATCGAGCGTTCGGAGCTCTACGGCCTGCTGCAGGATGGCATCATGGCGGCTCTCGCGAAGAAGTACGGTCCCAACGTCCAGGCCGAGGTCGAGATCGACGACGATCGCGGCGGTATCAAGATCGTGCTGCTGAAAACAGTCGTCGAAAGCGTCGAGGATCCCAGCAAGGAGATCTCGCTCGACGACGCGCGCCAGTTCGACGAGGGTTTCGAGGTCGGCGACGTGCTCGAGGAGCCCGTCGACTTCGCCGTCTTTGGCCGTGCCGCGGTGCAGGCCGCCAAGCAGCGCATCATCCAGCGTGTGCGCGAGGGCGAGCGCTCCAAGATCCGCGATGAGTTCTCCACCAAGGTGGGCGAGCTCCTGTCCGGCGAAGTCCAGCAGATCGAGCGCGGCAAGCTCGTCGTCATGCTCAACAAGTTTCGCGAGGCGGAAGCCATCATTCCGTATCGCGAGCAGAACCACCGCGAGCACTTCCATCAGGGAGAGCCGATTCGCGCGGTGCTCAAGCGCGTGGAGGAGACGCCAAAGGGACCACGGCTCATTCTCAGCCGCGCGGATCCGCTGTTCGTGAAGGCGCTCTTCAGACTCGAGGTGCCCGAGATCCAGCAGGGCATCGTCGACATCCGTGCGTCCGCGCGCGAAGTGGGCAGCCGCACGAAGATCGCCGTGTTCTCGCGCGACGATTCGATCGATCCTGTCGGCGCGTGCGTGGGCCTCAAGGGCTCGCGCGTGCAGGCCGTCGTGAACGAGTTGGGTGGTGAGCGCATCGACATCGTGCCGTGGTCCCCGGATCCGGAACGCTTCGCCAAGCTGGCGCTCGCGCCGGCACGCGTCGCGCGCGTGTTCAGCGACCCGGCGAGCAAGACCATTCAGGCCGTCGTCGATGAGGACCAGCTGTCGCTGGCGATTGGTCGCAACGGACAGAATGTGCGTCTCGCGTCCGAGCTCACCGGCTGGAAGATCGACCTGTATTCGAGCCGCGAGTGGATGGAGCGCGGTGCGGAAGGCGGTATCTTCGCGCCGCTGCCGGGCGATGAGGCGGCCGACGTGCGTCTCTCCGAGATCGAAGGAATGGCGCCCGCCACGGTCGCAATTCTCGAAGAGGCGGGCTACCGGACGCTCAACGACATCATCGATCTCGAGAAAGAAGACTTCATCAAGTTGCCGGGCATCACGCTCGACGATGCCGACCGCCTGATGACGATCATCGACGAATTGACGGAAGAGGGCAGCGAGGAGGCAGCGGCGGGCGGCGAAGCCGCGGCCGCGGAAGGGCAGGCGAAGGAGCAGTAGTTCTTGGATACGGCGGTCGCGCAGCGGCTGCTGCGGATGGTCGGCCTCGGCGTGCGCTCGCGCGGCGCGGTGGTCGGGGTGGAGCAGGTGCGCGAGGCGGCAAGAAAGGGCAAGCTGGCGCTGGCAGTCGTGGCGTCCGATGCGTCGCAACACAGCATTTCGAAAGTCGTACCGTTGTTGGTCGCCCGACGCGTTCGCGTCGTACACACGCCGTCCGCGGCCGATCTCGGTCGCGCCGTCGGTCGTGAGCAGACGGCGGCCGTCGGCATCGTCGATCGACAGCTCGCGCAGGGCATTCGCGAGTTGATGGATACGGCTCCCGCACGGAGCCAGAAGGAGGAGTCTTGAGCAAGCGCGTTACTGATATGGCTACGGAGTTTGGAATTTCCGCTGACGAAGTGATGGGTCTACTTCGCCAGATGGACGTGGCCGTCCGTGGTCCAACCAGTTCGCTGAGCGACGACCAGGTCGCGCGCGTTCGCGCGCGCTGGGAACGCGAGAAGCGATCGCGCGCTGACAAGGGGACGCAGGCCGCGCCGGCACGGCGCCGGAAGGCGGAGCCCGCGACTTCGACCGCCGCTGCGCCGGCTGCCCCAACCACCGCCGCACCCGCGCCGAAACCAACCAAGGCCAAGGCGGCGAAGGCACCCGTCGCCGCGCCGGCGCCCGTGGAAGCGGCCGGCGGCGTGCGTCGACGCCGTCGCGCGGACGTTGCCGCGGCTGCGGAGAGCGCCGCCGCCGCTGCTGCCGAAGAGGCTGCCGCGGCCGCCGCCGCCGCAGCAGAAGCCGAAGTCGCCATCGAGCCCGTGGCTGAAGTCGATCGCATGGAGAGTTACTCCTCTCCCGCGACGGACGAAGACACGATCGACACGCCGCCGCCGCCGCCCCCTCCGCCGGCGCGCGAACATCACCGCGAAGCCACGCCGCCCGCTGCGCCCTCCGCCCCGCCGTCCATGACGTCGTCGGGCACTGCGGCGCCGGAACGCCCGCGTCCGCGTCCCATCACACCCGGCGCGCCGCGCGGTCGCCCCGCTGCCGGTACGAGCTTCATGCCGCCTCGGCCCGTCGCCTCCGCGACGCCGGGCGGTCCGAGTACGACTACGCGTCGCGATGAGCGCAAGCCTGGTACGGGCGGTCCTCCCGGCGGCGCCGGCACTGCTGCGCCCGGCGATCGGGGACGCCGACGCAAGGGAAAGCGCGGCGTCGATCAGGAAGCCGTGGATGCGAACGTCGCTAAGACGCTCGCGTCGTTGCGCGGCGGCCCGCAGCGCCGTACCGCGAGCGAGCTGCGTCGCGAGATCCGCGAGGGACGCGCCGCCGAGCAGGCCGAGATCGCCGAGCGCGAGAAGAAGATCGTGCGCGTCAACGAGTTCATCACCGTCTCGGAGCTCGCGCAGATCCTCAAGATTCCCGCAACCGAGATCGTCGGCTTCGCGTTCAAGAATCTCGGGTTGATGGTCACCATCAACCAGCGCCTCGACTTCGACCAGATCGAGTTGATCGCCGGCGAATTCGGATATCAGGCGGTGCGCGAGGACGAATACCAGGCGGAAGCGGCCCTCGTGGAAGCGCCCGACACCGACGAGCAGCGCGTCACGCGTCCGCCCGTCGTGACCATCATGGGTCACGTCGACCACGGCAAGACGTCGCTGCTGGATTACATCCGCAAAGCGAACGTCGTCGCGGGCGAGGCGGGCGGCATCACGCAGCACATCGGCGCCTACCACGTCTCGCTCCCCGCCGGCAAGAGCATCACCTTCCTGGACACGCCCGGCCACGAAGCATTCACGGCGATGCGCGCGCGCGGAGCGCAGGTGACGGACATCGTCGTCCTCGTCGTCGCCGCCGACGATTCCGTGATGCCGCAGACCGTCGAGGCGATCTCGCACGCGAAGAACGCCAGCGTGCCGATCATCGTTGCCATCAACAAGGCGGATCTGCCGCAGGCCAATCCGGGCAAAGTCAAGCAGGAGCTGCTCACCCACGGCGTCGTGCTCGAGGAGTTCGGCGGCCAGACGCTCTCGGCGGTGATCTCAGCGAAGAAGGGCACGGGCGTCGACACCCTGCTCGAGGCCATTCTGCTGCAATCCGAGCTCCTCGATCGCAAAGCGAATCCGGATCGCCGCGCCACCGGCACGGTCATCGAAGCGCAGCTCGATCCCGGCAAGGGTCCCGTGGCCACGGTGCTCGTGCAGAATGGCACCCTGCATGTCGGCGATGATTTCATCGCGGGCATGTTCTCGGGCCGCGTGCGCGCGCTGATGGACGAGCGCGGCAAGAACGTGAAGGAAGCGGGACCCGCGATCCCCGTTCAGGTTCTCGGCGCCGAAGGCGTTCCGATGGCGGGTGACCAGCTGCTCGTCGTGGAGGAAGCCACGTCGTCGCGTGAGATCGCGCAGCGACGCCAGCGTCTCGATCGGGAAGCCAAGAGCCGGCGTACCGGTCGCGGCGTATCCCTCGAGGATTTCATGGCGCAGACCGCGCCGGGTCAGGGGCGCAAGCTCCAGATCGTGATCAAGGCCGACCAGGGCGGCCCCGCAGAAGCGCTAGCCGACGCGCTCGAGCAGCTCTCGACCGGCGAAGTGCAGGTGGAGATCATTCACCGCGGCGTCGGCGGCATCAACGAAAGCGACATCCAGCTCGCGAAGGCAGCCGGAGCGATCATCATCGGCTTCCACGTCCGCCCCGACAATAACGCCCGGACGGCGGCGGAGCGCGAGGGCGTCGACATCAAGCTGTACCGCATCATCTACGAGGCGGTCAACGACGTACGCGCGGCGCTGGAAGGCATGCTGCGTCCGGAGCAGCGGGAGGTCGTCATCGGCGACGCGCAGGTTCGTGAGGTGTTCAAGATCTCGCGCGTCGGCACGATCGCGGGCTGCATCGTGCGCAACGGCCTGATCAATCGTCAGGCGCGCGTGCGCGTCGTGCGCGACGGCGTCGAGGTCTATGAGGGCACGATCGCGTCGCTCAAGCGCTTCAAGGACGACGTACGCGAGGTGCGTGAAGGGTTCGAATGCGGCATAGGCATCGAGAACTTCAACGACGTGAAGGTGAACGACGTCATTGAATGCTTCCGCACCGAGCAGGTGGCCCGCACGCTCGCCAGCGCCGCGGCGAGCACCTGAGATCCGGCGGGCGCGGCAGGTCGCGCCCGCGTCTCTCGGCCCAATGCCGCCGAATAACCGCCGCGCCGATCGCGTCGCCGAGTCCATTCGCGAGGACGTCGCGAGATTTCTGCAGAGCGACGCCAAGGATCCGAGACTGGTCGGTCTCGTCACCGTCACCGCGGTCGACGTGACGCGCGACCTGCGCCAGGCGCGGGTTTTCGTCAGCATCCTCGGCACCGATAGCGAGCGACAAGCCACGTTCGACGCGCTCACGAACATGACGTCGCACATCCGCTCGCGCCTGGCGCGCTCGCTGAGTCTGCGCGTGGCGCCCGAGGTGACGTTCAAGCTCGACGAGAGCGTCGCGCGCGCGGCGCGCATCGAATCCCTCCTCGCCGAGGTGCGCGAGAAGAAGGACGATGAAGGCACTCCGCGCTGACGGGCTCCTGCTCGTCGACAAGCCGGCAGGCATCACCTCGCACGCGGTGGTCGATCAGGCGCGGCGCATCCTCGGCACGCGCCGCGTCGGCCACGCCGGCACGCTCGATCCGTTCGCGACGGGACTGCTCGTCCTCCTGGTGAATCGCGCCACGCGTCTGCTGCCCTTTCTCGACGCGGAGCCGAAAGTGTACCGCGCGCGCATCCGATTCGGCGCGCAAACCACCACCGACGACGTCGAGGGAGACGTCGTTGCCCGGGCCGGCGTGCCGGAGCAGGCGATCGTGGAGCGGGCGATCGGCACTCTCACCGGCCACCTGGTCCAGCGGCCTCCGGCGTTTTCCGCGAAACAGGTCGGCGGCGTGCGTGCCTATGCGGCGGCGCGACGCGGCACGCCGCTCGCACTCGAGCCGGTCGGCGTCACCGTCTTCGAATGGCGAGTGGTCGGCCGCGACGGCCCTGACCTCGACGCCGAGATCTGCTGCAGCGGCGGGACGTATGTCCGCGCCCTCGCGCGTGATCTCGGTGAGGCCTCCGGCAGCCTCGCGCACCTCGCGCAGCTTCGACGCATCCGCAGCGGACGCTTCGACGTGCGTGACGCCGTCGATCTCGATCGCGTCCAGGCCGGCACCGTTTCGCTGCTCTCGCCCGTTTCCGCCGTCGCGCAACTGCCCGAGCAGGCGCTCGATGATCTCGACGCGCAGCGGATTTGTCACGGCCAGGTGGTGAGCGCGACGGCGGAGGGCGAGGTCGCCGCGCTGCGGCATCGTGACGAGCTGCTCGCCATCGCGATTCGTGAGGGAGACAGTTGGCGTCCGAAAGTGGTGATGCGCGATGCGTGACAAACTGCCGCTGCCAGGTATCACCGGAGGCTCCGTCGTCACCGTGGGCACGTTCGACGGCGTGCATCGCGGGCACATCCTCGTGTTGGCGCGCACGGCGGCGCGTGCGCGTGCCGCAGGCCTCATGAGTATCGCGCTGACTTTCGATCCCCATCCGCTCGATGTCGTGAATCCCTCGGCGGCGCCGCCGTTGCTCACGCTCTGGGACGAGAAGCTCGAGCTGTTTGCCCAGACGAACATCGACCACGTCGTCGTGCTGCGCTTCACACAGGAGCTTTCGGCGCTGTCGCCGGACGAGTTCGTGTCGCGCGTCTTGCTCGACCGGCTGTACATGAAGGAGCTGCTCATCGGTCATGACCACGGCTTCGGCCGGGGTCGAGCGGGCGACGCCGAATCACTGCGCATGATCGGCCGCCGGCGCGGCTTCCCGGTCGACGTCGTCGAAGCCGTCCTGGGGTCGGACGACTCGCCCATCTCGTCGACCGCGATCCGGCGCGCCGTCGCGCACGGTGATCTGGCTCGTGCGTCGGACGGACTCGGCCGTCGGTTTTCCTTCTCGGGTCAGGTCACGCGCGGCGAGCAGCGCGGTCGGTTGCTGGGCTTTCCGACCATCAACCTGGAGCTCGCTTCACGGCGGAAACTCCTGCCGCCGAACGGCGTCTATGCAGTGCGTGTCGAAAGCAGAACGGGGGTTTTTGGCGGCATGATGAATCTGGGCCCGCGGCCAACCTTCGGCGACGACCGTGTGAGCCTCGAAGTCCATCTGTTCGATGCGGCGGGAGACTGGTATGGCGCGACGGTTCGCGTCGAGTTCGTCAGCAGGTTGCGCGACACGATGAAGTTCAGCGGGCCGGACGCTCTCGCCGCACAGCTCCATCACGACGCCGAACATGCCCGAAATGCGTTGACTGCCCTCGGTCCCGCGGCTAACCTAAAAGGTTCCGGGACAAATACTTCCTCCCTTTCGTAGTTGCAAATGTCCAACCTGAAGTGGCGCGTCATCGGAATCGTCGCCCTCACCGTCGTCGCGGCCTTTCTGCTGTTCCCGCGCAACAAGACCACCCGACGGCCCGGCCCCGACGGCAGCTTCCGGGAAGTGACCGAGCGCCACGTGCCGCTCCGCTATGGCCTCGACTTGCAGGGCGGGATGCACATCGAGCTCGAGGTCGATGAATCCAAGCAGGCCGTCGCGAACAAGAGCGAAGCCATCGACCGCGCGCTGAAGACCGTCCGCAATCGTATCGAAGGCTTCGGCGTGTCCGAGCCCCTGATCGCCAAGGCCGGCAACGACCGCATCATCGTCGAGTTGCCTGGCATCGCGGACGAACAGCGTGCGCTGGCCGTCGTCCAGAATCAGGCCTTCCTCGAGTTCAAGATCACGGACGAGACGCAGGCGCTGGAGAAGGTGCTGCCCCGTCTCGACGCCGTGGTGAAGGAGCGCGGGCTCGCGACGGCTGCCGGAACCAAGGCAGGCACGCAGACCCCCGCCGCGCCGAAGGGACTTCAGGGGTTGCTCACGACTACCGACACGGGCAAGAAGGCGGATTCGGCAAAGAAGCTCGCGGCGAAGAGCGATTCGACGACCGCCGACACGACGCTCGCGGGCGGCGGAGCGTTCTCGAACCTGGTGCAGCAGGGGAGCATTCCCGGAGAATATTTCGTGGAGTCGTCCAACGTGACGACGCTCGAGCGCTTCCTCGCCGATTCCGCCGTGCGCTCGGCCCTGCCCCCGGCCCGCGAAGTGTTGTGGGGTTCCGATTCGTCCGTCATCGGCGGACGCACTTACAAGGCGCTCTACGTCGTGGATTCGCGCCCGATCATCACGGGTGAGTACCTCGTCGACGCGAAGCCGAATACATCTCCGCTCGAAGGCACGATCGTGCAGTTCAAGATGAACAACGTGGGCGGGCGTCGCTTCCGCAACGAGACGGGCAAGCACGTGGGCGACTACATGGCGATCGTCCTCGACAAGCGCGTCATGGGACGACCGCCGGTCATCCAGAGCGCGATCGGTACGGATGGACAGATCACCATGGGTGGCAAGGATCTCGCGGCGGCGCAGGATCTCGCGCTCGTGCTTCGCGCCGGCGCGCTGCCGGTGCCGCTGCGCGTCGCGCAGATGAACACCATCGGTCCCAGCCTCGGCCGCGATTCGATCGCGAAGGGTGAGCGTGCGTCCATCATCGCGGTGGTGCTCGTCGTGCTGGTCATGGTGATCTATTACCGGCTCTCCGGCGCGCTGGCCGTCGGTGCGCTCGCGTTCTACATGCTGTTCACGCTGGCCGCGCTCGCCGGCTTCGACGCCGTGCTGACGTTGCCCGGCATCGCGGGCTTCGTGCTCTCGATCGGTATCGCGGTGGACGCCAACGTCCTGATCTTCGAGCGCATCCGCGAGGAGCTCGACCGCGGCAAGACCGTGCGCACGGCGATCGACGAAGGCTTCCGTCACGCCATGCCCGCGATCATCGACTCCAACGTCTCCACCATCCTGACCGCCGCCGTGCTGTACCAGTACGGCACCGGTGCAGTGAAGGGCTTTGCCGTCACGCTGATCGCGGGCATCGTCGCGTCGCTGATCAGCGCCGTCTTCATCGTTCGAACCTTCTACCTGATCTGGCTGCAGCGCACGCGCGGCGCCCAGACGTTGAGCATCTGATGCTGCGCCTCCTGCACGGTACCAACTACGACTTCATCAAATGGTGGAAGGTCATGGCGATCTCCACCATCGCCTGGATCGTTCTCGGTCTTGGCATTCTCGCCTACCACGTCGCCGAAGGTCGGCCCGCGGTGAATTACAGCATCGAGTTTCTCGGCGGCACGCTGATGCAGGTGCATTTCGCGCAGCCGCCGCAGATCGATGACATCCGCGCCACGGTCGAGCAAGCGGGCTTCGCCCACGCCGAGATCGCGCAGTTCGGCACGCCCAACGACTACACGATCCGCGCGCAGGGCACCGCATCCGTCACCGACAGCACGGCCATAAAGATCGAGCGTGCCCTCAAGGATCGCTACAGTCCGACGGGGGTGAGCGTCGGCCGGCGCGAGTACGTCGGCGCGCGCGTCGGCGCCGAGCTGCGGCGCAACGCGATCATCGCGATCCTCATCTCCTTCGTGGTGACGCTGATCTATCTCGCCATTCGCTTCGAGTGGCGCTTCGGCCTCGCCGCGGTCATCGCGACCGCACACGACATCTTCACGACGCTCACCTTCCTGCTGATTCTGCGGCTCGAGGTGTCGCTGACGGTCGTGGCGGCAATCCTGACGGTGATTGGGTATTCCCTCAACGACACGATCATCATCTTCGATCGCGTCCGGGAAAACCTGCGCAAGCAGCGCAAGGAACCGCTGCGTGACGTCTTGAATCGGTCCATCAACGAGACGCTGCCGCGGTCGATCATGACGCACGCCACGACCCTCGCGGCCACGCTCGCGCTGCTCTTCTTTGCGGGCGAAGTGATCCGTCCGTTCTCCTGGGTCATGTCCTTCGGCATCTTCACCGGCACGTTCAGCTCCATCTATGTGGCGGGTGCGTTGCTGTTGTACATCGAGCGGCGGTGGCCGCGCACGGAGAAGTCGACCGCCCGCGCCATCGCTGAGGAACGGCGGCGGGAGCGCGCCGAGCCGCGCCCGGATGCGAGAGACTCCACGAAGGGCGGGAAGCCGGTGGCGGCGCGGTAGCAGGGTATGGCGACGTTCGTCGACAGCCACGTCCATCTCGCGGACCCGGCTTTCGACAACGATCGCGAGGACGTCATCGAGCGCGCGCGCCTCACCGGTGCGCGCGCTTTGATTTGCATCGGCGAATCCATCACCGCCGCGGCACGGGCACGAGATGTCGCGACGCGGCATCCCGGGTTCGTCTTCTTCACCGCCGGCGTTCATCCGCACGACGCGGCGTCATTCGATGCCGGCGCTGATGGCACGGCGATTCGCGACGCGGTCGCCAGCGGTGCGGTCGCGATCGGCGAATGTGGCTTGGACTACCATTACGATCATTCCCCGCGGGACCAACAGCTCGCCGCATTCGCCACGCAAATCGACATCGCGGCGGAGGCCGGGAAACCGCTCGTGGTCCACACGCGGGAGGCGGTACGTGATACGCGCGACCTCCTGCAGGCCGCCGGACGCCGCGGCGTCCGCGGTGTGCTGCATTGCTTCACCGGTCCGCGCGAGCTCGCCGAGGTCGCGCTCGATGCAGGATGGTATGTCTCCTTCGCCGGCGTCGTCACGTTCAGGAAATGGAACGATGATGCACTCGTGCGGCTGCCACCCGCGGATCGGCTGCTGGTCGAAACCGACGCTCCGTATCTCGCGCCGGTGCCGCATCGTGGCAAACGGAACGAGCCGGCCTTCGCGTCACTCACGCTCGCGCGCATCGCGTCGGTGCGCGGCGTGCCCACCGAAACGCTCGGCGAGATCGTGACCGAGAACGCCGCGCGACTTTTCGCGCTCGGGTCGATATCATCCGCATCGGTCCGCACGTGATTCGCGACATTCATTCGGAGCTCGACTCGTGTCTCTGAGAACCATCCGCACCGACCACGCGCCCGCGGCGATCGGGCCGTACTCACAAGGCATCGTTGCCGGGGGATTCTTGTTCACCGCCGGCCAGATCGCGCTCGATCCTGCCACCGGTCAGGTGGTCGCCGGCGACGTGAAGGCCCAGACCGAGCGCGTGCTCGCCAATCTCTCCGAGGTGCTCGCCGCCGCCGGTTGCTCGTGGCGGCACGTGGTGCGAACCACCGTGTTCCTCGCCGACATGAACGATTTTCCCGCCGTCAACGACACCTATGGCCGCGTCATCGGCGATGCCCGACCCGCGCGCTCGACGGTGCAGGTGGCGGGTCTTCCGCGCGGCGTACTCGTCGAGATCGACGCCATCGCCGAGCTGCCGTAGGTCCACCTCCACGCGTCGCTGCTATGTCGACGAACGCCACCCGGCAGGAAATCTTCCGACTCACCGCGTTCGCGCGCTGCGCCGGTTGAGCCGCCAAGTTGGGTCCGGGTGACCTGTCGAAGGCACTCGAAGGACTGCCGCGTCATCCCGATCCGCGCCTGAAGCTTGGCCACGAGACGATGGATGACGCGGGGATCTTCGTGTTGTCGCCCGACATGGCCCTCGTGCAGACCGTCGACTTCTTTGCGCCCATCGTCGACGACCCGTATCTGTTCGGCCAGGTCGCCGCGGCGAACGCACTGTCCGACGTGTACGCCATGGGCGGCGAGCCGCTCACCGCGATGAACATCGTTGGATTTCCGTCCGGAAAGCTTCCGCTCGACGTCCTCCGGGAGATTCTGCGCGGCGGACAGGATACGGTGCACGAGGCGGGCGCCCTCGTGGTCGGGGGCCACACGATCATCGATGAAGAGCTGAAGTACGGCCTCTCGGTGACGGGACGCGCGCATCCCGCACACCTGCTCACGAACGCCGCCGCGCGCGTCGGCGACCGTGTGCTGCTCACCAAGCCGATCGGGACCGCGCTGCTGGCAACGCTCGCCAAGCGCGGCGATCTCCCCGATAGCGAGTTGCGCGAGCTTGCTCGGTCGATGACCACATTGAATCGCGAGGCGAGCCGCGCAGCGCTCGCCGTCGGCGCCGAATGCGCAACGGATATCACCGGATTCGGTCTGCTCGGCCATGCGTCACACATTGCGCGGGCAAGCCACGTCACCATCCGCATTTTCGTGGATCGGGTTCCGGTGCTTCCGGGAGCGCGCTCCGCCGCCACGCACGGCGTGCGCACCGGTGGCGCCGATCGGAACCTGGCCTACCTCGAATCACGCGTGGAATGGGGAAGCGCGTCGGAGGCCGATCGCGTGCTGCTCATCGATCCGCAGACGTCCGGAGGATTGCTCGTGACGCTGAGTGCCGACAAAGCCCAACGCTATCTTTCTCTCGTTCCGGGCGCCGTGGAGATCGGGGAAGTGATCGGCCCCGGGCCCGCCGGCCTCGTGCTTGCGTGAGAGGGGGTGGATGGAGCCTGGTGGCTTCCCTGGTCTTCAAAACCAGTGTGACCTGACGACGTCGGGTTGGGTGGGTTCGATTCCCATGCACTCCCGCCACCATCCGGTGTACCACTCGCCGTGTACCACGTGAAACGCACTCGCAGCTCCTCGATGGCATTGGCGTGTCTGGTGCTGGCCGCGGCCGCTCCGACCGGGCTCAGAGCACAGACTGTCGACACCATTGGCGTGCGCCCCGAGCTGGCGCCGCCGATTTCTCCGCGTCGCGCGTTCCTGTATTCGCTCGTCGTACCTGGCTACGCGCAATCCATCCTCGGCCGCAACCGCGCTGGTGCGCTCGAGATGGCGTTCGAGGCGGTCGCGATCTCGATGGTTCGGATTTCCGCCGCAGACGTGCGCGAAGCGCGCCGCATGCGCGCGGACAGCGTGCCCGTCTCGTTCGTCGACGATGCCGGCAACCCGAAAATCCGGTACGAGAAGACGATCTACACGAATGCGCTCATCCGCTCCCGGCGCTCGCACCTGGAAGACTGGCTTGCCGTGCTGATCGGCAACCACCTCTTCTCCGCCGCGGACGCCTTCGTGGCAGCCAATCTCTGGGACCTCCCGAAGGAGATATCCGTGCAGACGTCCATGCGGTCGGTGGACGTGGCATTCACTCTGCCCTGGTAGCGGGCACATGACTGCGAACGGTGCGATAGGGGTCTTCGATTCCGGCATCGGCGGACTGACGGTGGCGCGCGAGATCATCCGTCAGCTGCCGGAGGAGAGCATCGTGTACTTCGGAGACACGGCCCGCGTGCCGTACGGGCCGAAGAGCCCCGACACGGTGTGTCGCTATAGTCGCGAGATTTCCGGCTTCCTGCTTCAGCAGAACGTCAAGGCGATCGTCATCGCGTGTAACACGGCGACGGCGCACGCGCTCGCCGTCCTTCGGGAAGAACTTCAGGTTCCCGTCATCGGTGTGGTCGAGCCGGGCGCGCGCGCGGCGGTGGCGCGCGGCGCCGGATCTCACATCGGCGTGATCGGAACAGCTGGAACGATCCGATCAGGCGCGTACGAGCGGGCGATCCGCGCCATCGATCCGGACGCGAGAGTCACGGCGCGCGCATGTCCGCTGTTCGTACCGCTCGTCGAGGAGGGATGGATAGACCATCCAGTCACGCGGCAGGTGGCGGAGGCATATCTCGGCCCCTTCATCGAGGATCATGTGCGCGCGCTGGTCCTCGGATGTACCCACTACCCGTTGTTGAAGCCGCTCCTCTATTCCGTGCTCCCAAAGGGCGTGCGCCTCATCGACAGCGCGGCCGAAACCGCGGCGGAGCTCAAGCGCGTGCTCTGCAGCGAGGATATCGTCGCGGCGGAGGGATCTCGATCGGCGCATCGCTTCATCGCGTCGGATGACCCGCTGCAATTCCTGCAGTTAGGGCAGCGCTTTCTCGGCGATACGATCGAGGCTGTCGAGGTTCACACCTTCGTCTGATGCGTCCGGATCCCATCGACGCAGCTCGATGCGCTCGCTCGTGATGCGGAGAAACGTCGGTCGATCCAGCCACGAACCGGCGTTGGCGTAGACCGCGCTCCCCACGCGACGCAATTCTGCCACGTGCGAGTGCCCGTAGATCAGGAGATCGAGATCTCCACGCGCGAGCACGCGCGCAGCGGACTCGCGGAGTCCCGCGCCACCGTCACGCGCGGTATACGTTCGGCTCGCGTTCGAGCTCCGCGTTGCCAGCCAGCTGCCGAAGTCCGGATGCAGCCATCGGAACATGCGAATCGCCAGGCGGTTGCGCAGAAGATGCTTGATCGCGCGGTAGCCGCGATCTTCCTTCCCGCGCAGCCCGTCGCCGTGTTCGACGCGTGCGCGCCAGCCAGCCAGATCGCCTTCCCACGGATCCATCCGAAAGTCGATTCCGACGTCGTCGCGCAGGATCTCGCCGCCCCAGCAGTCGTGATTGCCGGCGATCATGAGGACGGGCACGCCGTCATCGTGCAGATCTGCGATCGCGGCGAGTACCCGAAACGATCGACGGGGCATCACCCGCTGCCACTCGAACCAGAACTCGAACAGATCGCCGTTGATCACCAGCGAGCCCGCGCGTCCGTGCAGGTGCTTCAGGAAACGAATCACGGACGCCTCGATGTCGCGAGAAGCAAAACCGAGGTGGGTGTCCGAGAGAACGTAGGCCGGCGCCGGGAACACGGGCTCATTGTAGCGGTGCACAGCACGTTCCACCAACCCTCGCTACGTTTTTCTCGTGCCTGCGCGACATGAGCTCGAACTACGCGTGCGATACGCGGAGACGGATCAGATGGGCGTGGTGTACCACACCAACTATCTGATCTGGTGCGAGATGGGGCGAACGGAGCTGATCCGCTCCATGACGGGCACGAGCTACGCTGAAATCGAGGCCGCGGGCGTCGCGCTCGCCGTCGCCGAATTGTCGATCCGGTATCACGGTGCCGCTCGATACGACAACCGGATTCGTGTCGTGACGACGCTCAGCGACTCACGCTCGAGATCCGTGTCGTTCGACTACGAGATCTCCAACGCGGACACCGGCGATCGCCTGGCGACGGCTCGCACGGTGCTCGTGTCGCTGGACAACAGCGGGCGTCCGGCAATGATGCCGAACGAGCTGCGCGCGAAACTGGCGGCCGCGCGGTGACGGTTCGTTCCGCGCTCCCGACGGCGATCATCGCGGCCCTCTGTGCATGTGCGCCGCGCCTGCGACCGCTCGCGGGCGTGCCCTCGCCACGACCCGTGCCGCGCGCCGAGGTCCCGGAAGGTCATCACCGCATCGTCTTCCGCTGGGAGCTCGAGGATCCGGACCTCGCCGCTCGTGGAGATGGAGCAGCCCGTATCGCGTATCCGGATTCCGCGCGTCTCGACTTTTTCCTTGGCGGCGGCGTCGGTTCGGGCGCCGCGGTTCTCGTCGGCGACGAGCTACGCCTTCCCAGCCGATCGGAGGACCTCGCTCGACAGGTCGTGCCCGCCGCGCCGTTGCTCTGGGCCACCCTCGGACGCAACGCGCTGCCCGCGGCCACGGACACCACGGTGCGCGTTGACGCGGATACCTTGCGTGCTGACATTGGAGCGCCGGTCGCATGGCGGTTGGCGTTCGTCCGCGATACCCTGCGCCGCATCGAACGCGTCTCCGGAGGCCGGGTACAGGAGTGGGTCGAGCGGTTCCCCGATGGCCATATCCGATACCGGCATGAGGTGAATCGGAGACAGCTCGATCTGTACGTAACCCGATCCGACGAGGTCAGTGCGTTCGATCCGGATATCTGGAGCTTGCCGTAACCTCGCCTTGGCCGCGCTTCTCGCTGCATGCGGCGTGCATTATGGCTTTTCTGAAGGTGCCTTTCCCGCACATATACACACGATGGCGGTGTTGCCCTTCGAGAATCAAACGCCCACATCAGAGCTGCAGAGTGAGCTGCTCGAGAGCATGCGACGCGAGCTGCAGCACCGTCTCGGCGTACGCGATGCCCCTGAGGAGCGCGCCGACGCGCTTGTCCGCGGTACTATTGTCTCGTATGACGTGGACATTCCCGTGGCGATCAGCGCGGACCCGCGACAGTCGACCAGCGCGCGCCGACGGTTGCAGATAACGATCGACGTCGAGATCCTCGATCAAACCACGGGCAAAACCCTCTGGCAGCGGCGGGGGTTGCGTGCGGAAGGCGAATACGCCGAGCGCGCGGAGCTCGAGGGACGCCATCAGGCGATCGAGAAGATCGTGAATGACATCGTGGAAGGAGCGCAATCGCAGTGGTGAATCGGCGCGGTGCCGCCAAGGGCTGCCTCATGATGCTCCTGCTCGTCGTGGGGGCTTTGTACGTCGGCATTCCTGTGGGCGAGACATACCTCCGCTATGCCGAATACAAGGATGCGATGAAACAGGAAGTGCGGTTCCGCGCGAACCTCTCCAACGACAAGATCCGTGCGCACCTCGCCGCGCAAGCCGATTCCCTCGGGCTGCCCGAAGAAGCAGGGGACGTCACCGTCACGCGTAACGGGAATCAGGTCACGGTGGAAGCCGAATACGACGAAATCGTCAGGGTCCTGGGGTTGACGAAAGCGATTCATTTTGCGCCCAGCGCGGTGGACACGTATTGAGCGCCGTCGTTGCACCAGCCACCAAAATCATGAGCTGGGAACAGGCGCGGGCGTGGCGTGTCGCGCGCGGGCCCGATCGCATCGTGTTCACCAATGGCGTCTTCGATCTGTTGCATCCCGGTCACGTGGACGTGCTGCTCGCCGCGCGACGCGAGGGCGACGCGCTCGTCGTCGGTATGAACACCGACGATTCCGTTCGCCGTCTGAAGGGTCCGTCCCGTCCCGTGCGTGACCAGGCGTCGCGGGCGTACGTGCTCGCGGCGCTCGCGAGCGTCGACGTCGTCGTGCTCTTCGAGCAGGACACGCCGCTCGAGCTCATTCGACTGCTGGCGCCGGACGTGCTGGTGAAAGGCGGTGACTATTCGGAGGAGACGATCATCGGTGCCGCGGATGTTCGCGCGCGCGGAGGGAAAGTCGTCGTCGTGCCGCTCACTGCGGGACACTCCACCACATCAATCGTGCAGGCGTTGCGTGGATCGGACTGACATACCACCCAGAATGGGTCGTGCCGTCGATGCGCTGCGCTCCCTCTCGCTGGAGCTCGACATCGCGCCGTATGCCGAGGGTTCTTGCCTCGTCGCCTTCGGTGACACGCGCGTGCTGTGCGCGGCGTCGGTCGACGACGGCGTACCGGGCTGGCGTAAAGGATCGGGCCTCGGCTGGATCACCGCCGAGTACGCGATGCTCCCGCGCGCGACACGCACGCGCACCGCACGCGAACGCTCGCAGCTCGGCGGCCGGACGCAGGAAATCCAGCGGCTCATCGGCCGCAGCATTCGCGCGATGCTCGATGATTATCGCTTTGGCGAGTTTACCGTGCGTCTGGACTGCGACGTCCTGCAGGCGGACGGCGGCACCCGCACCGCGGCGATCACCGGCGCCTGCGTGGCGACCCTCAAGGCCTTTGAATGGATGGTCTCCACCGGTCGTGTCCGTGCGACCCCGGTCAAACGACGCGTGGCGGCCGTGAGTGTGGGGATCGTTGGAGGAGAGCCGCGACTCGACCTCGATTATCCGGAAGATGTCGCCGCGGATGTCGACATGAACGTGGTGATGAGCAGCGAAGGCCGCTTCGTCGAAGTGCAGGGGACCGGCGAGCATGGCACCTTTGCTCGTGCCGAGCTGGATCGGCTTCTCGGCTTGGCAGAGTCGGGTCTGCGAGAGATCGACGCCGCGCAACGCCGTGCGCTTGGCTGATTCCACGTTGCTGCTGGCGACGCGCAGCAGCGGGAAGATTCGCGAGGTCCGATCGCTCTTCGCATCGTCGCCCTTCGTGCTGATCGATCTGGACGAGGCCGGGGTTCCGCCGTTGCCGGAGGAGGATGACCTCGAAACCGCGAACACGTTCGAGGAAAATGCGCTGGCAAAAGCGCGCTATTTCCGCGCGCGAACGTCATTGCCAACGATTGCCGACGATTCCGGGATCTCTGTTGCGGCCCTGGGCGGCGCGCCCGGTGTGTACAGCAAGCGCTGGAGCAACCGCACCGATCTCGGCGGCGCAGCCCTCGACGACGCGAACAACGCGCTGCTCATCGAGCGCCTTCGCGTGGTGACGGATCGCGCCGCGAAGTACGTCTGCGCCGCCGCGTTCTGCGATGGCGCGCGCGAATTCGTCGAGCGCGGCGAAGTGCGCGGTCACATCACGTTGGATCCTCGCGGCCATGGCGGCTTCGGCTACGATCCGTATTTCGAATCCGAGGAGCTCGGTCGCACGTTCGGCGAGGTGTCGATGGAGGAGAAGGCTCGCGTCAGCCATCGCGCGCGCGCATTCCGCGCACTGTTGCGTCGGCTGGAGCTCACCACGGAGCTCACCACGCAGGATAAGTGACGTCAACGAGTTGACCGTCGTTTTTGGTCGAACTACATTGCGAGGCTCGACGGTTTGGCGGGTCGGCGGGGCGTAGCGTAGCCTGGTATCGCGCCTGCTTTGGGAGCAGGAGGTCCCCGGTTCAAATCCGGGCGCCCCGACTCCAACGATGAAGCGCCAGTAGCT
>DATFHG010000189.1:0-35285 GCA_035248725.1 Gemmatimonadaceae bacterium | reverse complement strand
CTCGCTGCTCATGCTCGTGGCCATCGTGTATCTGGGCCTGAAGGCCGGTGTGCCGGGCGGGACGCCGAACTTCTCGTACGACCAGATCCTGCGCGTCGTGCACCCGTCCTCGACGGCGTCGCTCTGGCTGTTCGGTGCCTTCTTCCTGGCGTTCGCGGTGAAGGTGCCGATGTTTCCATTCCACACGTGGCTGCCCGATGCGCACGTGGAGGCGCCGACGGCGGGATCCGTGGTCCTTGCCGGCATCATGCTGAAGCTCGGGACGTTCGGCTTCATCCGGCTCGCGGTCCCGCTGTTTCCCGAAGCGGCCATGCGCGACGACGTGCGCGCGGTGATCCTGGGACTCGCCGTGATCGGCATCATCTACGGCGCGCTCGTGTCGCTCGTGCAGCCCGACTTCAAGAAGCTGGTGGCCTACTCATCGGTGAGCCACCTGGGCTTCGTGATGCTGGGTATCTTCGCGCTCACCGTGCAGAGCGTGCAGGGGGCGCTGCTCGTGATGATCAACCACGGCATCTCCACAGGCGCGCTGTTCTTCCTGATCGGCATGATCTACGAGCGGCGTCATACGCGACTGATCGAAGCCTACGGCGGTATCGCTCGTGCCGTCCCGCTGTTCGCGGCACTCCTGACCATCGTGTCGCTGAGCAGCATCGGCGTGCCCGGCACCAACGGCTTCGTCGGTGAATTCCTCGTGTTGCTCGGAAGCTTCCGCACGCACCCGGTGCTCACGCTCGTCGCGACGACGGCGGTGATCTTCGCGGCGGCGTATCTGCTCTGGGCCATCCAGCGGATTCTCTTCAATCCTCTCGACAAGGCGGAGAACGAGCACATCCCGGATCTGAATCGGCGCGAGCTCGCGCTCATGGTACCGCTCATCGCGTGCATCGTGTGGCTGGGCGTGTATCCGCAGCCGGTGTTGCGCCGCATGGAAACGGCGGCGACGCGATTCGTGCAGCAGGTGGAGCTGCGCGCCTTCGGCCGAGTGGCGGAGCGCTGATGGAACTCCTGGACCTCACCATCCCGTGGCATCTCACCATCGCGCTCGGTCCGGACCTGGCGCTCATGGGCGGGGCGATGATTTTGCTCCTCTGGGCCGCGTGGCGCCCGGACAGCGCGCGGCATCAGCGCGCGGTGGCGATCGGCGCGATCGTGCTCACGGTGCTCGTCGCGGCGTTCACGTGGTGGTATCTCATCAAGGGCTACGTTGCGAAGCCCGGCGTCATCGCCGTCGACAACTTCCGGTGGATGGCGGATATGGTGATCCTCACCGGAACCGCCTTCGCGATCGCGCTCGCCCGCGACGACAATGACCGGCAGGGCATCGGCATCGCGGAAACGCACGTGCTCATCCTGCTCGCGTCGTCGGGAATGATGCTGCTGGCTGCGGCGCGCGATCTGATGATCGTGTTCCTGGCGGTCGAGCTCATGTCCATCGCCGTGTACTGCCTGGCGGGACTCAATCGACGGAGCATCCGCGCCGCCGAAGGCGCGCTCAAGTATTTCCTCCTCGGCGCGTTCTCCAGCGCGTTCCTGCTGTACGGCATCGCGCTGCTCTATGGCGCGACCGGCAGCACGAACATCGGTGTCATCGCCGGTCGTCTTGGTGTTGCGGCGGCGACCGAGAGCGCGCTCATGCTCGCCGGCATCGCATTTCTGCTCGTCGGCTTCGGCTTCAAGGTCGCCACCGTCCCCTTCCATATGTGGGCGCCCGACGTGTACGATGGCGCGCCCTCGTCGATCACCGCGTACATGGCGGCGACGGTGAAGGCCGCTGCGTTCGTCGCGTTTCTGCGGGTGTGGCTCGAGGCCTTCCCGAACGCATACCCCTACTGGCACGGCGCGCTCGCCGGTCTCGCGATCGCGACGATGGTGGTGGGGAACGTCATTGGCCTGGCGCAGCGCAACCTGAAGCGACTGCTCGCATACTCGAGCATCGGGCACGCCGGCTACTTGCTGGTGGCCATCGCGCCCGCGACGGTGCGGGGCGCGTCCGCGATGCTGTTCTATCTCTTTGTGTACACGCTCGCCACGTTCGGCGCATTCGCGGTCATCGTTGCGCTGACGCGTGTCGGCCGCCAGACCGTGATGGTGGACGAGCTGTCCGGGCTGTGGGCGACGCGGCCGTGGCTCGCGACGGGGATGGCCGTGCTGATGCTGTCGTTGCTCGGCTTCCCGATCTTCGGCGGGGCTGGCTTCTTCGCCAAGTGGTACGTGTTGCAGGCGGCGTTGCAGGCGCGCATTCCGCAGACGACGCTCGCCGTGGTACTCGTGCTCACGAGCGTCGTGTCGGCGGGATACTACCTGTACGTCATCGTCGTGATGTTCATGCGGCCGCCGGCCGCGGAGACAGAAGCGGCGCCGCGCATGCCGGGCCTCACGCAGGCAGTGCTCGCGGTAACGGTCATCGGCATCCTCATCCTCGGCGTCTACCCGAACTGGTTTCAGGACGTTGCGAGCAAGGGATTGCCACGGCGGGAGCGCGCCGCCATGATCGCGTCGCCGGCACAATTTCAGGCGGACCTGGATCGCTAACGGTTCGCCGCGGCGGATCGCACGTTCGCACCCGTTCAGCTGACATGAGCATACCTGCAGCAATATTCCGTCAGTACGACGTTCGCGGCATTGTCGATCGCGATCTCACGCCGACCGTGGCCGCCGCGCTCGGTCGGGCGTACGCCGCGTATCTCGACGCGTGCGGACGGGGCGGCGCCGTCGCGGTCGGGAAGGACAATCGACCCAGCGGCCCGAAGCTGCGCGACGCGCTCGTGGAGGGGCTCACGTCGTCGGGCCGCGACGTCGTCGACATCGGTACGGTGCCCACGCCTCTGTTGTACTGGGCACTGCATCACGTGAGCGTCGCCGGCGGTATCCAGATCACCGGCTCGCACAATCCGCCCGAGTACAACGGGTTCAAGCTGTGCGTCGGTACCGCGTCCATGCACGGCGACGAGATCCAGGAGCTGTACCGGCTGACGTCGGCGCCGCCCACAGGTAGCGGCAACACGGGCAACGTGCGGCAGGAAGCGGTCGTCGACCGCTACATCGACGACGTCGTCGCACGCGTCGGAACGTTGAAGCGCAAGGTGAAGTGCGTCTACGACTGCGGCAACGGCGCGGGAGCGCTGGTGGCGCCGCAGCTGTTCCGGAAGCTGGGCGTCGAGGGAGGAGGACACGGCCTGTTCTGCGAGAGCGATGGCACGTTCCCGAACCATCACCCCGATCCCACGGTTCCGGAGAATCTCGAGGATCTGGTCGAGACGGTGAAAAAAGACGGCGCGGAGATCGGGATCGCCTTCGACGGGGACGCCGACCGCATCGGCCTGGTAGACGACCAGGGGAAGATCATCTGGGGCGATCGCATCCTCATCCTGTACGCCCTCGACGTGCTGGCGCGCACGGGGAAGGGTCAGCCGATCATCTTCGACGTGAAGTGCTCGCAGGCGCTCCCGGACGCGATCAAGAAGGCCGGTGGGCAGCCGATCATGTGGAAGACCGGGCACTCGCTCATCAAGGACAAGATGAAGGAGCTGCACGCGCCGGTGGCCGGCGAGATGTCCGGCCACATGTTCTTCGCCGAGGGCTTCTATGGGCACGACGACGCGTTGTACGGCGCCGCGCGGCTGCTGCGCATCGTCGCGGACAGCGGGCGCACGGTGCGCCAGCTGCTCGCGGACGTTCCCGACTTCGTGTCCACCCCGGAGATCCGTATCGACGTCGACGAGGACAAGAAGTTCGGCATCGTGCAGCGGGCGGTGGAGCATTTTCGCCGCATCCACGACGTGATCGATGTGGATGGTGTGCGCGTGCTGTTCGGCGACGGATGGGGACTGATCCGCGCCTCGAACACGCAGCCGGTGCTGGTGGCGCGTTACGAGGCGCTGAGCGAGTCGCGCCTCGCCGCGATTCGCGGCGAGATGGAAGGCTGGCTGCGCAGCCAGGGCGTTCGAGTGTAGGGTGCTCGGCCGGCGCTGGCTGTTTCTCCTGCTGGCCGGCGCGGCCATCGCGCTGCTGGTCGGGCGCGTGATCGCGGAGATCTACACCGAGTATCTGTGGTATGCGTCGCTCGGCGCGGCCGACGTCTGGGGCGCCAAGTACGGCGCGCTCGTCGCACTGCGCGTATTGTGCGGCACGGTTGCGACGTTGTTCGTCTTCGCGAACCTGTACGCGGTCCGCCAGTCCGTCGTCTCGCTCGTTCTACCGCGCCGGATCGGCAATCTCGACATCGGCGAGGAGGTCCCCAGGCGCCGACTCACGGGCACCGCGGCGGCACTGGCGCTGCTCATCGGCATCGGGTTCGCATGGACGCAGAACGATTGGAGCGGCTACCTGGCCGCACGGATCGGGCAGCCCTTCGGTGAATCCGATCCGTACTTCCAGACGGACCTGGGCTTCTTCGTGTACCGGCTGCCGTTCGAGCTGTCCCTCTTCAACTGGACGGTGAGCATGGTGCTCATCGTCATCGGCCTCGTCGTGGCGCTCTACGCGCTGACGCCGAGTCTGCGCTGGGAGCAGGGAACGCTGTATGTGTCCGGTTACGTGCGCCGGCACCTGGCCATGCTCGCGGGCGTGCTCCTCCTCGTGTTGGCCTGGCATTACCGCCTCGAGATGTACACGCTGCTCGGCGAGGGCTCGTCCGGCGAATTCAGCTACCTGGACCACCGCGTCGTCATCCCCGCGAATCTGCTGCTCTCGCTCGTCACGCTCGGTGCCGGCCTCACCGTACTGTGGGCCGGATGGACGGGACAGATGCGGCTCGCCTTCGCGGCGCTGACCGGCGTCATCGTCGCCGCGCTCATCGCGCGTCAGCTCGCGCCGATCATCGGCAAGCGGGCGACCGCAGACACGGACCCGAACGTGCGCGATCGGCCGTACGAGGCGACGCGCGCCGGCTATACGCGGCGCGCGTACGCCGTGGACCGCATCGTGACGGACAGCGCGCTGCGCTTCGCAACACTGGCGGATGCAGCGCCCTATGTGCCCGTGTGGGATGAGGGTGCGCTCCGGCGGGCCACGGACCGTGTCGTTCCCGGCGCGGCCGTGGGATGGAGCGTCGGCGATACGGGGATCGTCGCGCTGCTGCCGACGCTGTCACCAACCGCCATCGTCACCGCCTTTTCGGCGAGCGCGGCGGAGGACAACGGAACGCCATCGCGGTCAGTGCGTACGCCGACCGGTGCGGATCCTCCAGCGATGCTGATCGTCGCGGACTCGAGCGCGCGTCCCATCGTTATCGCGGATTCGTCGGGCCATGTGAACGCGCCGACGCTCACCAGCGCGGGCGTACGCTTCGCGCACGCGCTCAGCATGCAGGACTTTCGCGTGTGGCTCGGTGCGCTGCCGGAGCCCTCGCCCAAGCTGGTCGCGCGCCGCGCGGTTCGAAGCCGGGTGCGAATGCTCGCGCCCTTCTTCGCGCAGGGGACGACGGTGGCGCCCATCTGGTACGCCGATTCGCTCGCGTGGGCGCTGGAGCTCTACGCCACGTCACGGACGTATCCGCTCAGCCAGCGCATTAGTGTCGCGGGTGAGAGTCGCGCGTATTTCCAGCATGCGGCGACCGCGATCGTGAACGCCGCGACCGGCCGCACCGTGCTCGTCGCGGACTCGCTGCCGGATCCAGTGACCTCCACGTGGATGGCGCGGTTTCCGCGGCTGTTCGTCCGCGCGATGTCGCTCCCCGCAGCGGTCCGCCATCAGCTTCCACCCGCGCGCGACGGCGGGCGCGCCCAGGCTGTTGCCTTTGGGCGCTTCGGAACGCGCGGCCAGACCGACGTCGTGCGTCATCTCCCGGACGACGACGGTGCCGATAGTGCGCTGACCTCCGCTCCATCACCGCTGCTGGCGTTTCCGGACGCGGGAACGCCAGGCGCCGTGTTCCCCTTGCTTGACAGCCGGGAAGCACTGCGCGGTATCGTCGTCGCGCTCGGCGGGCCGGGACATCGCAGCGTCTGGATTCCCGCCGGACAAACGAATCGGTCGTGGAACAACGCGCTGGATAGCCTGCGCGGCACCGACACCGTCAGCGCTTCGCTCCTCGTGCGCGGCTACGTGCGCGTGGTGCCGGTGAAGAACGACGTGGTGCTGGTGCAACCGCGCTACGACTGGCGCGGCGGCGGCGCGCCTCGCTTGTTGTACGTCGCCGCGCTCTCAGGCGACAGCGTGCGCTCGGACCGTACGCTGCTCGCACTCGCGGGCCGCGCAACGACGCCGACCGGGCCCACCGACTTCCGGTCGCGAGTGCGAGAGCTGTACGACGAGATGCGGCGGGCCAACGCCCGCGGCGACTTCGCGGCGTTCGGACGCGCCTTCGATGCCCTCGGAGCCCTGCTGCGCTCCCGACGGGAGCAGCCATGACGAAACGGGCATCCAGCGCGATCAAGCGCGTCGCCGTGATCGCGCTCGGCGGCAACGCGCTCGCGCCGGCGGGCGAACGTTCGAACATCTACGACCAGTTCCGGCACACGCGCGAAAGTCTGGGACCCATCGTCGACCTCGCGCTGGACGGATGGAACGTGTGTGTCGTGCACGGCAATGGACCGCAGGTCGGCGACGAGCTGGTGCGCAATGAGCTCGCGCGCTACGACGCGCCTCCGCTCCCGCTTGGGGTGCTCGTGGCCGCGACGGCCGGCTGGATCGGGTACATGATCCAGCAGTCGCTGGAGAACGCGCTGCACAGACTCAAGTCGCCGCGAAGCGTCGCGACCATCGTCACACAGGTGGAAGTGGACCCGAACGACCCTGCGCTGCGTGATCCCACGAAGTTCATCGGTCGCGAGCTCTCACCCGAGCGCGCCCAGGAGCTGAAGCGGGAAGGGCACGTGGTGAAGCGAGACGGTCACGGCCGTTTGCGCCGCGTCGTCGGCAGCCCGCGTCCGCTTGCGATCCATGAGCTGCCGGTGATCCGCACCCTCGTCGACAGTGGTGTGCTCGCGATCGCGGTCGGCGGCGGCGGCGCGCCCATCTACGCCCATCCCAAGCTTGGCTGGGAAGGCGTGGACGCCGTGGTGGACAAGGACCTCGCCGCCGCCGTGCTGGCGCGCGACCTCGGTGCCGAGCTGTTGTTGATCCTCACGGATGTCGACGCGGTGTACGCGGATTGGGGAAAGCCGACCCAGCGGCCACTCAAGTCGCTCACCGACGTCGAAGCCGAGCAGATGGACCGTGATCGACAATTCGGCGAGGGAAGCATGGCGCCGAAGATCAGGGCCGCGGTAGACTTCGTGCGCCGCACCGGTGGCCGCGCGATCATCACGGCGCTTCCGCGCGGTCGTGACGCGGTACGCGGCAAGGCCGGCACGACGATCAAGCGCGCCGACGACAAGCGCAATACCGCGGAAGTCGCAATCCAAACAGACGTCAGGTGAACGAGTGAACATTCACGAATATCAGGCGAAAGACCTGTTACGCGCCGAAGGCGTGCCGATTCCCGCCGGTGAAGTGGCGACGACGGCAGACGAAGCCGCGACGATCGCGCGAAAGCTGAACGGCCCCGTGGTGGTTAAAGCACAGGTGCATGCCGGCGGACGCGGCAAGGCGGGCGGCGTGAAGCTGGCGAAGACGGCCGACGAAGCGCGCGCGGTGGCGTCGAAGATCCTCGGCATGCAGATCAAGGGTCTCACGGTCGAGAAAGTGCTCGTCACGAGCGCCGCCGACATCGCGAGCGAAGCCTACGTCGGCATCATCGTCGATCGCGCGGCGAAGAAGCCGGTGTTCATGGTCAGTCCGGCGGGCGGCATCGATATCGAGGAAGTCGCCGCCAAGACGCCCGAGAAGATCCGGAAGCTGCCGATCGACACGCGATACGGACTGACGCCGTATCAGGCGAGCGAGCTGGGATTCTTCCTGTACGACGACGTCAAGAAGGTGCGCGCCGCGGCGAAGATCATGCAGCAGCTCTACGCGGCGTTCATGAAGAACGGCTGCTCGCTGGCGGAGATCAATCCGCTCGTGGTCACACCCGCCGGTGAGGTCGTGGCGCTCGACGCCAAGATGACCGTCGACGACAATGAGCTCGATCGCCATCCCGAGCTCGAGAAGCTCCGCGACGTCACCGCGGAAGCGCCCAGCGAGGTGCAGGCGCGCGCGGCGAGTCTCACGTTCATCAAGCTTGACGGCAACGTGGGCTGCTGCGTGAACGGCGCCGGCCTGGCCATGGCCACCATGGACCTCGTGAAGTTCTACGGCGGCGAGCCGGCGAATTTCCTCGACATCGGCGGTTCGTCGAACCCCGAGAAAGTGGTGAACGCGCTCAGGATCATCACCGCCGACCCCAACGTGCGCGCGATCCTGTTCAACATCTTCGGCGGCATCACGCGGACCGACGACGTCGCGAACGGCATCGTGACGGCGACCAAGCAGAACCCGTTGAAGGTCCCGATCGTGATACGCCTCACCGGTACCAACGAGGAAATCGCGCTGAGAATCCTGAAGGACAACGGCTTTTCCGCGATGACCGACATGGACGAGGCGGTGCAGAAGGCGGTGCAGCTCGCGACCGGGAGGGCGGCGTGAGCATCTTCGCGAGCAAGAGCACGACCCTCATCGTGCAAGGCATCACCGGACGCGACGGGTCCTTTCACACCAAGCAGATGCTGGAGTACGGCACGCGCGTCGTCGGCGGCGTCACGCCGGGCAAGGGCGGCCAGAAGTTCGAGAGCTCCGTGCCGATCTTCAACACGATGCACGACGCGGTGCGTGAGACGGGCGCGAACGCGAGCGTCATCTACGTGCCGCCAATGTTCGCCGCCGATGCGATCATGGAAGCTGCGGACGCCGGCGTGAAGCTGATCGTCGCGATCACGGAAGGCGTTCCCGTCCTCGACATGACGCGCGTGTATCCGTTCGTGCACGAGAAAGGCGCACGGCTCATCGGCCCGAATTGTCCGGGTCTCATCACGCCAGGCCAGACGAAGATCGGCATCATCCCCGGTCGGATCTGTACTCCGGGCAAGGTGGGTGTGGTCAGCCGGTCCGGCACGCTCACATATGAAGTGGTCTATCAGCTCACGCGCGCGGGCCTTGGCCAGTCCACGTGTGTCGGCATCGGTGGAGACCCCATCAACGGCACCAACTTCATCGACTGCCTCCGCGCATTCGAGGAAGATCCGGACACCGAAGCCGTCGCCATGATGGGCGAGATCGGCGGCACCGACGAGCAGAACGCCGCGGCGTTCGCGAAGCAGTACATGACCAAGCCCGTCGTCGGCTTCATCGCTGGTCAGACCGCGCCTCCGGGACGCCGCATGGGTCACGCGGGTGCGATCATCTCGGGGTCGTCGGGTACAGCGGCCGAGAAAATCGCGGCCTTCGAGGAGGCGCGCATTGGTGTCGCCAGGCGGCCCAAGGATTTCGTCGAGCTGCTCCTGGCCAGGCTCAAGCCGGCGCGGCGCCCGGCGACGAAGAAACCCGCAGCCAAAAAGGCGGCTGCCAAATCCAAGACAAAGAAGAGATGAAAACAGGCAACTACACGCTGACGATCATCAAACCGGACGCGTTCGGCTCGGGAAAAGCAGGGAAAATTGTCGCGCATCTCGAACAGGCCGGCTTCAAGGTCCGCGCAGCGCGCGTCATGCGCATGACCGAGGCACAGGCCGGTGAGTTCTACGCGGTGCACCGCGAGCGTCCGTTCTACAAGTCACTGGTGTCGTTCATGACCTCCGGCACGTGCATGCCTCTCGTGCTGGAAAAGCAGGGAGCCGTGGCAGCGCTCCGGAAGGCCATCGGCGCCACCGATCCGGCCGAGGCCGAGGCCGGTACGGTGCGCAAGCTGTTCGCGGAGTCGAAGGAGCGGAATGCGATCCATGCGTCCGATTCCGACGAGAACGCCGCTCGTGAGGCGCGCTTTTTCTTCGCGGAGAGCGACATCCTCGCCAGTTGATAACTCCTTTGGCGACAACTAGTTTTCCCCGCCATGCTGCAGTTCGACATGCGGTCCGTCGAAGCGAAGGCGGTCCAGGTCGACGCTGAGCTGTCGCCCGGAGACGAAGTGTGGAAGGAGGGCGATCCCGTCCCTGCGAAGCCCTTGCGGGTTACGGGTCGACTTTCCGCCGCCGGTGCGGGCAGATTTTACTGGCATGGCAAGCTGGCTGGCGACGTCACCATGCCGTGTCGGCGCTGTCTCGCTGACGCCAGCGTCCATGTGCAGGATGAATCGCACGTGATCTTCGCCGAGGAAGGCAGTGAAGAGGCCGAAGATCCGGACGTGTACGTGCTGGACGCACGGTCGACGCAGATCGACCTACGGCCGATCGTACGCGAGCAGTGGTTGTTGAACGTTCCGTCGTTCGCCGAGTGTCGGGAGGATTGCAAGGGCATCTGCCCGACGTGCGGCAAGGATTTGAATGAGGGACCGTGCGATTGCGCGCAGTCGCACGACTCGCGTTGGGACGCACTGCGAAAAGTGAAAACGAAGGACGGCGCCCGGTAAGGCAGCCGTCACGATCTACGAACCACGACCCACGACCTGAACCATGGCCGTTCCAAAGCGACGTACCTCCAAGCGAAAGAAGCGCGCCCGCAACACGCACAAGAAGGCGCCCGCGATCGTGCTCCAGAAGTGCCCGAAGTGCGGCGCCATGAAGCGCCCGCATCGCGTGTGTCAGGAGTGCGGCTACTACGGCGGCCGACAGGCAGTAGAGGCCCGGGAAGCCTGACCGTTGGCGCGCATCGCGTTGGACGCGATGGGGGGCGACCACGCGCCGCAGGCGCCGGTCGCCGGCGCCCTCGAAGCACTCGCCGAGCTCGACGCCGCGCATAGCGTCCAGCTCGTCGGCCGACGCGACGTCATCGACGCCGAGCTGCGGCGCCTCGGCGGCGCGCGGCACGAGCGTCTCGAGATCGTCGACGCCCCCGACGTGATCGAGATGACCGACAAGCCGACGGCCGTGCGCGGGAAGCCGAACAGCTCGATGATGGTCGGCCTCAAGCTGCAGTCCGAGGGCAAATCCGACGCATTCGTCTCCGCCGGCAACACCGGCGCACAGATGGCAGCGTCGATGCTGCTCCTGCGCCTCCATGCGGGACTCAAGCGGCCCGCCATCGCCACGATCTTTCCCACCGCGAAACGTCCCGTCGTCGTGATGGATTCCGGCGCGAATGTGGATTGCTCGGCCGAGGAGCTGACGCACTTCGCGAGACTCGGGGCCGTCTACGCGGAGGATATCCTCGGGCGGACGAATCCGGCCGTGGGCCTGCTCAGCATCGGTGAAGAGCCGGAGAAGGGCAACGCGGTGACGAAAGAGACGCATGCCCTGCTCGCCGATTCCGGTCTGAACTTCATCGGCAATTGTGAGGGCCGGGATCTTCCGGCGGGCACCTGCCATCACGGCGATCTCGACGTCGTCATCTGCGACGGGTTCGTGGGGAACGTGATTCTGAAGTTTTACGAAGCCGTCGCGCCGCTCATGATCCGGCTGCTCGTGAAAGAAGGAATGGACGAAAAGCAGATCCGGAAGGGATTGCGCCAGCTGGACTACTCCGAGCACGGTGGAGCGCCGCTGCTCGGCGTGAAGGGAGTCAGCATCATCTGTCACGGCCGTTCGTCGCCGGCCGCGATCAAGAATGCGTTGAAGGTCGCCGTGAAGTCGGTGGACAGCCGGATGAACGACCACATCGGTCGCCGCCTGGAGAGCACCGCCGCATGAAGCGCCCCCTCGTCTACGTCGCTGCGACCGGGAGAGGCATCCCGTCCACGAAGTTCATGAACTCGGATTTTGCCTCGATCGGCATCGAGACGACCGACGAATGGATCGTCGAACGCACGGGAATCAAGCAGCGCTACCTGGCGAAAACGGAGAGCGCCACCGATCTCGGCGCCGCGGCCGCGCGTTGCGCGATGGAGAAGGTGGACATCACGCCCGGTGAGCTCGACATCATCGTGGTCGGCACCGCCTCACCCGATCGATTGCTGCCATCAGCAGCGGTGGATTTGCAGGCTGCGCTCGGCGCGAGCCGGGCCGCCGCGTTCGACGTGGGAGCCGCCTGCTCGGGCTTCATCTACGGTTGCACCGTCGCCGAAGGGCTGATGGCTGCGGGTGGCGTCGAAACCGCGCTGGTTGTCGGCGTCGAGAAGCTGAGCGCGATCACGGACTGGAAGGATCGCTCGACCTGCGTGCTCTTCGGTGACGGTGCGGGCGCGGTAGTGCTCAAACGCTCGAAGCAGCAGAAGGGCATTCTGTCGACGTACGTGCGCAGCGACGGCACGCTGGGCGATCTGCTCTGCCGGCCGTCGGGCGGCGCCGTACGACCATTCGACACCGAAGTCCTGGACGACCGGTCGCAGTTCATCCGCATGAACGGGCGTGAGGTCTTCAAGCATGCGGTGAGATCCATGTCCGAGGCGGCGACACGCGCGCTCGACAGCGCGAAGCTGACCGGCGCCGACATCGACGTGATGATCCCGCACCAGGCCAACATCCGGATCATCGAAGCCACCGCGAAACACGCGAACATCCCGATGGAGAAGGTCTACGTCAACGTGGATCGCTTCGGGAATACGTCGGCGGCATCGATCCCGATCGCACTCGACGAGGCGATCGAGACCGGACGCATCCGGGAAGGATCCACCGTGTTGCTCGTCGCATTTGGCGCGGGCTTCACGTGGGGCGCGATGGTGGTTCGGTTCTAACTCCCGGCTCCCATCACCCGTCGCCCGCCTCCCGTTCATGGACATCGTTCTGCTCTTTCCCGGCCAGGGTTCTCAGAAACCCGGCATGGGGAAGGACCTCTACGACGCGATCCCGGCCGCGAAGCAGGTTTTCGACGACGCGGACGCGGCGCTCGGCGTGAAGCTTTCGACGTTGTGTTTCGACGGGCCGGCAGAGGAGCTCACGCTGACGCACAACGCGCAACCAGCATTGCTCACCCACGGAGCGGCGGTGTGGGCCGCAACGCGCGACACGCTCGGCACGCACGTGCGCGCCGCGGCCGGACATTCGCTCGGTGAGTTCACGGCGTATCACGCCGCCGATACGCTGGGCCTGGCGGACGCGGTGCGTCTGGTGCGGCGGCGTGGAGAGCTGATGTACGAGAGCGGTGTGAGACGTCCGGGCGCGATGGCCGCGCTCCTCGGCGATCTCAAGGAACCCATCGAATCCATCTGCGCGAGAGCGACAGCCGAAGCGGGCCTGGTTTCTCCCGCCAATTACAACTGCCCCGGGCAGCTCGTGATCAGCGGCGAGGAAGCCGGCGTCGAACGGGCGATGGTGCTCGCCAAAGAGGCCGGCGCGAAGCGCGCGATGCGGCTGAACGTCAGCGGCGCGTTCCACTCGGCGTTGATGGAAACCGCCCTGGACGGACTCTCCGAGGCGGTGTCACGTACGATGTTCAGGAACCCCAGGTTCGCCGTCTACGCCAACGTGACCGGCGAGGCGGTGACGCTGGCGGAGCGGGCGAGGCAGCTGCTCGTGCAGCAGCTCACGAGACCCGTCCGGTGGACCGACGAGATCACCGCGATCGCCAGCCATTTTCCCGACGCGCTGTACGTGGAGATGGGGCCGGGGAGCGTGCTGAGCGGCCTGGTGAAGAAGATCGCGCCCAACGTGAAGACGATGACGTGTGGCACGGTGGTCGAGGTGAACAAGCTCATGGAGCTCGCCGCCTGATGAACATCGATCTCAAAGGACGCACCGCGCTCGTCACGGGGAGCACGCGCGGCATCGGGCGGTCGATCGCGCAGCGTCTGTCCGACAGCGGGGCCAACGTGGCTGTCGTGGGTCGCGATCAGGGCAAGGCCGATGAAGCCGCGGCGATGCTATCGAACGCGAAGGGTTTTGCGTGCGACGTGAGCGACGCCAACGCCGTAGCCGGTCTCGTCGAGAGCGTCGAGAAGGCGTTCGGCGCGGTCGACATCCTCGTCAACAACGCCGGTATCACGCGTGACAACCTCCTGATGCGGCTCAAGGACGACGACTGGGACGCGGTGCTCGCGGCCAACCTGAAGGCGGCATTCGTGGCCATCCGCGCCGCCAGCCGCGGGATGATGAAGCGCCGCTGGGGACGGGTGATCAACATCGCGAGCGTCGTGGGCATCGTGGGCAACAAGGGCCAGGCGAACTACGCCGCGAGCAAGGCCGGCCTCATCGGGCTCACGAAGTCGGTCGCCAAGGAGCTGGCGTCCAGGAACATCCTGGCGAATGTGGTCGCGCCCGGCTTCATCGAGACGGACATGACCGCGGCGATGACCGCCGAGGCTCGGGAAACACTGTCGAAGCAGATCCCGCTCGAGCGGCTCGGGAAGCCCGAGGACATCGCCGGACTGGTGGCGTTCCTGGCCTCCGACCACGCCGCGTACATCACGGGACAGGTCTTCGTGGTGGATGGCGGAATGGTTATGTGAGTTGCGAGTTGGGAGTTCAGCGTTGGGAGTTGGCAGTTGCTCTCAACTCCTCACTCCCAACTCCAAACTAGAGTTGGTCTTAGTAGATTTCCGGCACATAAAACACCCCCAGAGGATCCAGCCCATGGCCGACAACGCACAACGAGTCCGCGACATCATCGAAAAGGAACTTGGCGTCGAGCGCGAGAAGCTCACGGACGACGCGAGTTTCATCGAGGATCTCGGCGCTGACAGTCTCGACATCGTCGAGCTGGTCATGGAGTTCGAGAAAGAGTTCAACATCGACATCCCGGACGAGGACGCCGAGAAGCTCCGCACGGTCGGTGATGCGATCAATTATCTGAACCAGAAGAACGCAGCCGCCTGATGAAGCGCAGGGTCGTTGTCACGGGCATGGGGGCACTGACGCCCGTCGGCAACGACGTGGCGACGACCTGGGCTGCGCTCGTGGCCGGGACGTCGGGCGCGGCGAACATCACGAAGTTCGACGCGTCGAATTTTCCCGTGAAATTCGCGTGCGAGCTCAAGGCGTTCGATCCGCTGCAGTACATGGACCGCAAGGAAGCGAAGCGCGCCGACTGGTACACGCAGTACGCGCTCGCCGCGTCCGTGCAGGCGATGAAACACGCGGGGCTCGACAACGGGTCCGCGGTGGATCCGGATCGCATGGGCGTCATCGTCGGCAGCGGCATCGGCGGGCTGAAAAGCTTCGAGGAACAGCACGACGTCTACCGCGAGCGCGGGCAGACGAAGATCAGTCCCTTCTTCATCCCGATGTTCATCGCGGACATCGCGGCCGGCATCGTTTCGATGCGCTTCAACGCCAAGGGACCGAACTACGCGACGGTGAGCGCATGCGCCACCAGCGCGCACGCCATCGGCGACGCGTTCCGCACCATCCAGTACGGCGACGCCGACGTGATGATCACCGGCGGCTCCGAGGCCACGGTCACGCCGATGGCAATCGGCGGCTTCGCGAACATGAAGGCGTTGTCCGAGCGCAACGAGTCACCGGCGACCGCGTCGCGTCCCTTCGACGCCACGCGCGACGGCTTCGTGATGGGTGAAGGGGCGGGGGTCGTGATCCTCGAGGAGCTGGAACACGCGAAGAAGCGCGGCGCCAAGATCTACGCCGAAATCGTCGGGTACGGCGCCACGGGCGACGCGTACCACCTCACCGCGCCGGCGCCCGACGGCGAGGGTGCCCAGCGCGCGATGCGACGCGCCCTCAAGGACGCGAATCTCTCCGTCGACGACGTGCAGTACATCAACGCGCACGGCACCTCGACGCCAGCCAATGATCTCAACGAGACCAAGGCGATCAAGGCCGTCTTCGGCGATGCCGCCCGCGACATCAACGTGAGCAGCACGAAATCCGCCACGGGTCACATGCTCGGCGCGGCGGGTGCGGTGGAGTTCATCATCTGCGCGCACGTGGTGCGCGAGTGCACCATCCCGCCCACCATCAACTACGAGACGCCGGATCCGGAGCTGGACCTCAACTACACGCCGAACAAGGCCGCCAAGCGCGACGTCCGCGTCGCGCTGTCGAACAGCTTCGGCTTCGGCGGGCACAACGTGTCGCTCGCCATCCGCCGCTTCGAGGGCTGAGCGTTGCCTCCGCGCGTCGCGGTCAACCGGAAGCTGGTGCGCGACCCGGCGCTGGCGCCGGTCGTCGAGAAAGTCGAGGCGGGCGAACGCCTGACGCCGGCGGAAGGCGCGCTGTTGTTTCGGACGCCGGATCTCATCGGCCTGGGGGCGCTGGCCGACGCGTCGAATCGCGCGCGCTTCGGCGATCGCGTCACCTTCGCGTCCAACCAGCATATCAATCCGACCAACGTCTGCATTCTACGGAAGACCTGTGTGTTCTGCTCCTACGCGCGCCTTCCGAAAGAAGACGGCGCATACCGCTACACGCTGGAGCAGACGCTCGCCGAGGCGGCGTCGGCCACCAACAGCATGACGCGCGAGTTCCACATCGTCGGCGGCCTCGATATGAAGGCCGGGCTCGAGTACTACACGACGATGTTCCGCGCGCTCAAGCGCGAACATCCGCAGGTGCACATCAAGGCGCTGACGGCCGTGGAGATCGCGCACGTGGCGCGCATCGAGAAGATGGCCGTGCGGGACGTGCTCATCGCGCTGCGTGAGGCGGGCCTGGACACCATGCCCGGCGGCGGCGCGGAGGTGTTCAGCAAGGCCGTGCGCGCGACGATCGCGGATCGCAAGCTCGCCGCAGAGGATTACCTCGACGTGCATCAGACGGCGCACGAGCTGGGGATCCGCACCAACTGCACGATGCTATATGGGCACGTGGAATCGGTGGAGGATCGCATCGAGCACCTCACGATGCTCCGCGACCTCCAGGAGCGCACCGGCGGCTTCCTCGCCTACATCCCGCTGGCGTATCACCCGGACAACAACGAGCTGGGCGAAGCGCTGCATCGGCAGGGGACGGCGACGAGCGGCTTCGACGATCTCCGGAATCTCGCGGTCGCGCGGCTGTATTTCGACAACGTGCCGCACGTGAAGTCCCACTGGATCATGGTCACGAGCTTCCTGTCGCAGACCGCGCTCCACTTCGGCGTGAACGATCTGGAAGGCACCGTCGTGCGGGAGAAGATCTATCACGAGGCCGGGGCGCACACGCCGCAGGGCATGACGCTCGAGCAGCTACTCCGGCTCATCCGCGGCGCCGGAAAAGTGCCCGTCGAGCGCGATTCGTTCTACAATGTGGTGCGCACCTTCGACGACCCGGGTCCCGTCCAGCAGGCCGCCTGATGCGCGTCGGACGCATTCCCTATGTGAACTGCTACCCCGTGTACGGGGCCATCGACCGCGGCACCGTGCCGTTCTCCGCGGACATCGTCGATGGCGTGCCGAGCGCGCTGAACCGCCAGATGGCGGCGGGGGCGCTGGACGTGAGCGTGATCTCGGCGGTGGAGTACGCGCGCGACGCGTCGCGGTACCGACTCCTGCCCGACCTGGCCATCTCGTGCGATGGTCCCGTGCGCAGCGTCATGCTCTTCGCGAAGCGGCCGGCTTCGGAGCTCAGCGGCCGGCGGGTGCTGGTGAGCCGCAGCTCGATGACGAGCGTGGCGCTCCTGGAGCTGCTCTTCGAGCACCTGTGGGATGCGCGCCCGTCGTTCGTCCCGGCGGACGCGGAGCTCACCGACATCGCACGCTTCGGCGACGAGGAGCACGACGCCCGTCTTGTGATCGGCGACGCCGCGCTGCGGCTCGGCGCGCACCTGCAGGACGCGAACTCGCGCGACACGCTGCTCGACACGCTCGGTTATCGCTATGCGTACGATCTCGGCGCGGAGTGGAAGAGCTGGACCGACCTGCCCTTCGTGTTCGCGGTCTGGGTCGCGCAGCGGACGACGGACACACATGCCGCGCTCGACGTGCACGCCAGCCTGATCGCGTCGCGCGACTGGGGCATTACCCATCTGGAACCGCTGGCGGCGCAGGCCGCGCTCGCCACCGGCGTGCCGAAGCCCGCGTGCCTCACGTATCTGTCCGGGCTCGATTACGGCTTGTCGTACGGGCACCTCGCCGGACTCACGGAGTTCTTCCGCCGTCTGGTGGCCGCGGGGCGCGTACCGAATGGCTCGCTGTCCTTCCTGGCCGCCTGATGAAAGCCCATTGCGCGAGGGTCACGTACTGCACAACTGCAGGTCAGACTGATCTGTTGTGCTGCTGTGCGTGGCCCCGGCGAGAGGATTTATGAATCGCGATCTTCTGGACTTCTATACGCACGCGCCGCTGCTCGAGCTCGGCGCCGAAGCCGACCGCGTCCGCGCGGAAAAGCACCCGCACAACACGGTCACGTACATCGTCGATCGCAACATCAACTACACGAACGTCTGCGTCGCCGACTGCGGCTTCTGCGCCTTCTACCGGCGCCCCAAGCACGCCGAAGGCTGGACGCTGTCCTACGAGCAGATCGGACAGAAGATCGACGAAGCGAAGGAGCTCGGCGCCGTGCAGATCCTGATGCAGGGCGGACACAACCCGTACATCCCGTTCGAGTGGTACCTCGACCTGCTCAAGTACATCAAGCGCAACCATCCCATCCATATTCACGGCTTTTCGCCGAGTGAAGTGGATTTCTTCGCCAAGACGTTCCGGATGGAGGCGCGCGACGTGATCCGTGAGCTGATGAAAGCAGGTCTCGATTCGATTCCCGGTGGTGGCGGCGAGATTCTCGTCCAGCGCGTGCGCGACATCGTCGCGAAGAAGAAGGCGGGCGCGGACCGCTGGCTCGAGATCATGGAGCTCGCGCACCAGGAGGGCATGAAGACGTCGGTGACCATGATGTACGGCATCGGCGAAACGCTGGCGGAGCGACTCGAGCATCTGGAGCGCGTGCGTGAAGTGCAGGCGCGCACTGGCGGATTCACCGCGTTCATCTGCTGGCCGTTGCAGCCCGAGAACACGCCGCAGATGTCGCACATGCAGAAGACGGACGCGATCGATTACCTGCGCACGATCGCGATCGCGCGGATTGCGCTCGACAACGTGCCCAATCTCCAGGCGAGCTGGGTGACCATGGGAATGAAGATCGGCCAGATCGCGCTGCGCTTCGGCTGCAACGACTTCGGCTCGCTCATGATCGAGGAGAACGTGGTCTCCGCGGCGAACACCACGCATCGCACCACGACAGGCGAGATGGAGCGACTCATCCGCGACGCGGGATTCATCGCGGCGCGGCGCCGGCAGGACTACTCGATCATACCGCTCGAGGCGCCCGCGCAAGCCGCTTGATGCGCGTCGGGCTGGGATACGACTCTCATCGCTTCGTCCATCCGGGCCCGCTCGTGCTCGGCGGCGTGCGTATCCCCTTCGATTTGCATCTCGAGGGACATTCGGACGGCGACGCCGTGTGCCATGCGCTCACCGACGCCATCCTCGGCGCCGCGGGACAAGGGGACATCGGCGAGATGTTTCCGGACACCGACCCGAAGAACGCCGGCCGCGACTCCGTCGAGATGCTCGCCGTTGCCGTGCAGCAGATGCGCGCACGCGGATTCGCCGTGGCGCAGGCCGACATCACGATCATCACCGAGTCGCCCCGGCTGTCGGCGTACCGCACGGCGATGCGCGAGCGACTCGCGCAGGCGATGGGGGTCGACGTCGGACTCGTGAGCATCAAGGCAAAATCCAACGAACGCATGGGCTGGATCGGGCGCGGCGAAGGGGTAGCCTGCATCGCCGTCGCCACGCTGTCGTCGACGTAGCGTGGCGTCCCTGGACTCGATGCTTCAGTGGCTGCAGACGGTGTCGCCAGCCACGTTGTACACGATCATCTTCGCGGCGGCCACGATCGAGAATCTCTTTCCCCCGTTTCCGTCCGACGTGGTCGTCGCGTTCGGCAGCTTCCTCGCCGCGCGCGGAGCGGGCACGGCGCCAGGCGTCTTTCTCGCGACGTGGATGGGCAACGTGATCGGGGCGATGTTCGTGTTCGCGATGGGGAGACGGTACGGCGCCGAGCGCCTGGAGCGGCGCCTGGCCGGCAAGCAGGCACAGAGTCGGGAAGCGCGGATGCGCGCCATGTTCCGTCGATACGGGATGCCCGCCGTGTTCGTGAGTCGCTTCGTGCCGGGAGTCCGCGCGGTGGTGCCCGTGTTCGCGGGCGCGTTGCGCTTGCCGGCGGCGCGCACCGCCGTCATGATCGCCGCGGCATCCGGCTTGTGGTATGGATTGATCACCTTCATTGCCTTCCGCGTCGGGCTGGACTGGCCGCACCTTCG
Source organism: Gemmatimonadaceae bacterium (assembly GCA_035248725.1). Classification (GTDB taxonomy): domain Bacteria; phylum Gemmatimonadota; class Gemmatimonadetes; order Gemmatimonadales; family Gemmatimonadaceae; genus DASPMP01. The sequence continues at coordinate 15,194 of DATFHG010000189.1, read as the reverse complement.
CGCGCTGATCGCGCGCTACAGCACGACGGCGGCGATATTGGGAAGCGCCATTCTGGTGGTGGGGTTGGCTGCATGGTTTCTCGCGCGCAGACGGCAACGCAGCACGGCATGAGCAGCGCGCTGACGCGCGCTTTCCTCGTCGAGCGTTTCAGCGATTTTCTCGCCCTCGAGAAGGGCTCGTCGCCGCTCACGCGCGACGCGTACGCGCGCGACATCGCGCGATTCGTGGAATTCTGCGTCGCCAAGGGCGTCGCGACGCCCGCCGATGTCACGCCGCGGCTGCTCCGCGAGTTCGTCTACCAGCTCAAGGACCTGGGGCTGTCGCCCGCGTCCATCAGGCGCAACGTGTCGGCAGTGCGAAGCTATTTCCGATTTCTCGTCGGTGATGGCCATCTGGTCAGGGATCCGAGCGAGCGACTCGACACGCCACAACGCTGGCGGTCGCTCCCGGAGGTGCTGACCGTCGAGGAGATCCGGCGCCTGCTTGCGGCCCCGACGCTCGACGACCCGTTGTACTTCCGCGACCGCGCCATGCTCGAGCTGGCGTACGGGGCCGGTCTTCGGGTCTCGGAGTGGATCGGCATCGGCGTGAAGGATCTCCTGCTCGACGAAGGGCTCGTGCGCGTCTTCGGTAAGGGCAGCAAGGAGCGACTGGTCCCCATCGGCCGGAGCGCGATCGGGGCGCTCGCGATCTACGTGCGGGAGCAGCGGCCCCGGCTGGAGCAGGGACAGGGAAAGGGTGTGCTTTTCCTCAATGCCCGCGGCGAACGGCTCTCCCGCATGGGCGCATGGAAAATCCTCCGGAAGTACGTGGACCGCGCCGGGATCACGAAAGCGGTGTCGCCGCACACGCTGCGGCACTCGTTCGCCACGCATCTGCTGGAGGGCGGCGCCGACCTGCGCGCGGTACAGGAGATGCTCGGACACGCGGACATCTCGACCACGCAGATCTACACCCACGTCGACCGGGAGTATCTGCGCCAGGTACACAAGCGTTATCATCCGCGGTCATGATTCTGGTCATCGACAACTACGACTCCTTCACGTTCAACCTCGTGCAGTATCTGGGCGAGCTGGGCGCCGAGACGGTCGTGAAACGGAACGACGAGATCCCGGTGGACGCGATCGACGGCATGCGTCCGTCGGCCATCGTGATCTCGCCGGGCCCGTGCGACCCCGCCCAGGCAGGGATCTCCGTGCCGACGGTGCAGCGGTGGGGAAGCACGATCCCGATCCTCGGCGTGTGTCTCGGACATCAATCGATCGGCGAGGCGTACGGCGGCAAGGTGGTGCGGGCCGCCAAAGTGATGCACGGCAAGACGTCGCGCGTGCGGCACGAGGGCACGGACATCTTCGCCGGCCTCCCGAATCCGATGCAGGTGATGCGATATCACTCGCTCGTCGTCGAGCCGTCCACGCTGCCGGCCGAGCTCACGGTGCTCGCGCGCGCCGAGGACGATCCGTCCGAGGTGCATGCGGTCCGTCATCGCACGCATCCGGTCTGGGGTGTGCAGTTCCACCCCGAATCGATCATGACACCGGACGGCAAGGCACTCCTGCGCAACTTCCTCGAGCTGTCCGCGGCGTAGTGACGAAGTTCGCCGTACGTCCGGTGGTTCTCGCGACGGTCGCGCTCGTGAGCGTCGTCCACGCACAGGCTCCCGCAGTCACGGTCGTCGACGTCGGACCGGGGCCCAGCGGACGCATCGTCCGGAACGCGCTCGAGAAAGCGCATCGACTCATCGAGCCGGACACGTCGTGGTTCGTCCTGCACCGCAATCAACAGGAGTCGGGCACCATCGTCGTGCTCGGACGCACGGCTGCGATCGAAGGCAGCGTGACGGGGGACGTGATCGTGGTCGGTGGCGATCTCTTCGTCCGGCCGGCGGGCCGGATCGGCGGACGCGCGGTCGCGATCGGCGGCGGCGTATACCCATCAGCGCTCTCCATCGTATCGGGCGGCTCGGAGAGCTTCCGCGACAACACGTTCACCATCACACGCACCGACGCGGGCTACGAGCTCCGCTACCAATCGCTCCGCGTGAATCCGTCGCGGCCGCTGCTGTTTCCCGCGGTGTACGGCTTCCGGATGCCGACGTACGATCGCGTGAACGGGGTGTCCCTGCCGTTCGGACCAGAGCTGACATTCGCGAACGGTCGGGGCGACGTCGACGCGCTCGTGGTCTACCGATCGGATCTCGGAAAGATCGATCCGGTGCTCGGGGGCACGTTCCAGCTGTCGCGTCGCTTCGGCGTCGACGCCCGCGTAGGTCGGGAAACGCTCACGAACGACGCATGGATCTGGTCGAACTTCGTGAACTCGCTGTCGACACTCGTCTACGGTACGGACACGCGCAATTACTTCCGCGCCGATCGCGCCCAGCTGCGTGTCCACGACACCTGGGAGTGGACGCATACGCAAGTCGAGCCATATGTTGGCGGACGTTTCGAGCGAGCGTGGTCCGTAGGCCCGTTCTTCGGCGAAACCGGCTCGCCGTGGAGCATCACGGGACGCAAGGACAGCCTCGGCATGCGCCGCCCGAATCCGGCGATCATGGACGGGCACATCGCGTCGGTCCTCGGGGGCACCGCATTCCATTGGGAGGCCGGCGGTGTGACGGTGAATGCCGAGACGGGCGCCGAAGTCGGGCTGTCGGCACCCGCAGATCGTCGCTTCGTGCAGCTCACGTCGGATCTGGACGCGACATTCCTCACATTCGGCGACCAACAGTACGACGTCGACGCACACTGGGTGACGACGCCATCGGACGTGCCGCCGTCGCAGCGCTTCGCCTACCTCGGGGGCGCCGGTACGCTGCCGTTCGAGGACCTGCTGGACGAGGGCGGCGACGAGCTCTTGCTCATCGACCAGCGTTACGCGTACCCATTGCTCAACGTGACGCTGGGGTTGTTCGGCAGCCCCACGCTACTGCTACGGCATCGCCTCGCGAGCGCGGGCCTCACAAAGCTGCCGGCGTTCGGTCAGCTGATCGGCGTGGGCGTCATGCTCACCGTGGTCCGCGTCGAGCTGCAGTTCGATCCCAACACGCGGCGCAAGCGCTTCGGCATCGGACTGACGTTCTCGCGCTAGCGCTGCTCCCGGGCCAAACCTTTCGGTTTTCGCGCCCCGCGCCTACATTCAATTTCCGTGTCGGTCGGCGCCTTTTCTCCCGTCCGGCGCGGGGTATGAAGACCCTCGCCGTCATCCCAGCGCGACTGGGCGCGACGCGTCTCCCCCGCAAACCGCTTCGCCTCCTTGCCGGCCGTCCACTCGTCGTGCGCGTGTGGGAACGCGTGTGCGCGATGGACGTGGCCGAGCGCTGCGTGATCGCGACGGACAGCGAAGAAGTGGCAGCCGCAGCGAAGGCCAACGGCGCCGACGCCGTGCTCACGTCGTCGGACCACCCATCGGGCACCGATCGCGTCGCGGAGGTCGTGGGACGCCGCGAGTTCGGAAGCTTCGATGCCGTCGTCAACGTGCAGGGTGACGAGCCGTTCATCGCGCCGGCGGCCGTGCGTGGTGCGCTCGACATGCTGGGGAAGACATTCCAGATCGGTACGGCCGCCATGCGCGCGAATCCGGCCATTCTGACGGAGCCCAGCGTCGTGAAGGTCGTGACCGCGGACGACGGTCGCGCGCTGTACTTCTCGCGCGCGGCCATCCCGCATCTGCGCGAACCGAAGGACTCCACGGACGCCGAGCTGCTGCGCGAGCGCACCTGGCAGCATATCGGTGTCTACGCATACACGCGCGACGCGCTATCCAGGTGGGTCGCGCTGCCTCCGCATCCACTCGAACGCATCGAGCGCCTGGAACAGCTCCGGCCGCTCGCCGCGGGGTGGGCGATCGGCGTTGCGGTGATCAGCAACGCGGAGCCGCTGCGACGCGGTATCGATACGGAAACGGATCTGGCGCGCGCCAACTCCGAATGGACCATCTTTAGCGGGGAACCAGCCTGATGACACCCACCACGCCGCATCCCCAGCCTCCGACGAAGTTCATCTTCGTGACCGGCGGCGTCGTCTCGTCCCTCGGCAAGGGCATCGCGGCCGCCTCCCTCGGCCGATTGCTCGTCGAGCGCGGACTGCGCGTCACGATGATGAAGTTCGACCCGTACATCAACGTCGATCCCGGGACGATGTCACCGTTCCAGCACGGCGAGGTGTACGTCACCGATGACGGCGCCGAGACGGACCTCGACCTCGGTCACTACGAGCGCTTCATCGATCGCTCGCTCTCGCAATCGAACAACGTCACCACGGGACGCATCTACCTCAACGTCATCACGAAGGAGCGGCGCGGAGAATATCTCGGGTCCACGGTGCAAGTGATTCCGCACATCACGGACGAGATCAAGTCGGCCATTCGGCGCATCGCACCGGAGAACGACGTGGTCATCGTGGAGATCGGCGGCACGGTGGGCGACATCGAGTCGCTGCCGTTCCTCGAGGCCATCCGCCAATTCCGCCACGACGTCGGGCGCGACAACGCGCTCTTCGTGCACCTCACGCTCATTCCATTCATCGCGGCCGCCGGCGAGCTCAAGACGAAGCCGACGCAGCACTCCGTGCGCGATCTCATGGAGATCGGAATTCAGCCGGACCTGCTCATCGTGCGCACGGAGCGACCCATCTCCGACGACATCAAGCGCAAGATCGCGCTGTTCTGCAACGTGGAATTCGGGTGCGTCATCGAGAGCCCGGACGTGCGGACGATCTACGAGATTCCCGTGCGGTTTCACGAACAGGGATTCGACCAGAAGGTGCTGGAGCGGCTGCACATCGACGCGCCGCGGCCGGATCTGTCGGCGTGGAGGGAGCTGGTCGGTCGCGTGCTCGAGCCGCACGATCGCGTGCGGATCGCCGTCGTCGGCAAGTACACGGATTTCGTGGACAGCTACAAGAGCGTGCAGGAAGCACTGATCCACGGCGGCATCGCCAACGACGTGGGCGTCGACATCCATTGGTTGTCGAGCGACGATTTCATCGCACCGGACCGCGCCGCGGAGATCCTGTCCAGCTATCACGGCCTGCTCGTTCCGGGCGGCTTCGGCGTGCGTGGCGTGGATGGCATGGTCGAAGCCATCCGTCATGCCCGCGTCTCGGGGCTGCCGTTCTTCGGCATCTGTCTGGGCATGCAGACGGCGATCATCGAGTTCGCGCGAAACGTGTGCGGGCTGGAGGACAGCCACTCGTCGGAGTTCGCGCCGGAGTGCGACAACGCGGTGATCTCACTGATGGAATCGCAGCAGCACGTGACCGACATGGGCGGCACGATGCGACTCGGCGCGTATCCCGCGCGCCTGCAGCGGGGGACGAAGACCGCCGAGGTGTATGGCGCGGCCGAGATCAGCGAACGCCATCGGCATCGGTACGAAGTGTCCAACACGTACCGCGAGACGTTCGTCCAGCACGGGTTGAAGCTCAGCGGCGTCAGCCCGGACGGACAGCTCGTGGAGATCATCGAGCTCCCGCAGCATCCGTGGTTCCTCGGCTGCCAGTTTCACCCCGAGCTCAAGTCGCGGCCCACGCGCCCGCATCCGCTATTCTCCGGCTTCATCGCCGCGGCCGTGAAGGCCAAGAAGCAGCGCCGCGACCCCGTGCCTCCTCCCTCGTTCGCGGAGACGGCAGATTAGCGACACGGTATTTCGCGACGACGCTCTCTTCGTCATCGCCGGTCCCTGCGTTCTCGAGGATGACGCGCTCAATCTCACGGTCGGCGAGCAGCTCGCGAAGCTCGCCGATCGAATTCCGGGCGGGATCGTGTACAAGGCGAGCTTCGACAAAGCCAACCGGTCCAACGCCGCCGGCCACCGTGGCCCGGGGCTGGACGAGGGACTGCGGAAGCTCGAGCGCGTGAAGAAGGAGACCGGGCTGCGCGTCCTCACCGACGTGCATCTGCCGGAACAATGCGCGCCCGTCGCCGAAGTCGTGGACGTCCTCCAGATCCCCGCCTTTCTCTGCCGCCAGACCGACCTCCTGGAGGCCGCGGGCGCCACCGGTCGCGCGGTGAACATAAAGAAGGGGCAGTGGATGCATCCTGAAGGGATGGTTGGTGCCGTGCAGAAGGTGCGCGGCAGGCGGGAGGCGGGAGCGCTCCCGCCTACAGCCTCCCGGCTCCCGCCTGAGGTTGCCGTCACCGAACGCGGCACCTTCTTCGGCTACGGTGACCTCGTCGTCGACATGCGCGACTTCAAGCGCATGCGCGAAGCCTGCAAGGTGCCCATCATCTTCGACGCCACGCACAGCGTCCAGCGCCCGGGCCAGGGGCAGGGCGGTGCGAGCGGTGGGGCGCGGGAGTTCATTCCCACGCTCGCGCTGTCGGCCATCGCGGCCGGCGCTGATGGCCTTTTTCTCGAGACGCATCCGCGACCGGATCAGGCACCGAGCGACGGACCGAACATGCTGCCGCTCGCGGATCTCGCAGCCCTCCTCGACCGCGTGATGCAGGTATGGCAAGCGACGCGCACCTGATTCCTCCCGAAGTCGCGCGCCGGATCAAGCTCGTCGGACTGGACGTCGACGGCGTTCTCACTGACGGCGGCATCTATCTGGGCACCGTCGGCGACGCTGCGCATGAATTCAAGCGCTACGACATCCAGGACGGGCTCGGCGTCCACTTCCTCAAGAAGGCGGGGCTGCGTGTCGCGATCGTCACCGGCCGCGTCTCGGAGAGCGTGCGCCTCCGTGCGCGTGAGCTCGAGATCGAAGACGTGGCGCAGGATTCCAGCGCATTTAAGCTTCCCGCATTCATGCGCATGCTCGAGCGACACGACATTCAGCCCGCCGAGGCCGCCTTCATCGGAGACGACTTTCCCGACATGGCGCTCCTCAAGGTGGTCGGTCTGCCCGTCGCCGTCGGCAACGCGGTCCCCGAGGTGCGCGCGGTGTGTGCGCTTCGTCTCACGAAGCACGGCGGCTTCGGGGCGGTGCGCGAGTTCGCGGAGCTGCTGCTGAAGGCGCGCGGCGAGTGGAAGGCCGTGTCCGACGCGTATGTGGCGGAACGGTCGGTGCGCGGGGCGCGTGCATGAGTGCATCGCCGGACATGCAGCGCATCGTCGAGCGGGGCCGGCGCGTGCTGGCGCTCGAGCGTGACGCACTGGCGGCGTCGCACGACCGCATCGACGACAACTTCGCGCGCGCCGTCGCACTCATTCGCGACGCCCGGGGACGAGTGATCGTGAGCGGCGCGGGGAAGTCCGGACTCGTCGGCCGCAAGATCGCCGCGACGCTGACGTCCACCGGCACCCCTGCCACCTTCCTGCACCCCGCGGACAGCGCGCACGGCGACCTTGGCATCGTGGGCGCCGAGGACGTGGCGATTCTCATTTCGAAGAGCGGGGAATCGGACGAGCTGCTCGCGCTCATCGAGCATCTCAAGCGACTTGGCGTCCGGCTCATCGCCATGACGGGCACCATGAAGTCGACCATGGCCCGCCACGCGGACGTGGTCCTCGATGCGTCGGTCGGCGTCGAAGCCTGTCCGCACGACCTCGCCCCGACCACGAGCACCACCGTCGCCCTCGCACTGGGCGACGCGCTCGCCGTCGCGTTGCTCGAGGAAAAGGGGTTCAAGCGCGAGGATTTCGCCCGTCTGCATCCGGGCGGCTCCATCGGTCGCCGCCTCCTCACGAGAGTTTCCGAGATCATGGAGCGCGACCCGCTGCCGATCCTGCGCGACGGCGATACGATGCAGCAGGCCATCGTGCTGCTCGCGGAGCGTCGAGGCATCGCGATCGTGCTGGACGCACGACAGCGCGTGACCGGCGTCATGACTGCCGGCGACCTCACGCGTACGATGGAGCGGGAGCAGAACATCCTGGCCGTCCCGGTCGCGCGCGTGATGAATCGGAATCCGAAGCTCGCGCGGACCGATGAGCTGGCGAGCGCGGTAGTATATCGGATGGAAACACACGGAATCATGGCGATGCCAGTGCTCGACGCGGACGATACGCTCGCCGGCGTCGTCCACCTGCACGACCTCATGCGCGCGCGCGTCGGATGAAGCGATTCCTGATGCTGGTCGCGGCCGTCGCGGCCGCCGCATGCAGCGGCACGGGGACGCCTCCTGTCTCGGCGGCGACGCTCGCCGACAGCGCGGAGCAGATCATCTTCGACGGTCACGCCCTGATGACCAACAGCGGCGTCAAGCGCGGCGACATGTTCGCAGACACCATCTACGTCTTCCGCGACCAGACGCTCTTCGTCCTGCGCAAAGTGCGAGCGATATTCAATACGGAGACCGGTGCGCCCAACGGCACGCTCAAGGGCGAGCGCGGAACGTACGATCTGCGCACGCAGGTCCTCGAGGGCTACGGCAACGTGGTCGTCACGTCCACGGACGGAAAGCGCCTCACCTCCAACCATCTGAAGTACGCACAGGCCGCGAACCAGATCTCGAGCGACAGCGCATTCGTGTTTTATCGAGGCAAGGACGTGCAGCGGGGCATCGGCTTCGTCTCCGACCCGAACATCACCGTCTTCAAGTGCCTCCGCGCCTGCAGCGTGGCGGCGGACGTTCCGATCGGCAACCTGACGCCGTGAACACGGCCGTCGTACGTGCGTGCGTCGCGCTGCTGCTGAGTCCCGTGCTGTTGTCCGCGCAACAGACGCAGCGGTGCACGATCACCGGAGCGGGACAGACCAACGTCAAGCTGCCCAGTGGGCAGTACAACTCCTACATGGGCGGCGGTGTCGTCGCGAAATGTCCGGCCAAGTCGATCACGCTGCGCGCGGACAGCCTGGAATCGTACGGCGACGAGGGACGCATCTTCTTTCTCGGTCACGTGCATTACGACGAGCCGCGGCTCGCGCTCACGTCGGACTACCTCACGTACTTCCAGGCGGACGAGCGCGTCGTGGCCAACGGAAACGTCGATGCGCGCCTGCCGAGCGGGTCCACCATGCGCGGTCCGTTCGCCGAATATCAACGCGTCATCCCGGGACGCCGCCCGGACCCGATTCTCATCGCCACGGGCCGGCCGACCTTTCACATCGTCCAGAAGGACACCGCAGGACGCGACACCGTGCCGACGCTCGTCGTCGCGAACAACGTGACCATGCGCGGCGACAGCCTCGTCTTCGCCGGAGGTCAGGTGGAAGTGACGCGGACGGACGTCGTCGCCCGCGGCGACTCGATGGCGCTCGACAGTCAGAAGGAGACCACCGTCCTGGTGCGCAATCCGTCGATCGAGGGCAAGCGCGACCGACCGTTCACCCTGCGCGGCGACCGCATCGAGCTCGCCGGAAGCGACCGCAAGCTACACCGCGTGTTGTCGACGGGCAAAGCCACCGCCGTGTCGCAGGACATGACCCTCGCCAGCGACACCATCGACCTGCGCGTCGCCAACGACCTGTTGCAACGGGCCGTAGCGTACGGGCCCACGCGCGCGCGCGCGAGCTCCGCGTCACAGCGCATCACCTCCGACTCGATCGACGTGCGGATGCCGAACCAGCGCGTGCAGGAAGTGCACGCAGTGCGCGCAGCGTACGCCGAGGGACGGCCGGACTCCACGCGATTCAAGGCGGACACCGTGGACTGGATGCGCGGCGATACCATCGTCGCACGCTTCGACACCACGCCTCCGCCGCGCGATTCGGCGAGCCAGGCGCGCATGAAGGAGATCGTCGCGGTGGGAAATGCACGGTCGTACTACCATTTGCCGCCGTCGGACACGACGCAGGTGCGAGCCGCTATCAATTATGTCGTGGGCAAGGAGATCGTCGTCGCGTTCCAGGATCAGAAGGTCTCGCGGGTGACCGTGATCGACCAGGCGGCGGGCGTGTACCTGGAACCGCGCGCCGAACGCGATTCCACCAGGCGCGATAGCACGAAGGCGGGCGCCAATCGACCGCGGGCCATCGCCCCACGACCATAATGGACGAGAATCTTCGTGCGGCCCTGGATCAGCTGAGTCGAAGCGACCGCTCGGCGGCCCTCGCCCTGCACGCGCTGCTCAGCGTCGTGGACGACCAGGGCGTCGCCGACTTCAACGAGGCCGCCAAGGTCTACCGCGACGACCACCTGTCGTCGCTGCGCGCGAAAGGGAAGGATGTCGAGCGCGAAGCCGGGTTGCTGGGCCTGGATCAGGTGCGCGATCACCTGGCGACGAGTGTGTTTCCGCGCCTCGTTGGCGCCGGCCTCATCCTGCTGCCTGAGGAGGGATTGCTCGCGCCGGACGCCAAAGTGCGTGTCGCTCCGGCGCTCTGGCAGCAGATCCAGGGGAACCGGCACAAGGTCGCCGAGTCACTCCGCGAAACTGGTGAGCACGCTCAGATTTCGGAGCGGAGCGGGCCGTTCGGCGAGGCCAAGGCCGGTCTCGCAAGTGTGTTGGAGGCAAGCGGTTTGGTGAAGATGTACCGGCGGAGAAAAGTCGTAAACGACGTGGCCCTTCGATTGCAACAGGGGGAGATCGTTGGACTGCTGGGCCCGAATGGCGCGGGCAAGACGACGACGTTTTACATGATCGTCGGGCTCATTCCGCCGATGGCGGGTCGCATCACGCTGGACGGGCAGGACATAACCTCGATGCCGATGTATCGCCGGGCCCGGCTCGGAATCGGCTACCTCTCACAAGAGCCCTCGATCTTCCGCAAGCTCTCCGTCGAAGACAACATCTTGGCAATCCTGGAGACGTTACCGTTATCCGCGGCCGAACGTAGCAGCCGACTGGAGCAGCTCCTGGACGAGCTGAGCATCAAGCATCTGCGCGAGAGCAAAGCGTTCTCCCTGTCGGGCGGTGAGCGTCGCCGTCTCGAGATCACGCGCGCGCTGGTGACGCAGCCCAAGTTCATGATGCTGGACGAACCCTTCGCCGGCGTGGATCCCATCGCCGTGCACGATATCCAGCAGATCGTGGCCAGTCTGAAGACGCGCCAGATCGGCGTGCTCATCTCGGACCACAACGTGGAGCAGACGCTCGACATCGTGGACCGCGCCTACATCATGTTCGACGGACGTGTGATGTTCTCCGGGCGTGTGCGCGATCTCGTCTTCGACGATACCGCGGCCGACATCTACCTCGGCCCCACGCTCACGAGCCGACTGCGCGCCCGCTTTGCCTCCGAGGACGACGGCAACAGCTCGGCCATGGGGGCGACGGCATGAAGGCCGGTCTCTCCCAGACCACACAGCTCAAGCAGGAGCTGAAGATCAATCCACGCCTGTACCAGGCGATGGATCTGCTATACATGCCGCTGCTCGATCTCCAGCAGCACCTCAAGCAGGAGCTCCTGAACAATCCTTTCCTCGAGATGGTCGAGCCCGAGGAGGAAGAGGAGGAGAACGAGCAGGAGACGGAAGTCGAGGCGGCGCCCGAGGAACGCGAGAAACCGTCGGACGAAATCGACTGGGAGGAGATCCTCCTCGAGGGCTTCGACGCCGGCGGGCGAAAGGAGGAGCACGAGGAGCGTGAGTACTACGAGCCCGTCACCGTCGACTCACGCGATCTCGCCGACCATCTCCGCGATCAGATCACGCTGCTCGATCTCACGCCGCGCCAGGTGGTGCTCGCCGAAGAGTTCATCGGCAACGTGGACGAGGACGGCTACCTCAAGGCGACGCTCGAGGACATCGTCATCGGCGTCAACGACATGGTGAAGCAGGCGGCCGAGCAGAACGAAGCGCTGGACGAAGAGGACCTGCCGCTCTACACGATGCAGGAAGCGGAGGACATGCTTGCCACGATCCAGAATCTGGATCCTCCGGGCGTGGGCGCGCGCGACCTGCGCGAGTGTCTCATGCTGCAGCTGCGCGAGGCGGGACTCGAGCATTCCGTTCCGTACCGGCTCGTGCGCGATTGCTTCGATGAGCTCATCAACCATCGCTGGAGCGAGATCTCCAAGCGGTTCGGCATCAGCCCGTCCGACGTGCAGAAAGCGGCGGACGAGATCCAGAAGCTCGATCCGAAGCCGGGCATCAAGTACTCCGACCTCAGCGACAACTACATCATCCCCGACCTGATCGTCGACAAGATCGACCAGAAGTACCACGTGTTCCTCAACGACGCGAACCTGCCGCGCCTCAAATTGAGCAAGACGTATCAGGAGATCGCGCGCGACAAGAAGAAGTTCGAGGGAGAGAGCAAGGAATTCATCTCCTCCAAGCTCAACTCGGCGAACTGGATGATCCAGGCCATCGAGCAGCGCCGCCAGACGATGCTGAAGGTCATGAACTACATCGTCGACCGGCAGCGCGACTTCTTCGAGAAGGGCGTGCAGTTCCTCAAGCCGCTCACGCTGCGCGAGGTCGCGGAGGTCATCAACATGCACGAGTCGACCGTCAGCCGCGTGACGAACGAGAAGTTCGTGCAGACGCCGCGCGGCGTGCTCCCCCTGAAGTTCTTCTTTTCATCCGGCCTCTCGACCACGGCGGGCGAGGACGTCTCCGCGCGCGGCATCAAGGCGCAGATCCAGAAGCTCGTCTCCGAGGAGGACGCTCGGCATCCCCTCACCGATCAGGCGATCGTGAACATCCTCAAGCAGAACGGCGTGCAGATCGCGCGTCGCACCGTCGCCAAGTATCGCGATCAGCTGGGAGTACTGTCCGCGCGCATGCGGAAAAGGGTCTAGGTGCTGGGTTCTCGGTGCTAGGTCACTACATGCACACGTCCATGGCGACTCGGAGTTCTGCAGCACCCGGCACCCAGCACCCAGGAGCACCGGGTGTCGACGTTTCCGTCCTCGTTCCGGCGAAGGATGAAGCGGAGAATCTGCCGCTGTTCATGGAACAGGCAGCGGTGGCGTTCGCGTCCGACGCCAAGGTGCGGTACGAGGTCGTCGTCGTCGACGACGGCTCGACGGACGACACCGCGCGCGTCCTGCGTGACCTGGAAAAGCAGTACTCCTTCGTCCGTGTCGCCACGCACCGGAACCAGCGCGGCATCGCGGACGCGCTGCGCACCGGATATCTCACTTCGCGCGGCCGGGTGCTGGTATTCTATCCGGCCGACTTGCAGTTCAAGCCCGAGGACATTCCCCGCCTGGTCGCTCCGATCATGGACGACAAGGCCGACATGGTCACGGGATTCAAGCAGGGGCAGTACGACAAACAGTTCGTGTCTGGCATCTACAACCGTCTGAGCCGGCGGTTGTTCGACGTGCAGGTGCGCGATCTCAACTCCGTGAAGGCGTATCGCCGCGAGATCATGGACCAGTTGCCGATGCGTCCGGACTGGCACCGCTACATGGTGGTGATCGCGGCGGCGCAGGGGTTCACCATCGCCGAAGTGCCCGTGCCGCTGTATCCACGACACGCCGGGAAGAGCAAGTTCGCGAGCTGGCGCCGCATACCCATAGGCGTTCTCGACATGCTCGCCGTGTGGTTCGAGCTCCGCTTCGGCAAGAAGCCACTGCTCCTCTTCGGGATGATGGGCGCGGCGCTGTTCACCGTCGGGGCGTTGGCCGGCGTCGTGGCGCTCGCGATCCTCGCGGTGGAGCACGTCGGCGTTCGCTGGGCGTGGACGCTGATCCAGACCTGCTTGATCCTCGGCAGCGTCTTCTTTGCGACGGGCCTGATCGGCGAGCAGATCGCAGGGCAGAGAGCGGAGATGCGCGAGCTGCGCCGCCGCCTCGACGAAATCGACCATTCCGCATGAAAGTTCTTTTCCTCACGCACAATTTTCCGCGGTACGACGGCGACGTCGCCGGCAACTTCCTGCTGCGGCTCGCGTCAGCGCTGGGCAAGCAGGGTGTCGACGTTCGCGTCGTCGCGCCCGCGGAGCCCGGTCTCGACGAGACCGCGAAGTTCAACGGCACTGGTGTCGCGCGCTTCCATTACGCGCCGCGGCGCTACGAGACGCTCGCCTATGGCGGGAACATGGCGGAGCAGGTGCGCGATTCCTGGAGCGCGCGCTTCACGATGCTCGGCTTCCTCGGCGCCGAATTCCGCACGGCCGTGCGCGAGCGCCGGGAGCAGCAGCCCGACGTGATTCACGCGCACTGGTGGTTCCCGAGTGGACTCGTCGGCACGTGGCTCAGCAAGCTCTCGCACACGCCGCTCGTGACCACGATGCACGGTTCCGATGTGCGCATCGCGCGCTCGGTGTCGGTGAGTCGGCCGGCCTTTCGCCACGTGCTCCAGCATTCGCAGGCAATCACGGCGGTCTCGCGCTGGCTGGCGCAGGAAGCGCAGTCGCTGGTGTCGTCGCCGCAGCCCGTTGTCGCGCCCATGCCCGTTGCCGTGGAGCTGTTCACTCCGGGCGGCCAGCGCAGCGCCGGGTCGCTGCTCTTCGTGGGTCGGCTGACGCAGCAGAAGGGAGTCGATCTGCTGCTCCGCGCGCTCGCACAGCTGCCGCAGACGATTTCGCTCGACGTCGTGGGCGATGGGCCGGAGCGCGCGTCGCTCGAGGCGCTCGCCGGCGAGCTTGGTGTCACGAGTCGAGTACGGTGGCACGGCATGCAGCCCCAGGCACGGCTGACGTCCTTCTACCGCGCCGCGACGGCGCTCGTCGTGCCGTCCGCCGACGAGGGGCTCGGCCTCGTGGGCGTCGAGGCGCTCCTGTGCGAGACGCCGGTGATCGCGTTCGAGTCGGGCGGGTTGCCGGACGTCGTGCAGCACGGGCGCACGGGATTCCTCGTGAGCGAGCGGTCGCCGGAAGCGCTCGCCATCGCCATCGAGCAACTGCTGAACACGCCCGATGCCGGTCGCGGACTCGGGGCCGCCGGCCGGCTGCACGCGCTCGCGACGTTTGCGCCGGAGTCGGTGGCGCGTCGATACATCGACATCTACCAGCGAGCTATTGCGAGCGCTCCCGCGTAAGGCGGTCCTGCTGGCGCAGCTGATCATCACTGCGCTCGTGCTCTATTTCATCGGGCGAACGCTGGTCGGCCAATGGGTCCAGTTCCGCGCCACGCCGCTCACGGCGCAGCCGCGGTGGTCCGAGATCGTCGCCTCGAGTCTCCTCGTGCTGCTCACGTACGGCGTGCTCGTACAGACCTGGCGCGTGATGCTGGGGGCATATGCCGAACGCCTGTCGTTCCGCGATGCGGCGCGCATCTGGAGCGTGTCGAATCTCGGCCGGTACGTCCCGGGCAAGATCTGGCAGATCACCGCGATGGGCATGATGGCGCAGCGCTCAGGGGTGTCTCCCGTCGCGTCCACGGGATCCGCGATCCTCAGCACGATCATCAACATCGCCTGCGGCATCGGCATCGCGCTCGTGCTCGCGTGGAAGTGGCTCGCGTCCATCCACAGC
>DATFHG010000188.1:0-19172 GCA_035248725.1 Gemmatimonadaceae bacterium | reverse complement strand
AAGCAGCGATCGATGCGCTGTCGAAGCTCACCGGCCACGCATCCGACTCGCTCTATATCGACGCGCTGCGCTCGAGCGGAGCGCCCGCGGTTCGCGCCGCCGCGCTCGCGCTCGTTGGCTCGCCCGTTCCGGGATTACGCGCGCGGCTCGACACGACCTTCGAACGCTGGGTCGCGCGCGGCAACGCGTCGGAGCGGGACGTTCGCGTCGCACTGCTGCAGGCAGCCGGACGGCCCGCCTCCGATGACCGACCGCCGTCGACCATGGCGCCGCTGCCGGCGTCCGCTGTCGCGCTGGCGCTGGGCCAGCCGAGGCAGCTGGTCGTCCTGATGTCGCCGGCGAGTGGCGGTGGATCATTCACGATCCGCCTGCGCGGCGACGTCGCGCCCATCATGGCGTCACGCGTCCTCCAGCTCGCGAAGTCGGGATACTACGACGGCGGGCATTGGCACCGCGTCGAGCCGGACTTCGTGATTCAGGGCGGCGGGCCCGGCACCAACGAGTACGTCGGCTACAGGGAATATCTCCGTGACGAGCTGGGGACCGTTCCCCACATGCGCGGCACCGTGGGGATGAGCACGCGCGGCCACGACTCGGGCGACGCGCAGTGGTTCATCAACCTCAAGGACAATCTGCGTCTCGACGCCGACTATACCGTCTTCGCCGAAGTAGTCAGCGGCATTGACGTGGTGGATGGCATCCTCGAAGGCGACACCATCGATCGCGTGTACGAAGTCCCCTAGGAGTGGGACTGTGGACGTCGCTCAGCTCACTGGCGGAACGCGATCGTCCGGGGGGACGAAGTTCGACAGGAAGAGCCGCTCCTGCTCCGTCAGAGAACCCAGGCCTGACTTGCCGATCTTGTCCAGGATGCGATTGAGCTCCTCGCGATTGACTTCGTGCACGTTCTTCACGTCGATCGACTTCCAGCTCTGAATCCGTGGGTCGTGGACGCGCGGGCCGGACATCGCGCGCTGCTTGAATCGTCGCCGCGAACGGTCCAGCCACTTCAGGTACAGGAACGCGCCCGCGAATCCTCCCAGGTGCGCGAAGTGGGCGACACCGCCCTGTGCGCCCGTGAAGCCGCCGAACAGCGCGAGCGCGGTGGTGATCACCACGAGGATCGCCGCCGGAACGGGGAGGATGCCCCAGATGAGGATCGGGGCGTCCGGCCAGAAATAGGCGAAGGCAAGCATCACCCCGAACACGCCGCCGGACGCTCCGATGATCGGCGCGCTCGAGAAGAACAGCGACAGCAGCGCCCCACTGATGCCGCTCAGGAAATACAGCACGGTGAAGGGCCGCGAGCCGAGCCGCTCCTCCACGCGGGGTCCGAAGAAGAACAGGGCCAGCATGTTGAAGAGGATGTGCATGAAGCCGCCGTGCAGGAACATGTACGTCACGACGGTCCACGGCCGAACCAGGACCAGCTGCGGATAGAACACGAAGCTCGAGACCAGCCCGGGCTGCGTCATCTGGATGAAGAACACCGCGACGTTCGCGATGAGCAGCGCTCGGACGACGCGGGTCATCGAGCCCGGACCCTCGAGTCGGGAGGCGGCAGCGGCGGCAGCAGCGGCACAGCATGAAGATAGCGCCACGTCCGCACCCGTCGCACTTTTGGTCGCCACCAACCGGGGAAACCGATGCATCGGTTCACAGTCCTGCTGTTCGCGTTGGGCGCTTCGGCCCAGGCGCAGTCCGTCCAGTATCACAGCCCCGCCGGTGTGGACTATCGTGCGCAGGCGGACACCGGTCCGATCGCGCGCGCGGACAGCGCGCTCACCGCCGACCCGCGCAACGTGCAGAAGGTGATCGCGCTCGGCATCGCGCAGTCCGGCGCGCGGCAATTCCGCGAGGCCATCGCGACGTTCACACGCGGCATGGCCATCGCGCCGGACGATCCGATGCTGTATCGCTGGCGCGGCCACCGATACCTGTCCGTGCGCGAGCTGGACAAGGCCATGGCCGACCTCACGCACGGATACCAGCTCGA
The DNA here is from genome assembly GCA_035248725.1 of Gemmatimonadaceae bacterium. GTDB lineage: Bacteria > Gemmatimonadota > Gemmatimonadetes > Gemmatimonadales > Gemmatimonadaceae > DASPMP01. The sequence continues at coordinate 17,176 of DATFHG010000188.1, read as the reverse complement.
TTCCACGAACTACGGGATTCTCTATCACCTTGGCATCGTGCGATTCGCCAGGGGTGATTTCGCGGGCGCCGCGGACGCATTCGCGCGTGCCCAGCCCCGCGCCCCGGACGCCGGCGAGCTCGCCGGGTCGACGGACTGGCTATGGATGTCGCTGATGCGGGCCGGTCGCCAGGCGGACGCGCGCGCGATGCTCGCGCGTCGTCCGGATTCCCTGCGGATCGACAACGCGTACGCGCGCCGACTGCAGCTCTATCGCGGCGAGATCACTCCCGACCAGGTCTTTACCGCCGCCGACACGGGCGACGTGCAGGTCGCGACGCTGAACTATGGGCTCGGCAACTGGTACCTGGTGCGTGGCGACACGGCGCGCGCGCGCGAATTCTTCCGCAAGTCCGTCGCGTCCGGCGGTTGGCCGGCGTTCGGGTTCATCGTGTCGGAGGTCGAGCTGAGACGCCTGCGTTAGGCCCTCGTGACATATTGAGAGCATGCCCGACCGTCGCATTCTCCTCGCGGACGCCGACGCGTTTTTCGTCGGCGTTGCGCGCATGGTCGATCCTGACGGCGCGGGCAAGGCGCGCCTCCTCATCGTCGGAGGCACGCGAGAAAGCCGCGGCGTGGTATGCTCCGCCTCCTACGAGGCGCGCAAATTCGGCGTGCGGTCGGCCATGTCCATCGCGCACGCGCTGCGCCTGTGTCCCGACGCGATGTGCGTGCCCGTCCCGAGCAAGGCATGCGGCGTGAAGAGCCGCGAGATCCGCGCGGTCCTGGAGCGCTACGCGCCCATCGTGGAAGGCGCCAGCGTCGACGAGTGGTACATGGACCTCGCCGGCACGGAGGGCGTGTACCGCCACGAACCGCTGCGCGACACGGCGCACCGCATGCGCACCGCCGTGAAGAACGAGACCGGCATGTCGGTCTCGATCGGCGGCGGCACCAACAAGCTCATCGCGAAGCTCGCGGTGGAGCGTGCGAAGCCCAAGCCTGGCACCGTCGCGGACGGTGTGCACATCGTCCCACCCGGTGAGGAAGCACCGTTCGTCGAGACGTTCCTCCTCGCCGATCTCCCGATGGTCGGCCCGAAGTTCCAGGAGAAGCTCCGCTCGCTCGGCATGACCACCGTTCCCGACGTGAAGCAGCACGATCTGCCAACGCTGCGTCGCTGGCTCGGCGAGCGCACGGCCGACTGGCTGTGGGATCGCGTCCACGGCGTCAGCGAGTCCGAGGTCGAGGGCGGCGGAGACGCCAAGAGCATGTCGCGCGACGAGACGTTTCCGTACGACCTGCGCGACGATCGCGACCTCGAGCGCGAGCTGCTCGCGCTGGTGACGCGCGTCGTCTTCGATCTCCGCTCGGACGGGCTCGCGGCACGAACGGTGACCGTGAAGCTGCGCGACATGGATTTTCGCACCCGCTCTGCCCGACGGACGCTCCCCGAGCCCGTCGTCTCCGATCGCGTGGTGATGGGCGTCGCTCGGGAGCTGCTCGGCAGGTTGCGACAGTCGCGACGCGTGCCCGCGCGCCTCATCGGCGTCGCGCTCTCGTCGCTCGCCGAGGATCCCAAGGCCGACCAGCTCGCGCTGTTCGAGCGCGACGACCCGCTCGCGGAGACGGATCGCGACCGCGCCCTCGCCCGAACGGTCGATCGCGTGCGGGAGAAGTTCGGCGCGAAAGGCATCGTCCCCGCGGCGCTCGTCGAGGAGTAGCACGTGCCGATCCAGATGACGCAGGCCGGAGGCGTGGCGGACGCATTCATCCGCGCCGCGTGCGTGCCGCGACAGGGCAGCCACATGGACGGCACGCTGAACGAAGCGCGCATGCTGCTCGCCACGAATCCGGCATTGCCGCAGCACAACATCCACGTCGCCGCGATCCTTGGAGACGCACCGACGTTGCGCAACTTCCTGACGGCGGACCGCGAGGCAGCCACGCGGAAAGGTGGCCCGTATGGCTGGGATCCGCTGACGCATCTGTGCTTCTCGCGCTTTCTGCGCGTCGAGCGCGAACGGTCGGCGCAGTTCGTCGCGTGCGCCCAGTTGTTGTTGGATGCCGGTGCCAGCGCCAACAGCGGCTTCTTCGAGACCGAGCATCTTCCGACGCCGGAGTGGGAGAGCGTGCTCTACGGCGCGGCCGGCATCGCGCACGACGGCGCGCTCGCTCGATTGCTGGTGAAGCACGGCGCCGACGTGAATGCCGGCGAGGTCACGTACCATACACCCGAGTCGTACGACAACGACGCGATGCTCGCGCTGCTCGAGTCCGGGCGCCTGATCGAGGACAGCCTCGCGACCATGCTGCTGCGGAAGGTGGATTGGCACGACGTGGACGGCGTACGCCTGCTGCTCGAGCAGGGCGCGGACCCGAATCGTCTGACCGTCTGGCGCAGAAACGCGCTGCACAACGCGATCTCACGCGACAACACCGAGGCCATCGTCGCGCTGATGCTCGACCACGGCGGCGATCCCACGGTGCGCAGCGAGCGGCAGCCGTCATATGAGCCGCACGCCGACGGCCGCGACGCGATCGCGATGGCGGCATGGCACGGACGCGGCGATCTGCTCGACCTGTTCGCGTCGCGCGGCGTCGACGTGAAGCTCGGCGGCCTCGATGCCCTGATCGCCGCCTGCGCGCGCGACGACGCGACCGCGATTGCAACGCTGACGGCCGAGCATCCCGGGATTGCCAGCGAGCTGCGCGGCGCCGGTGCCGAGGCGCTCACGCTGTTCGCGCTCACCGGGAACGCGAGTGGTGTCGGGCATCTGCTCGACCTTGGCGTCGATCCGAATGCGCGCATCGCGCGAAGCAACGGTTACTGGAATCTCGCGGCCGGCAGCACCGCGCTGCACGCCGCGGCGTGGCTGTCGCGACCGGACGTGGTGCGCGTGCTGCTCGCGCGCGGCGCGGACCCCGACGCCCGCGACGCGGAAGGCCGGACCCCACTGGCGCTCGCCGTGAAAGCGTGCGTGGATTCGTACTGGACGGAACGCGCAACGCCCGATTCCGTGCACGCGCTGCTGCAGGCCGGCGCGCGCGCCGATGCGCCGGGGATCGACTATCCCTCCGGCTTCGAACCGGTGGACGCGCTGCTCCGCACGCACAAGCTTTCGTCTTCCACATCTTCGGACTCATGAAACGTCTTCTCGTCGCCACGTTCGTGGCGCTCACGATTCACACCGCGCAGGCGCAGGACGATCTCGCCCGCTGGCAACACGAAGCGGCCAACGTGACGATCATCCGCGACACGTGGGGGATCGCGCACTCGTTCGGGCATACGGACGCCGATGCGGTCTTCGGCATGATCTACGCGCAGGCCGAAGACGATTTCAATCGGGTCGAGACGAACTACATCAACGCGCTGGGTCGCGCCGCGGAGTACGAGGGCGAGGGCGCCATCTGGAAAGACCTGCGCATGAAGCTCTTCATCGATCCAGACACGCTGAAAGCGCTGTACGCGCGCAGCCCCGGCTTTCTCCAGGCGCTGATGACGGCGTGGGCGGACGGACTGAATTTCTACTTGCACACGCATCCCAGCGTGAAGCCGAAGGTGATCAGTCGCTTCGAGCCGTGGATGGCGCTCGCGTTCAGCGAAGGCAGCATCGGTGGCGACATCGAGCGCATCTCGCTCCGTGGACTCGAGTCGTTCTACGCCCGCGGCGAGAGCCGGGCGGGCGCGGGCATCGACGACGAGGACGAGCCCACTTCGCTCGCGGAGCCGTCCGGGTCGAACGGCATCGCGATCGCGCCGGAGAAGAGTGCGTCGAAGCATGCAATGCTGCTGATCAATCCGCATACGTCCTTCTTCTTCCGCTCGGAGCTCGGTATGGCGAGCGACGAGGGGCTGCACGCGTACGGCGCGTCGACGTGGGGGCAGTTCTTCATCTATCAGGGCTTCAACGAGAACGTCGGCTGGATGCACACGAGCAGCAACGTGGACGCGATCGACGAATACGCGGAGACGATCGAGAAGCAGGGCAACGGCTACGTCTATCGCTACGGCTCGGAGACGCGACCGGTCACGGTGAGCACGATCGTCGTTCCCTATCGCGCTGCCGCCGGCGGGATGGCCACGCGCGCCTTCACCGTCTACCGCACGCACCATGGCCCCGTCGTGCGCTCCGCCGACGGCAAGTGGATCACGGTGCGGCTCATGAACGATCCGGTGCACGCACTCACGCAGTCGTACACGCGGACCAAGGCGCGCGACTACACCGAGTTTCGCCGCACGATGGATCTGCACACCAACTCGTCGAACAACACGATCTTCGCGTCGAGCGGGGGCGACATCGTCTACTTCCACGCGAACTTCATCCCGAAGCGCGACACGTCGTTCGATTGGAGCCGTCCGGTGGACGGCAGCAACCCCGCCACGGAGTGGGGACCGGTGATGTCCATCGACGAATCGCCACTCGTGCTCAATCCGCCCAACGGCTGGGTCTACAACTCCAACAACGCACCATGGTCCGCCGCGGGCCCGTACAGCCCGAAGCGCGCCGATTACCCGCGCTACGTGGACCTGGGCGGCGAATCATTCCGCGGTCTGCACGCGATACGCGTGTTGCAGGGGCGCAAGACGTTCACGCTGGAACAGCTGCGCGCCGCCGCGTACGACTCCTATCTCACGGGATTCGCCGCGCTCGTGCCTCCGCTGCTCCGCGCGTACGACGCGCTCGGCGCGAGCGATTCTCTCCACGCGAAACTGGCCGACCAGATCGCGCTGCTGCGTGCCTGGGATTTCCGGTGGGGCGCGTCGTCCGTGCCCACGTCGCTCGCGGTGTTCTGGGGCGAAGAGCTCGGCCGGCGCGTGGCGAACGATGCCCGCGCAGCGGGCATGCCCATCGACGACTACATGGTCTCACGTGCCGCGGACACGGCGCGCGTCGCGGCGCTGAGCGCGGCCACCGATACCCTCGTCGCGCGGTTCGGCAGCTGGCGCACGCCGTGGGGCGACATCAATCGCTTCCAGCGCCTCACCGACGACATCGAGCATCCCTTCAGCGACGCCGGTCCCAGCATCCCGGTTCCCTTCACATCCGCGCGCTGGGGCTCCCTGGCCTCCTTCGGCGCGCGGTCGTACAAGGGCTCGAAGAAGATCTACGGGACCAGCGGCAACAGTTTCGTCGCGGTCGTGGAGTTCGGCGACAGCGTGCGCGCGCGTGCCGTCACCGCGGGCGGCGAGAGCGGCGACCCCGCGTCGCCGCACTTCAACGACCAGGCGCAGCGCTATGCCAGCGGCGACCTGCGCGAGGTGTACTTCTATCGTCCCCAGGTGCGGGCGCACCAGGAGCGCTCTTATCATCCCGGCCAGTGACCATCGTCGATGAGGAGCTGGACGGGTATTCGCGTCGCTTCGCGGCCCGGTTGTTCGAGAAGTTCCCGGAATGGCGTGACGGCGCGTCCGCCGATCCTGATCATCGCGGCGCGCTTCGGGTAGCCGTCACCGCACCGAGTGGTGCGCAGCTGCAGGTGCGGACGTATTCCGCGCAGATCACGATCGACTTCGGTGCGCACTGGCACGAGCACCTGGGCGTCTGGACCAGCGCCGAGGAGCAGCTGGTATTCGACAAGGCGCTGCAACGCATCGACGATCTCGTGAACGATCGCGTCGTCATCGTCAGCCGCTTCGTCTTCGGCAGGCATGCGTGGTCGCGTGCGCTGCCGTTGGCCGAGGTGCGCCGTGCGTTCAGCGGTCGGCGCAGCGTGACCTCGTGGTCGGGTATCACGCAGCCCCCACTGTCTGGCATCTGACGGTCGCAGCGCGCATCTTGGCGCAACTCCGACCCGACTTCATGAGCCGACATCACATCCTGACCGCGACGGCGCTCCTCGCTGTTGCGCATATCGCGGGAGCACAAACCGTGGGCGATTGGCCAATCCATTCGCGAGAGAGGCCGCAGCCGCGGCACGTTCACGTGCCACCGATGCCCGGACCGGTACCCGCACCGTCGGACGCCGTGGTGCTGTTCGACGGAAAATCGCTCGCCAACTGGCGCTCGGCGGACAGCACGCACGGTCCGGCACGCTGGAAGGTCGCCAACGGATACATGGAGGTCGTGAAGGGCACAGGTGCGATCGAGACGGTGCAGGGCTTTGGTGACGCGCAGCTGCACGTCGAGTGGCGCGCACCGTCACCGCCCGTCGGCACCGATCAGGATCGCGGCAACAGCGGCGTCTTCCTCATGGGTCGCTACGAGGTGCAGGTGCTCGACTCGTACGACAGCATCACGTATCCCGACGGTCAGGCATCGGCGGTGTACGGGCAATATCCGCCGCTCGTGAACGCGTCACGCCCACCCGGCGAGTGGCAATCATACGACATCATCTTCCATGCGCCGAAGTTCGACGCGGCCGGCCAGCTGCTCTCGCCCGCGCGCATGACGGTGTTGCACAACAATGTCCTCGTGCAGGACAACGTGACCCTCACCGGTCCGACCGCGCATCAGCACCGCCCGCCGTACGAGGCACACCCGGACAGGCTGCCGATCTCGCTCCAGGATCACGGCCATCCCGTGCGCTATCGGAATATCTGGATCCGTGACCTGAGCTCCGGCGGTCCGTAACTCCGTACTCGGCATGCACGCATCAAGACTCAAGTTCCGTCACGGATGAATGCGATGGAACGGGATCATCCTGATACGGCCGTCTCGGTTTTGCGAGCTTTGAAGTTCATGATCCGGAACATCAGTGATATCCAAAACATCCGTGTCATTGCTTGAATCCTGATGCCTCCACGCGCAGCGATGCCAAATCCGCGACGACCCTCATGAAAGCGTGCCGAGCCCTCTGCCTCTCAATCCTTCTGGCCATTCCGGCGGCGGCGCAGAGCCGCATGCCCACCTTGTTGTTCCTGACGGATTTCGGCACGCGCGACGGAGCGGTCGCGGTGTGCAAGGGCGTCATGTTGGGGATCGCGCCCGACCTGCGGATCGTGGATCTCACACACGAGAATCCCCCGTACGACATCGAGACCGCCGGTGAGGTGCTCGAGCAGGCAGTTCCCTTCTATCCCGCAGGCACGGTCGTCGTGACGGTCGTCGATCCCGGCGTGGGCAGCGAGCGCAAGGCGATCGCCATCCGGACGAACGCCGGTCATCTGCTGGTGGGACCCGACAATGGCGTCTTCACCCTCCTGGTCGACAAGGAAGGGCTGGACCGCGCCGTCGAGCTCACGAACCGCCGGTATTTCCGCGTCAACAACACGTCGTTCACCTTCCACGGCCGCGACATCTTCTCACCGGTCGGCGCGCACCTCGCCGCCGGGGTGCCGCTCGACTCGCTCGGCCCCGCCGTCACTCCGGTCCGGCTCAACGTGCGCGCAGCTGCGATCGCGGGCGGCCGCGTTCAGGGGCAGGTGCGCTACGTCGAGGACCCGTACGGCAACGTCGTCACCAACATCCCCGCCGCGCTGCTCGACTCGGTCGCGACTGTCGGCGACTCGCTCGACGTGACCATCGGCACGCGACGGATGCGGCTTCCATGGAAGGCCACGTTCAGCGACGTGCGCGTCGGCTCACCGCTCGTGGTGATGCACTCGCGCGGCCTCGTCTCCTTCTCCGTCAATCAGGGGAACTTCGCCACGCGCTACGGCGTGAAACGGCACGACACGGTGGTCATTCGGCGCGTAGCGCGGTAGTCGGATCGGTCCCCACCGCGCGACGCGCGGGAATCCAGCTCGCGCACAGGGCGATGCCCGCGAGCAGGAGCGTGATCGCCGCGAACGTGATCGGATCCACGGCACTGATCCCGTACAGGAGTCCGCTCATCACGCGCGTCGCCACGAGCGCCGCCGCGACGCCGACGAACAGTCCGAAGCCGGCCAGTCGCATGCCCTGGCCGACCACCAGTCGCAGTACGTCGCCCGGCTTGGCGCCGAGCGCCATGCGAATGCCGATCTCCCGGGTGCGGCGCCGCACGGCGAAGGACATGAGGCCGTAGATCCCGACGGTGGCGAGCGTCAGCGCCACCGCGCCGAAGACGCCGAGCAGCAGCATCGTGAAGCGCTGGCGCGCCATCGACTGGTTCACGATCTCCGGCATCGTGCGCAATCCGTTGATGGCCAGTGTGGGGTCGAGCTCGCGCACGAGCTGTCGTGCACCGCCCATGAGCGACGACGGATCGCCTGCGGTCTTGAGCAGCACGTACATCCCGCGCTCGGTTCCGCCGGCCGCCGTCGGCAGCTGCTCGTGCAGCAGATAGATCTCGGGCGGCACGGGTTCGCCCAGCCCGGCGCTGCGCGTATCGCGCGCGACACCGATGATCGTGATCCATGGCAGCGCGCGATCGAAGCGCAACCGCTGTCCCACGGGATCCGCGTCGCCCCAGACTTTTTTCGCGAACGTCTCGTTGACCAACGCCACCGGCGGGCTCGCTCGGCTGTCCTCGTCGCCGAACAACCGTCCGCGCGCGGCACCGATGCCCATCGCCCGGAAGTAATCGCGCGTCACCGCGCGCATGTTGGGCGATGGCGCGGCATCGCCGGGCGTGATCGCCCTGCCATCGATGAAGACGTCCCAGTTGTAGCCGCCCGCGATGGGAGGGATGTCCGACGCCGCCGCCGCCATCTGGACGCCCGGCACCGTGCGCGCACGGTCGAGCAGCTGTTGGTAAAACAGCGTCGTCTTCGCGGTGTCGTATCGCGCGCCCGGGAGCGCGAGCTCCATCACGAGCATGTGGTCGGGGCGAAAACCGGGATCCACCGAGCGCAGCCGCCAGAAGCTGCGGATGAGCAGCGCGGCGCCGATCACCACCATGGCAGCGAGCGCCAGCTCCGCGATCACGAGCGCGCGTCCCATTCGCTGCTGTCCACGTCCCATGGTGCCGCCGCGCGTGCCGTCCTTCAACGACGACTGCAGCTCCGGCTTCGCCAGGTGCATCGCGGGCGCAAAGCCGAACAACAGCCCCGTGCATATCGCCAGCGCGAAGGTCACCAGGAGGACCGTCACGTCGATGTGAACGAGCTCGAGCCGCGGGATGGCATCGGGATTCACGGAGAGCAGCGTGCGCAATCCCCACCATGCCAGGACCAATCCCGCCGCGCCACCGATGGTCGCGAGCACCACGCTCTCCGTCAGCAGCTGACGCAGGATGCGCGCGCGCGGCGCGCCGAGTGCAATGCGCACCGCGATCTCGCGCTGGCGTGCCTCGCCGCGCGCGAGCAACAGGTTGGCCACATTGGCGCACGCGATCAGCAGCACCAGCCCGACGGCGCCGAGCAGCACGAGCAACGCGGGCCGTACGTCGCCGACGATGGCTTCATGCATCGGCACCACCGTGGCGCCGTAGCCGACGTTCGCGGGATAGGCATTTGGGTATTGCTGGGCGAGCCGGCGCGTCAGTGCGTTGAGCTCCTGCTGCGCGCGGTCCGGTGTGACACCGGGTCGCAGGCGCGCCAGCACCGACAGGCTGTTGCTCGTGCGCGCCGTCATGCTGTCGGGATTGATGAAGAGCGGGATGATCGCTTCGGCGCGCGCGAGCGTCACATCCGGCGGAAGGATCCCGATCACGCGACGGCTGATGCCATTGAACGTCAGCTGCCGGCCGATGAGCGACGCGTCACCGCCGAATCGATTCTGCCAGAAGTCGTACGTGACGATGACCACGGGCTCGACGCCGCGGCGTCCGTCATCGCCTTCGAAGTTGCGTCCCCGCAGCGGTGTCACGCGCAGCACCGCGAGCAAGTCTTTCGTGGCGGCGATGCCGCGAACGCGTTCGGGCTCACCGGTTCCCGTCAACGTGAGACCCGCTCCGCTGAAGGCCGCCGCATTTTCGAAAACGTGGCCGAGCCCCTTGTAGTCCATGAACTCCGGCTGTGACACGGAGTACCGGTCGACGCCCTGACCGCGGAACGCCGTGTAGAGGCGCACGAGATGCTCGGGCTCGCGATACGGCAGCGGCCGCAGCAGGACGCCGTTCACGACGCTGAAGATCGCCGTGTTCGCGCCGATGCCGAGCGCCAGTGTGAGGACCGCGATCGCCGTGAACGCGGGCGAACGGCGCAGGGCGCGGAACGCGTACTGGATGTCCTGCGTGAAGTCGTCCCACATGTGCGCGTTGTTCATGTCAGCCTGGAATTCGCGGTCGATGGTTTCAACGGTGCTCCGGACGCGCTCGACGTCGCCGAACCGCTGCAGCGCGTGGCGCCGCGCGTCGTCGGGCGACATCCCGCCGGCGATGTATTCCTGCACGCGCGATTCGACGTGAAAGGCGAGCTCGTCGTCCACGTCGGCGCGGAGGTCGCCGCGCCAGAAGCGGATATATCGGCGCCAGGTGGGGCCCGTCATGAGAGGTTTGGCGAGGTCGGCGGCGTTCGGTGGCTCAGACGGCGGCCGTGGTCGCCGTCAGCACCTTGGAGACGGCCTGCGAGAACACGGACCACGACGATGTCTCCACGCGCAGCTGCTTGCGCCCGTCCGCGGTGATGCGGTAGAACCTGGCTCGGCGGTTGTTCTCCGAGAGCCCCCACTCGCTGTCGATCCAGCCTTTGCGCTCGGCGCGGTGCAGCGCGGGATAGAGCGACCCTTCCTCGATCCGCAGCACGTCGTCCGTCACCTGCTGCAGCCAGCGCGCGATGGCATAGCCATGCAGCGGTTTGCCCCAGCTCAGCGTTTTCAGGATGAGCACGTCCAGCGTGCCCTGCAGCATCTCGATTTCGGATTTCATCCTCGACCCCAAGAGTGTCTATGGGACGATACGATTCGCCCCCTAGAATGTCAATGGGTCGGGAGCCCACCTATTTTTGGATCATGCACACACGTCATCTCTTCTCGCTCCTGTTGCTCGCCGCACCGGCGCTCGCGCAGTCGCCCCGCGCCTATACCGCTCAGGACTACGCCCGGGCCGAACGCTTTCTCGCGCCCAACACCGTGCCGCTGGTGACCGGACTCGGCGTCCAGCCGACGTTCATCGACAATGGGCGGTTCTGGTACCGCACGACATCGGCGAACGGGTTCTCCTTCATCATGGTCGACCCGGCGAAGCGCACGCGCAGCAGCGCGTTCGACCAGGCGCGCCTCGCGCAGGCGTTGAGTGCCGCGGCGAACGGCCATTTCGACGCCAATCGCCTGCCCTTCCAGACCTTCGAGCTGGACAAGAACGGCCGGCTCCTCGTGGTGGAGGCCCAGCAGCGCCGCTGGCGCTGCGACATGCAGGCGTACCAGTGCTCGTCCATGGACACGACGGGCGCCGCGATCGCGACGCCGCCCGCGAACTCGGTCGTTTCGCCTGACGGACGCCGGGCCGCGTTCATCCGCGACTACAACCTGTGGATGAAGGACCTCGGCACCGGGCGCGAGACGCAGCTCACCACCGACGGCGTGAAGGACTACGGGTACGCGACCAACAACGCGGGCTGGGTGCGGCGTCCCACGCCGGTGCTCGCGTGGTCACCGGACTCGCGCAAGATCGCGACGTTCCAGCAGGACGAGCGCGGCACGAGCATGATGTACCTCGTGTCCACCAACGTGGGCGAGCCGAGGCTGCAGGCGTGGCATTACCCGCTGCCCGGCGACAGCGTGATCTTCCGCATCAGTCGCGTGATCATCGATGCCGATCCCGCCGGCGGCGGCGCCCCGCGCGTCGTGCGCTTCCAGATGCCGCCGGACGAGCATCGCTCCACCATCTGCGACGACATCTCCTGCAACGGCGACTTCACGGACGTCGAGTGGTACCCCGACGGGTCCGCGCTCGCGTTCGTCTCCGTGTCGCGCGACCACAAGGACGTCACGCTGCGCGTCGCCGACGCGGGCACCGGCGCCGTGCGTGACGTGCTGCACGAGCACGCGAACACGCAGTTCGAGTCGGGCATCTCGCCGGTGGGCAACACGAACTGGCGCGTCATTCCGGCGACGAACGAAGTGCTGTGGTGGTCGCAGCGCTCCGACTGGGGCCATCTGTATCTGTACGATCTCCGCACCGGCCAGCTCAAGCGCGCCGTCACGAGCGGCAACTGGAACGTGGCCGACGTGCTGCGCGTGGACGAGAAGGCGCGTCAGCTCATCATCACCGGTGTCGGGCGCGAACCGGGACGCGATCCGTACTTCCAGCACGTGTACAAGGTGGGCATGGACAACGGCAGCGTGACACTGCTGACGCCCGAGAACGCGAACCACAACGCCACGATCGCGCCCGACGGCCGCATGTTCGTCGACACGTACTCGACGCCGACGACTCCGCCCGTCACCGTGCTTCGCGACGTCAACGGACGTCTGCTTCTCACCCTCGAGCAGGGGGATGCGTCGCGTCTGCTCGCGACGGGCTGGCATCCGCCCACGCCGATCGTCGTGAAAGCGCGCGACGGCAAGACGGATCTCTACGGCCTGATGTTCACGCCGTCGAACCTGGACTCGACGAAGAAGTATCCGATCATCAATCACATCTATCCGGGGCCGCAGACCGGCAGCGTCGCGACGCGCAACTTCGCGCCCGCGCGCGGCGACGATCAATCGCTGGCGGAGCTCGGCTTCGTCGTCGTGGAGATCGACGGCATGGGCACGCCGTGGCGCTCGAAGTCGTTCCAGGATGCGTACTACGGCCGCATGGGGGACAACACGCTGCCCGATCAGGTGGACGGCATGCGCCAGCTCGCCCAGCGCTACCAGTTCATCGACATCGATCGCGCCGCCATCTGGGGACACTCCGGCGGCGGCTTCGCGACGGCGGACGCGATGTTCCGGTATCCCGACTTCTTCAAGGTGGGAATCTCCGAATCGGGCAATCACGACAACCGCAACTACGAGGACGACTGGGGCGAACGCTATCAGGGGCTGCTCGAGCGTCACGGCCCGAACGACAACTACACCGCGGAAGCGAATCAGTCGATCGTGAAGAACCTGAAGGGCAAGCTCCTTCTCGCGCACGGTGGCGTGGACGACAACGTGCCACCGTACAACACGTACCTCGTGGCCGATGAGCTGATCAAGGCGAACAAGGATTTCGACCTCCTGGTCCTGCCCAACCAGCGGCACGGCTACGGGTCGCAGTCGAACTACATGATGCGGCGGCGCTGGGACTATTTCGTTCGCAACCTGCTCGGCGCGGAGCCGCCGCGGGAGTACGAGATCGGCCGCAAGCCCACGCCGTGAGCGGTCGATGCGGGGGTTGAGACTTCGGATGACCTGCGGCAAGTTCGTGGTCCCGACATCTCTTCCCCCCGCATGCGACTCGCACTTCTCGCTCCGATTGCAGCCCTCGCGCTGACCCAACCAGCGCCGGCGCAGACAAAGACCGCAGCGAAATCGAAAACCCAGGTCGTCTTTCTCGGCACCGGCAATCCGCGACCAGAGCCCGCGCGCATGGGCACGTCGGTCGCGATCGTCGTGAACGGCACCGCCTACCTCGTGGACGCGGGCGTCGGTGTGGTTCGCCGCGCCGTCGAAGTCGCCAACAGCCGGAACATTCCGGCGCTGCAGGCGCGGAATCTTCGCTTCGTCTTCGTCACACATCTGCACAGCGATCACACGCTCGGCCTGCCCGATCTCATCACCACTCCGTGGATCGCCGGACGCAATCGCGCGCTGGAGCTGTACGGTCCGCCGGGGATCTCGTCGATGGCGCGACACCTCCGCGAGGCGTACAAGGAAGACCGGGAAGTGCGGCAGCGCGGGCTCGAGCACGCCAACGAGGCGGGCGCGGAGGTCAACGCGTATGACGTGAGGCCGGGCTTCGTCTATCAGGACAGCAACGTGAAGGTGACGGTCTTTGCCGTGAAGCACGGCTCATGGAAGAATGCGTACGGGTATCGCTTCCAGACCCCCGATCGCATCATCGTGCTCTCCGGCGACACGGCGCCGGCGGAGACGGTCGTGCAGCAGTGCAACGGCTGCGACATGCTCATTCACGAGGTCTACACACAGCTGGGGTATAGCAGGAGCCCGCCTGAGTGGCAGAAATACATCACGAGCTTCCACACCTCCACGAAGGAGCTCGCGGATCTCGCCACGCGCGCGAAGCCGAAGACGCTCGTCGTCTATCACCAGATGTACTTCGGCGGACCGACCGACACCGAGGCGACCCTGCTGAGAGAGCTCAGGGCGGGTTACAAGGGCCGAGTGGTGTCCGCGCACGATCTCGACGTCTACTAACCCGGCGCGCCTCGCGCCTCGCAGCACACATGAGACTCTCCACGATTGCTTTGCTCGCGTTCGCCCCCGTTGCGCTGGTGAACGCGCAGGGCACGTTGATCGTCAACGCTCGCGTGATCGACGGCACCGGCACGCCGGCGCGGCCTGCCGAAGTTCGCATCGTTGGCGGAAAGATCGAGGCCATCGGACACTGGGCCCGGAATCCGGCGGATCGCGTGATCGACGCGCATGGCCTCACGCTCGCGCCGGGATTCATCGATACCCACAGCCATCATGACCGCGGACTGAACGAGCATCGCGATGCGCTGGCTGTCGTCTCGCAGGGCGTGACCACCATCGTCGCGGGACAGGACGGTTGGTCCGACTTCCCGCTCGCCAGCTTCTTCAGCCGTCTGGACTCGCAGCCGGCGGCGATCAACGTCGCGTCGTATGTGGGACACGGCATGCTGCGCTCCCGCGTGATGGGAGACGACTATCGCCGCGTCGCGACCGACGCCGAAGTGGCGCGCATGCGCGATCTGCTGCGCGAGGAAATGGCCGCCGGCGCACTCGGCCTGTCCACGGGGCTCGAGTACGATCCGGGAATTTTCTCCAGCCACAACGAAGTGCTCGCGCTGGCGAAGGTCGCGGCGTCCGCGGGTGGACGATACATCAGTCACATCCGCAGCGAGGACCGGGAGTTCTGGCAGGCGCTCGGCGAGCTGATCGACATCGGACGTGTCACGCACATGCCCGTCCAGGTGTCGCACATGAAGCTCGCCATGCGCGCGCTCTGGGGTCAGGGTCCGCGCCTGATCGCGACGCTGGACAGCGCGCGCCGCGCGGGGATCAACGTGACCGCGGATGTCTATCCGTGGACCATGTGGCAGTCCACGCTCACAGTCCTCTACCCGAAGCGGAACTTCAGCGACAGCGCCGAGACGCGCTTCGTCCTGTCGCAGGTGGCAGCGCCGGAAGATCTCGTCATCGGTGACTATGCGCTGAACAGAGCGTACGAGGGCAAGAACCTCGCGCAGATCGCGGCGATGCGCGGCAGCGACCCCGCGACCACGCTCATGGCCCTCATCGCCGAGTCGCAGGGCGCGCGCGCCGACGAAAGTGTGGTCGCCCGGGGCATGGACGAGCGCGACATCGCGACGATCATGCGCTGGCCGTTCACGAACTTCTGCAGCGACGGTGAGCTGGACGGCGCCCATCCGCGCGGCTTCGGGTCGTTCACCCGTGTGCTCGGCAAGTATGTTCGCGACGAGCACGTGCTCACGCTCGAAGACGCGGTGCGCCGGATGACGACTCTCGCCGCGGCAAACGTCGGCATCACGGATCGTGGCCGCATTCTGCCCGGGATGGCTGCGGACCTCGTGCTGTTCGATCCAAACACCGTCGGCGACCGCGCCACGCTGGCCGATCCGCACGCGCTGTCCACCGGCATCAACACCGTGTGGGTGAACGGCGAGATCGTCTATGAGAAGGGCAGAACCACGGGTCGTTTCCCCGGACGCGTGATCCGTCGCGCTAATACACCCGTGCTGCAGGCCGGCGCGGCGCGCGCGCCGGAGGACTCCATCGACGCCTTCGTCCGCGCGGAAATGGCGCGCCAGAAGGTACCGGGCGTCGCGGTCGGCATCGTGAACCACGGCGAGGTGACCGCGCGCGGATACGGATACGCCAACGTCGAGCACATGGTCCCCGTCACCGAGGAGACGATTTTCCAATCCGGCTCGCTCGGCAAGATGTTCACGGCGACCGGCGTCATGCTTCTGGTGGAAGACGGCAAGATCTCGCTGACGGATCCCCTGACGAAGTATTTCCCGGACGCGCCCGCGACGTGGCGCAACATCACCGTCAGACATTTGCTCACGCATACGTCCGGCATCCCCGATTACACCACCGACACCTTCGACTATCGCCGGGATTACACCGAGGACCAGCTGGCGCACCTGGCGTACGCGATGCCACTCGAGTTCCCCGCGGGCTCGCGGTGGAACTACAGCAACACGGGGTACGCACTGCTTGGCTTCATCATTCACAAGGCGTCGGGCCAGTTCTACGGGGATCTGCTGCGCGATCGCGTGTTCACGCCGCTCGGCATGACCACCACCCGCATCATCAGCGAAGCGGACATCGTGCCCAATCGAGCGGCCGGCTATCAGCTCGTGAACGGAGAGCTCAAGAACCAGGATTGGGTGGCGCCGCAGCTCAACACCACGGCGGACGGATCCCTGTACTTCTCGCTGCGCGATCTGCTGGTGTGGAATGCGGCCGTGAAGCGGCGGGCGATTCTCAAACCGGAGAGCTGGAACTTCATTCTCACGCCCGTGCGTCTGAACAGCGGCAACAATTACCCGTACGGCTTCGGGTGGTTTCTCGACTCGCGGAACGGCCACACGCTGCAGGAACACAGCGGCTCGTGGCAGGGGTTCAAAACGCAGCTATCACGTTTCATCGACGACGACCTGTCCATCATCGTGCTGGCGAATCTCGCCGAGGCACAGCCGTCTCGGTTCGCCGACGGCATCGCCGGGATCCTCAACCCTGCGCTCGCGATCAAGCCCCTCAGCGCGATATCGGACACCGAGCCGGCGATCGCGACGCGCGCTACGCAACTGCTCGACGCCGCACGCAGCGGACGCCTGACGCCCGCGGAGTTCGCGTACGTGCGCGCGGGGTTCTTCCCCGGCGCGAACGACTACTATCGCAAGCTGCTGACGGATCTTGGCCCCGTGTCTCGCATGCAGCTGGTGGACCGGCGCACGGTCGGCGACGATCGCATCTACACGTACGAGTTGACCTTCGCGACGGGAAAGCGCGACCTGCGTCTCGCGCTGGCGCCGGACGGCCGCATCGCCGACTTCGCGATCACCGCCGCCCGGTAGATCGCGGCCCGCGTGCCGCGCGAGGACGCGCGGCACGTCGCCGCTACTGTACGCGGATCGGAAGAGTGCCAAGCACGACGCCCTGCACCGTCCGCACATCGAGCTTGAGATCGCCGGCCTGCATGGGCGTGAACTCGACGTCCGTGGTCTCACCGATGCTGAGCGGCGTGCGCGCCGGGCGCACGAACCGGTCCGCGACGGGTTTGTCCATGCCGTCTTTCGCGACGACGC
>DATFHG010000187.1:0-7252 GCA_035248725.1 Gemmatimonadaceae bacterium | reverse complement strand
GTCCACGTGAGCCCGGTGTTGGTCGAGATCGCGCCACCGCCGTCGTTGCCGTCGATGAGGTGCGACACGTCGTCGGGATCGATCCAGAGCGCGTGATGGTCGCCGTGCGTGCCGCCGAGCGTGGTGGTGGTCTTGCCGCCGTCGGTGGAGCGAAAGAGCGACGTGTTCTGCATGTAGACCACGTCCTGGTTCGCCGGATCGGCGTAGACGTGTGTGTAATAGAACGCGCGCTGTCGAATGGCACGGTTGGAGTTGACGAGCGTCCACGTCGCGCCCGCGTCGTCGGAGCGGAACAGCCCACCGTTGTCGTTTTCCACGAGCGCGTACACGCGATTCGGGTTCGCGTCGCTGACGGTGACGCCGATGCGCCCGACGATGCCGGACGGCAGTCCCGGGTTGCGCGTGATCTCGGTCCAGGTCTCGCCGCCGTCCGTGGACTTGAAGAGCCCCGATCCCGCGCCGCCGCTCGACATCGTGTATTCCTTGCGGTACGCCTGCCAGAGCGCGGCGTAGATGACGGTGGGTGTCGAGCGCGCGAATGCGAGGTCGATGGCGCCCGTTGAATCGTTGCGGAAGAGCACCTTCTTCCAGGTGCGACCGCCGTCCGTCGACTTGTAGACGCCGCGATCGGCGTTCGGGGCCGAGTGCTTGCCGAACGCAGCGACGAAGACCACATCGGGATTGGACGGATCGATGCGAATCTTCGCGATGTTCTCCGACGACGCGAAGCCGACGTTCGTCCACGCCTTTCCCGCGTCGCTGGATTTGTAGACGCCGTCCCCGGGCATGATGTTGCCGCGGATGCACGTCTCGCCCATGCCGATGTAGACGACGTCGGGGTTGCTCTCGCTGACGGCGACCGCGCCGACGGAAGCGCTGTGAATCTGACCATCGGTGACCGGCGCCCACGTCTGTCCGCCGTCCATGGTTTTCCAGAGGCCACCGCCGACGGCGCCGAAGTACGCCTCGTTGCGGCGGCCTTTGACGCCGCTCACGGCGATCGAGCGTCCGCCGCGGTCCGGACCGATGGATCGCCACCGGATGGATGCGGTGAAGCTCGAGTCCAGTCCTGAGCCCGGCGGCGCCGGTCGGCTCTCGGTAGCCCTGGTGATTACGAGAACAAGCGCGATCGCGAACAGAGCGGCCGGGAGGAATTTCGTTTGGAGATGCGTGGTCATGCGGAGAATCTGTGCCGCCGGATTCAGGCATCAAGATTCAAGTTTGGAAAAGCCGGATGCTTCGGATGAAGTCGTAGCAGCTCAGCTCTTCCGGGCGATCATCTCGATCTCGACGAGGGCGTCCCTCGGGAGCTGCTTCACGCCGATCGTCGTGCGCGCCGGATAGGGTTTGTCGAAACGCGTCTGATACGCCGCGTTCATCGCCGCGAAGTTCGCCATGTCCGTCAGGTACACGTTGCACTTCACGACGTCGTCCATGGACAGTCCTGCATCCTTCAGGACAGCCTCGAGGTTGTCGAACGCGCGATTCGTCTGCGCACCGACGTCGCCCGTGATGAGCTGACCCGTCGCCGGATCGATCGGCGTTTGACCGGAGAGATACAGAAGGTCACCCGCCCACACGGCAGGGGAATACGGGCCAACCGGTTTCGGAGCTTTGCTGCTGTCGACGTGTTTGCGCATGGGGCGTGGTTGGAGGTCGCAGGTCGCGGGACAAGGGATATAAGGATTGACGGTCCGGCCGGCCACGAGGCCCGGGCGGCGCCGTGATCATGGGATCGGGCTGACGCGTTAGCGCGCTGGCAGAGATTCCAGTGAGGGGTCAGATTCCGGCGCCCATTCAGAGAACAGCATTGGTTCCACCTTGTCGGCGTCTCCCTCCTTATGCGCATCCCAACGATCGCGGTCCTTTCCCTCACGCTCCTGAGCAGCACCGGACTCAGAGCGCAGGCTCCTGATACCTCCAAGAAGAAACCCGATCTGTCCCTCGTCTCCGACCGCTCGATCGACATCGACACCGACGAAGGCACCTGGATTTCGCTCGACGTCAGCCCCGACGGCCAGACGATCGTGTTCGATCTGCTCGGCGATCTCTACACCATGCCGATGACCGGCGGCACCGCGACGCAGCTCACGAGCGGTATGGCGTACGACGCGCAACCGCGCTTCTCGCCGGACGGCAAATCTGTCGTGTTCACCTCCGATCGCGATGGCGGTGAGAACGTGTGGACGCTCGACCTCGCGTCGAAGAAGTACAAGGAGATCACGAAGGGAAAGTCGACTGGACGCTATCGCTCGCCGGAGTGGACGCCGGACGGCAACTACATCGTCGTCTCGCGGTCCGGTCCGTCCATCGGCGTCTCGAAGCTCTGGATGTATCACAAGAACGGCGGGGGCGGCTATCAGCTCATCCGCGATCCGCAGCCGCTCAACGGCGCGCAGCCGCTCACCACCCTGGGCGCGGCGTTCGGCAAGGATCCGCGCTACCTCTGGTACGCTCAGCGCGCCGGCGCGTGGGAGTACAACGCGGCGCTGCCGCAGTACGCCATCTATACGCTCGACCGGCGCACCGGCCGGCGCGAGCTGCGCGCCAACGTCTACGGATCGGCGTTCCGTCCGGCGCTGTCCAGCGACGGCAAGTATCTCGTCTACGGTACGCGCTACGAGAACCAGACGGGACTGCGCATTCGCGATCTCGCAACCACCGAGGAACGCTGGCTTGCCTATCCCGTGCAGCGCGACGAACAGGAATCGGTGTCGTCGATGGACGTCTATCCCGGGTACTCGTTCACGCCCGACAACACGGCGATCGTCGTGAGCTACGGCGGGAAGATCTGGCGCGTCCCGGTCGACGGCTCCGCGCCGAGCAACATTCCGTTTCGCGTGACCACGAAGCTCCCGATCGGTCCGCTCGTGCGATTCACCTATCCCATCAGTGATTCGGCGGAGTTCGTCATCCATCAGATCCGCGATGCGGTGCCGTCGCCGAACGAGCAGAAGTTGGCGTTCGCCGCGATGGATCATCTCTACGTCATGGATTACCCGAGCGGCACCCCGCGTCGGGTGAGTGACCTCGACGGCAACGAGACGGAGCCCGCGTGGTCGCCCGACGGCCAATGGCTCGCGTACGTCCTCTGGACGAAGGCCGGCGGGTCGCTGTACAAGGTGCGCGTCGCGCCGTCGATGGGACGGCCGCAGCTGCTCACCACCGCGCAGGCGTACTACGAAAATCCCGTGTGGTCGCCGGACGGCTCACGCGTGGTGGTCGCGCGCCAGCCGCAGCAGAGTGTGCGCGACTTCGGCGGCTTCCAGGGCGGCTCCGAGATCGTGTGGGTGCCCGCCACGGGCGGCGCGCCGACGCTGATCGCCGCCGCGCAGGGACGCGGCATTCCGCACTTCGTGAAGAGCGATACGGGCCGCGTCTACCTCTTCAGCCCGAACGAGGGCATCGTCTCCATCCGGTGGGACGGCACCGATCCGCTCACGCATCTCCGCGTCACCGGACTGCGCACACCGGACGCGGACCAGCCGTCGCCGTCGCTGTGGGGGCAGATGGCGCCCGCGGGTGATCGTGCGCTGGTGCAGGTCTCCAACGACCTGTACGTGATCACGGTGCCGCAGATCGGCACGACGCCGACCGTGAACATGTCGGACCCGGCGAACGCGGAAGTGCCGACGCGCCGCATCACGGACGTCGGCGGACAGTTCCCAGCGTGGAGCGCGGATGGAAAACGCGTCCACTATTCCATCGGACACTCGCACTTCGTGTACGACCTGGACCGCGCGCAGCAGGTGGACGACTCCGTGGCGAACGCCAGGCCCGATTCATCCGCGCGCAGGGATTCCACCGCGAAGCAGGACAGCCTGGGGCAGAAGCCGGCCGGTCCCGCCGCGAATCCGAAAGGCTACCAGCCCGTGGAGACGCAGATCATTCTGCGCGCCAGGCGCGACATCCCGACGGGCGTGGCCGTGCTGCGCGGGGCGCGCGTGATCACCATGCGCGGCGCCGGCGCGACGCCCGGCCGCGCCGAAGTCATCGAGAACGCCGACGTGGTGGTCCGCAACAATCGCATCGCGGCCGTGGGTGCGCGCGGCAGCGCGCAGGTGCCCGCGGACGCACGTCTCATCGACGTGAGCGGCAAGACGATCGTCCCGGGGTTCGTGGATACGCACGCGCACCCGGACCTGCTGCGCGATCAGCACCAGCAGCCCGCGTCCTATCTCGCGAATCTCGCGTACGGCGTGACGACGTTCCGCGATCCGCAGACCGGCACCACCGACGTGCTGTCGTACGAGGACGAAGTCATGGCGGGGAAGTACGTCGGCCCGCGCGTGTACTCCACAGGTCCCGGCCTGTTCGGCCCGACGTACTTCGCCATCCTCGGCGACGACATCAAGGATCTCGAGCACGCCCGCCGCGTCATGCGCCGCTACAGCCAGTACTACGACACGCACACGCTCAAGATGTACATCACGGGCAACCGCCAGCAGCGGCAGTGGATCATCCAGGCGGCGAAGGAACAGAACATCATGCCGACGTCGGAAGGCGCGCTGGATCAGCGCTACGACATGACCATGGCGATCGACGGGTACCCCGGTCAGGAGCACGCACTCCCCATCACGCCGCTCTACAAGGATGTCATCGCGCTGTACGCCGGCTCGGGCATCACCTACACCCCGACGCTCATCGTCGTGTACGGCGGCCCGTGGGCCGAGAACTACTGGTACGAGCACATGCCCGTGTACAACGATCCCAAGCTGCAGCGCTTCACGCCCTACGAGGAGCTCGCGGAGAAGGCGCGGCGGCGCATGCGCGGACAGCGCGGCTCCGGCAACGGCGGCGGGTGGTTCATGGACGAGGAATACAACTTCCCGCTCGTCGCCAGATCGGTCGGCGACATCATCAAGGCGGGCGGCCGCATCGGCATCGGCAGCCACGGCCAGCTGAACGGCCTGGGCTACAACTGGGAGCTGTGGTCGCTCGCGATGGGCGGCGTCTCGCCCACCGACGTGCTGCGCGCGGCAACCATCCTCGGCGCGGAAGGCATCGGCCTGCAGACCGACATCGGGTCGATCGAGACGGGCAAGCTCGCCGATCTCGTGGTGCTGGACGGCAACCCGCTCGAGAACATCAGAAACACTAATACGGTGCGCTATGTGATGAAGAACGGCCGGCTGTACGACGGTAACACGCTGGACGAGATCTATCCGACGCCGCGGAAGATGGAGCCGCTGCCCGGTGTCCCGAAGCGTCCCGTCGTGAAGGCGGGCATCACGACCCAGTAGCACTCGTCATCGCGAGCGCAGCGAGGGATCTGCACCCTGCGCTTGGGATGACATGTTTCTTGCGCTGTTCGCCATCGAACAT
Source organism: Gemmatimonadaceae bacterium (assembly GCA_035248725.1). Taxonomy (GTDB): domain Bacteria; phylum Gemmatimonadota; class Gemmatimonadetes; order Gemmatimonadales; family Gemmatimonadaceae; genus DASPMP01. Next base: position 1,927 of record DATFHG010000187.1, on the reverse strand, counting down.
CTTGCTGTACGAGGTGTCCGATGGTTCGGCTCGCTGCGCTCGTTCTCGTCGTCCTGTGCGCGTGCTCGCATGATGTCGCAGGCCCGGTAGCTCCGCCGCTCGCTCGCACGTCCGGCCTCACCGCCAGGGCCACGAGCGACGGTCCGCCGTCCGGCCAGCACTTCGGGCCGGACACGTACCAGGTTGGACAATTCACCGGTCAGGGCTCGGCGAAGCCCGGCCTGTCGTGCGACAAGACCACGGCGGACACGCGCACGTGCACGGGCTATCTGGCCAGCGCCGTGGATGGAGCGCTCCTCGACGTCACGCTTGAGATTCCGCTCAAGGTCGACAAGCCTGTGCCCCTCGTCACGCTCGTGCACGGCTACGCGGGGAGCAAGACGAGCTCTGGCGACATCGCGGGCGCGCTCCTCGCGGAAGGGTACGCGGTGCTGCGGTACTCGACCCGCGGGTTCGGCGATTCGTGGGGACAGGTCAATCTCGTCGATCTGAACGCCGAGGTGGGCGACCTGCGCAGCATGATCGCGCAGGTCGTGGATGAGCCGCAGTACCATCTGAACGCCGCCGCGGTGGCGGTGACAGGCGCCTCATACGGTGGCGGCCATTCGTGGCTGGCCGCGCTCCGTCCAACGTTCAGCACGCCCCTGGGGAACACCGTCACCATCCGCACCATCGTGCCCATCGCCGCGTGGAGTGATCTCGTCGCCGCGCTGCTGCCGAATGGACGCGAGCGCGAATCCCTGGATCCGGCGGGCGGCCTGAAGTTGAGCTATGTGAACGGGCTGTACGCATCAGGGTTTCGTAAGAATCCGGATCGGCCCTATCCGAACTATCCCGAGTATTTCATGGCCTGGGACACATATCTCAATGCGACCGAGCCGACTGCCGGTGATCCGGTGCTGGGCAGCATCACGGATGGTCTCGCCGGGTACCGCTCCCCATGGTGGAATGCCGAATTCTGGGACGCGATACGCGCCTCGCACGTCCCGGTGTTCATGGCGCAAGGGTTCACGGACGACCTGTTCCCGCTCGTCGAAGCCAAACGCATGTGGCTCGCGCTCAAGAGCATCGATCCCGGCTATCCCGTTTCGCTGTACCTCGGCGACATCGGCCATCCACGGGCGGCCAACAAGGTGGGCGAGGTGAACTACGCCCTCGGGCTCATGCGCGCCTGGCTCGCGTACTACCTGAAGGGAAGCGGCACCGAGCCGCCGCACGTCGTATACGCGGCGCTCACGCGACCGCGCGACGAAGCGTTCACGCCGACGAACGTCATCACGCTGGCGTCGCTCGACGAGCTGTCGACCGGCTCCGTATCCGCCGCGTACGAGGGCACGTACGTGCTCCTGAATCCCGCGACCGACCCGGCGTCCGGTTTCTTCTGGGACCCGTTGATCATGGAAGGTGCCGCTGAGCTGAAGCCGCTGCCTCTGCCGCCGGATTCGCCGCTCGTGCCCGGCAGCCTCGCGGCGTTCGACACGCCGGTGGCCACCCTCACGGGCGGCGCGGCGCTCACGATCGCGGGGCAGCCCACGATCACGCTGCACGCGTCGTCACTCGCACCACGCGTCCAGCTGGATGTGCGTCTCTTCGATGTGGACGAAAGCGGGACGAAGCAGCTGATCACGCGCGGGACGTATACGCTCGTAGGCGCGCCGATCGGCGACGTGGACGTGACGATCCCGACGTACGGCAACTATTACCGCATGGACGGCACGCACACGCTGCGCCTCGAGCTCACGAACGTGGACAGCCCCTATATCTCGCCGAGCAAGGTGGTGAGTGAGACCACGGTGACCGATGTGCGCTTGACCGTCCCGACGCGCTGATCAGCCGCGCCAGTGGATCTGCCCGTCGAGCGTTGCGCCGGACTCGCAGCGTCGCTCGAAGCGCAGGTCCAGCGCCGTGACGGCGTCGCTCGCGTATC
>DATFHG010000186.1:0-15775 GCA_035248725.1 Gemmatimonadaceae bacterium | reverse complement strand
CGCCGCCGGGAAGAAATTTGCGGACTGGGCTAGAACATTCTCCAACTCCAAGCGTAGCACAGATATGACGTCGCGCCTTCTCATCGCCGCGATCCTTGTCGCGTTTCCGGCAGCGTCCGCCTCGGCGAGCTCACTGCACGGCTCGCATGCGTCCATGCTGCGGCAGCACGCGGTGGCGGTGAAGAACGATTTCACGTTCCTCCGCACCGCGAAGCAGGTGCGTGAGTTCGCTGCGAGCGATCGATTGGAGGAGATCACCGACACCGATGACTATCAGACCGCGGGCGTGTCGTTCCCGTTCACGCGACCGGTCGTGAAGCTCTTCATCGAGCGGCTGGCCCAGCAGTACCGTGCGGCGACTGGTGATCCGTTGGTCGTCACCAGCCTGACGCGGCCGACGACGCTGCAGCCGCGCAACGCGAGTCCGCTATCCGTGCATCCCGCGGGCATGGCGGTGGATTTCCGCGTTCCGGCAGACGCAGCGGCGCGAAGCTGGCTCGAGAAGACCTTGCTGTCGCTGGAGGACAAGGGACTGCTCGACGTCACGCGCGAGCACCATCCGTCCCACCTCCACGTCGCCGTGTTCCCCGACGCGTATGCGAGCTACGTGGCGAAGGTGGCTCTCAACACCGCCGCGATCACCCCCGTGGTGACAGTTCCGGTTTCTGCGGCGTCCGCCGCCGTCGCGAGCGTCGCCAATGCGATGAGTTCGGCGTCGCGTCCTGCGTCGGAGCGGCGACTGCCGTGGCTGGTTGTCGCGCTGTCGGGAGCGCTGCTGTTGCTCGTCGCGTACCGTTGGTGCTTTCGGCTCTAGCCAGCCTCAGCCAACGAACTGTCGTCCTGATCGAATACGCGGTACGCGCTGGCGACAGTCTGGGCGCGGCGTGAGTACGTCTCGAGCGATTCGTCCGCGCACGTGGTCCAGTCGGTGGGAATGGGCGTGAGTCGCCGCTTTTCCGTTCCGCAATCGAAGCAGAGCCAGCCGAACGCGTAGGTCCCCCGCAGGGTCGTCCGGCGCGCCTGCGTCAGCCGCCGATCGTCGCGCCGCCGATCCGGAAATGGAATCGGCCTGGTCTCCACGCGCCGGTCGTCCTCATCTATCGAGCGTCGCTCGCTGAGCCGCGGAACGATGTCCCACACCTGCCACTCCGCGCCTGCTGAGTCGACGAATGTGCGGTACGGCATCTCGTCTCCTCCTGGTCGCCTGAGTCCGCTATTTCTCCGTACTCCCGACCCCGTCCCGCACTAGTGCGAAAGAAATGCCACTGATGCGCGGTAGCGCTGTAGAGCGGTAGAGCGGTAGAGCTGTGGTTGCCACCGCTCCACCTTCACTCCGCATAACGGGCCTTGGGCTTGCACTTCGCGCGCGCATGAAAGCCAGTTTCACACGTGGCGCCCTGCTCCTCGTAGCGGCTGCCACACTGCAGGCTCAGAGCGCATCCGCGCCGACTCCGCCCCTGTTCACCCGCTCGGATGCGTACTGGTCAGCAGCGTTTCTCGCCGGCTCCATTGCGCTCAGCACCGCCGACGTCCGGATCACGAAGTGGATGCTCGCGCGGCATGTCGACCAGCGCGACAACATCGCGCGCAACGTCGCGCGTGCGCAGGAAGGCACGCTGACGATCGGCAACCTCGCGCTGTACGGCATCGCGCGACTCGCGCACGCGCCCGCGATGGCGGACATCACGTTCCACGCCGCCGAGTCCGTGGTGGTGGGCAGCATCGCGTCGCAGTTGATCCGCGGGCCGCTCGGCCGCGCGCGTCCGTACGAGCACCCGGACGATCAATACAGCTTTCACTGGTTCCAGGGCTTCACGAACTTCAAGTACCGCGCTTTCCCGTCCATTCACACCGCTTCGGCATTCGCGGTCGCTACCGTGTACACCCTGGAGACACAGCGCCGAGCGCCCGGCGCCACCTGGGTCGTCGGACCGATCGCCTACGCGCTCGCGGCGGCCCCCGGCCTCGCACGATTGTACCAGGGACAGCACTGGGCGAGCGACGTGCTGTCAGGCGCGTTCATGGGCACGATGGCCGGCGCGACAGTGATGCGGTACAACCACCGCGTGAAGCCCAACAACAAGGTGAATCGCTTCTTCCTTGGCGCGCAGAACGTTCACACGTCCATGGGCCTGGGAAGCGTGCAATTCACCTACAACTTCTGAGCGGCGGAGCGGTGGAGCGGTGGTAACCACAGCTCTACCGCGCGCTACCGCGCGCTACCGCGCTACCGCACAGCCTCAAGCGCAGATCTCAGTCGCGGCATCAACTCCTCTATCTCGCGAAGTGACACGGCGCCCACCGACAACCTGAACCAGCCCGTGCCATCCGGCTGGCCGAACGCGCTGAACGGCACCGCGGCCAGGCCGGCACTCCGCAACAGATATGACCGCACAGCGTCGTCGGTCTCCAGCACGTGTGTCGTCCCGTTCTCGGTGACGGATTTTCCGTGCAGATCGAAGCGCGCGCTGAGATAGATGGCGCCGCTCGGGATCGTCGCGTCCGTGGGATGCCCCGCTTTCTTCAGGGCAATGATGCCATCGCGCAGTGCGCTCAGCCGTTTGAACACTTCGCCGCGCATTTTCGCGTGGTAGCCGTCGATTGCGGCGTCGTCGTTCAACAGCCTGGTCGTCGCCACCTGCTCCGGACGCGGCGCCCAAGCGCCGAGGTGCGTGAGCAGGTCGGACATCTGCGCGATGATCGTGCTCGGACCCACGCCCCAACCCACACGCAGTCCGGTTGCCGCGAACGATTTCGAGATGCCGTCCACGTAGACCGTGTACCGCGACATCTCGGGACGCAGCCCCACCGGGTGCACGTGCTGCACGCCGCCGAAGGTCAGCATCCAGTACACCTGGTCGTAGATGAGATACAGCGGACGGTCCCGTCCCGCGCGCCGCTCGTTCTCCTCGAGAATGACGTCGCAGATTTCGCCGAGCTGCTCGGCGGTGAAGGCGGTTCCGGTGGGATTCACCGGCGAGTTGAGCACCAGCAGGCGGGCGTCGCGCAGTTTCGGGCGCAGCATCGCGGCGGTCGGCAGGAACGACGTCCGTGACTCGCATGGCAGCGCGACCGGGATCGCACCGGTCACCTGGCAGTAGTGAACGTTATTCCACGACGGCACGGGAAATACCACACGCTCACCCGGATCCACGATCACGCGATACGCGCCGTAGATGACCGGTCGGGCACCCGCCGTGATCAACACGGTATCCGTGTCGACCTTGAGTCCGAGTCGCCGCCCGCAGAATTCCGCGACGGCTTTCCGCAGCGGTCCCATTCCGGCCGACGGCGGATAGTTCGTCTCGCCGTGCTGCACCGCCGACGCGAGCTCACGCGACAACAGCTCGGGAACCGGGAACTCGCTCGGCGCGAAGTCGCCGACGGTGAGGTTGCAGATCTTCTGGCCCGTCGCGGCCAGCGCCCGCACCTCGTTCGCGATCTTGAGGATCGGCGAACCGATCAACCCCTCCGCGAGCAGAGAATATTTCGTGCTGTCCCCCCGCGGCTCTCTGCTCTCGGCGATTCGTTCGGCTCGTTCAGGTGGAGCGTGCTGCGTCGAGACACCTGAGGAAGACACTGAGCCGAGCGCCGAGAGCTGGTCGGTCATCTAGCCGCCTGGGGCAGAGGGGGAGGTGGGGGTCGCAGCACAGGTTGAATCTGCAACAAAATGCGATTTCCGGAAAGTGTGCGGTGGAGCGGTGGAGCGGTGGAGCGGTGGAGCGGTGGAGAACTTCGAAGTGATTGAGATTGTGATCGCGCGAAAATGGTACCGCCTCCGCCTGCGCTAAACGCATCGTTACATCGATTTGCAACAGGCGAACGCTATGTCCAGCGACTATCGAGAGCTTCGGGTGTGGAACGCAGGTGTTGATCTCACGCTTCTCACGTACGACCTCACACGAACGTTCCCGCGAGTAGAAGTCTTCGGCCTGACCTCTCAGATGCGACGATGTGCGGTTTCGATCCCGTCGAACATCGCAGAAGGTCACGGACGCTTCACGCGCGGCGAATTTCGGAACGCGCTCTCGAACGCGCGCGGCTCGGTGAATGAGCTGGAGACGCAATGTGAAATCGCCTACAGGCTTGGCTTCACCGACGATACTCGGCGAGCCGAGCTCTTTCTCGCGACAGCCAGCATCAGCAAAGGCATCACGCGACTGAAACAGCGCATGCGCTGAACGGGAGCTACCGCTCTACCGCTCCACCGCTCCGCCGCTCCACCGCTCCACCGCTCCACCGCTCCGTTCAGTCGACCCGCGGCAGATAGATCTTGAACGTCGACCCTCGTCCCGGCTCCGAATCGACGAGCAGGAACCCACCGCACTGCTGCACGATGCCGTACACCGTCGACAAGCCCAGCCCCGTACCCTTCCCGCGCTGCTTCGTCGTGAAGAACGGCTCGAAGATGCGTCCTTTCACCTCGGGGGACATGCCGCACCCCGTATCGCTCACCGCGATGACGACGTACTTCCCCGCTTTCGTGCCCGGGTGCATGCGCACGAAATCCTGTTTGAGCTCAGTGTCGCCCGTCGCAATCTCGACCTTGCCGCTGCCCGCGATCGCATCGCGCGCGTTCACGACGAGGTTCATGAGCACCTGCTCGAGCTGACCGCGATCGGCTCGCACGCAGCCACCCAGGGCCTCGAGCGAGAGCGCGAGCTTCACGTCGTCCCCGAGCAGGCGGCGCAGCAGGCGCTCGATCTCCTCGATGACCGCGTTCGGGCGAAGCTCCTCCATCGACAGCGGCTGCTGGCGGCTGAAGGTGAGCAGCTGCCGCGTGAGGACGCCTGCGCGGTCGGCCGCGAGACCGATCTCCCTGATCTCATCGTGGCCGGGCGATTCCGCGTTCATCGACCGCAGTGCCAGTTGCGCGTTCCCCTGGATCACGCTCAGGAGGTTGTTGAAGTCGTGGGCGACGCCGCTGGCCAGCCGCCCCACCGCCTCCATCTTCTGCATGTGCTGGAACTGCAGCTCCAGCGCTTTCTGATCCGTGATGTCGCGGGCGGTGATGATCACACCGTACACGTGCGGATCGTGCATCAGGTTGCGCGCGGTCACGAGCACGGTGCGCCATCCACCCAAGACGTTGCGGATGCGGAACTCGAGTGGCGTGGCCGCGCCTCGCTGCTCGAGGAGCCGCGCGAACTCCAGCTGAACCGCCCGCACATCTTCCGGATGGACGAACTCGAAGATCTGCCTGCCCACCACGTCTCGCGGCTCGACGCCCAGCACCCGCTTGCACGACGGGCTCACGTACTTCGAGCTGCCGTCGACGTCCACCACGATCACCATCTCGGACGAGTTCTCGATGATCGATCGGAACCAGCGCTCGCTGTGGCGGACCGAGTCCTCCACCCGCTTGCGATCCGTGACGTCCTGGATGATCCCGACGACGCCGATGCATTCGCCGAGGAAGTCGCGCAGCGGACTATAGAGGCCCACCACCCAGCCCGATCGGTCCGTCGCTGCCACGTGGTACGGGACCTCACCGGACCGCACCGTTTCGCCCTTGATCGCCCGGTTGAGCAGCTTGTCGACGCCGTTGACCTTGAGGTGCGGGAAGAGCTCGAACGCGTCGCGCCCGACCACCTCGTCGGCCTTCATGCCGCTCAATCGCTCCATGTAGCGATTGAAGATCTGGTACCGAAAACCCAGATCGTACACGACGACACCCTGCTCGATGCTGTCGAGCAGCGTGGCGGTGAGTGGATCGAAGTGCGTGTCGCGCAGCTGCGTCGGCATGGCCATGAACTATCGGTCAGGACTGAGTATGCGGCTGTGACGCAACGAACACAAACAAAAAAGGCGCTCCCGAGGGAGCGCCTGTGTCGCACTGCGGCTGATCTCTTACCGGTGGCGGTCCTGGCCCTTGGACCGCTGACGCCGCTGCGCCGCCGCCGACTTCAGCTGACGCGCTTCACTCGGCTTCACATAGTGACGCCGCTTGCGGATGTCCTGCAGCACGCCCGCGCGCTGCACCTTCTTCTTGAAGACCCGAAGCGCCGCATCGATGCGATCGCCGTCCTCGAGATACACCTCGACCATGTCACTCCACGTCGGATAGGACGGGGCCACGCAAGGCGCGCAGCCCGCTACAGTCACTCAAAATACTGCAAAATCACGGGATAGCAACGGGATAGTGCAGATCCCTCGTTCGGGATGACAGCTAGCTCAGGCGCTGCGCACCCGCGGGCGACGGCTGCCGCTCTCGCGCAACGTGCCGTTGATCGACGTCACCACGGACTTTGCGAGCTCAGCCGAGCGGTACGCTTTCCGGCCGTTCTTCCCTTCGCGGCGCCACGTCCAGCTCTTCTCGTCGCTGGCATCCGGAAGGAAAACCGTCTCACGGACGACCTTCGCGGTCTGCGTTACCGCCACTGTCGGAACACCATTCACGTACTCCTGGGCACCGTTGGCGCCCACAGTCCCCTTCCACTCCACGATCAGTAGTCGACCCTGCGACACCGTCTCGGCGCGCGTACGCAGCCACGAGAGAGTCAGCGCTACCGGCCCAAGCTGCACGATGCAGCGGCCAGGCGAACGACGCACATCGGCCTTCAATCCCTTGGCGTCATCTTCGAGATCACTCACTCGCTTGGCGACGTCGTCCGCCAAGCGGTCAAACTCACGCGCGCAGACCGCAAGCGCGCGATGGGAATCGAGAAAATCCTCCCGGTCCAGCACGTCAGTCGTCATGCCGCCTCCGTTGGATATCACAAATGTAACCCCGGGAATGGTTATCGGGAAGGTGCTGTCGAGCGTAGAGCGGTGGAGCGGTGGTCGGAAGCGCCGGGGGCATGCCTGATGCGGGCCGGCGCCCTGCCACTGCAAGCCGGCCTGCCTAAGTTCCGACATTGGCCAAGTTTCCTGCTAAACCCTTGATCTCCAGACACATGCGTCGCCTGCTATTAACGCTCCTCGCGCTCGCCATCGCTCTTCCCGTCACGCTCAGCGCCCAGCTCACGGTCAACCGTCAGACCGTGACGCGAACGGCTCAGGCGCCGGCGGGATATATCAAGGAATTCGGCACCATGTGGACGTTCGACGCCCCGCCGCGCGAGTACTGGCGGTCGATGTACAACTTCAATCCGGACCAGGCATGGCTCGATCACGTACGCCAGTCCGCCGTCCGGATTCCGGGCTGCTCCGCGTCGTTCGTGAGCGCCAACGGTCTGGTGATGACCAACCACCACTGCGGTCGCTCCTGTACCGCCAGCGCGTCGCCCGCCGACACGAATTATGTCCAGGTGGGATTCGCTGCCCGCAACATGTCGGATGAGAAGAAGTGCGAAGGCATGTGGGCCGACCGCCTCGAGTCCATCCAGGACGTCACCGCGCGCATTCGCGCCGCCGTCACGTCGAAGACGTCGTCGGGACAGGTGGACCAGCGCAACGCGGAGATCGCACGCATCGAGCAGGAGTGCACGCAGCAGACGCAGCTGCTCTGCCAGGTGGTGACGTTCTATCAGGGCGGGATGTACTCGCTGTATCGCTACAAGCACTTCACCGATGTGCGGCTCGTGATGGCGCCGGAGGAAGACATCGCGTTTTACGGGGGCGACCCGGACAACTTCACGTATCCGCGCTACGATCTCGATCTCACGCTGCTCCGTGTCTACGAGAATGGACAGCCGCTGCACCCGAAGGACTTCCTGCGCTGGAGCGCGTCCGGCGCGGGTGAGAACGACCTGGTGTTCGTCGTCGGCAATCCGGCGTCCACAGGACGTCTGCTCACCATGGCGCAGATGGAATATCTACGCGACGTCGACTATCCGACACGACTCGCGCAGTACGACCGTTTGCTCACCATCCTCCGGGCCCGGAGCGCCGCGTCGCCACAGGCTGCGCGCGATTACGAGAACCTGATCTTCGGCCTGGCCAACTCCAAGAAGGCGGTAACGGGATATCGCGTCGGCCTTGTCGACAGCTCGATCATGTCCCGCAAGCGCGCGTTCGAGCGGGACTTCCGCGCGCGCATCCGGGCCAATCCGCGGCTGCAGGCGCAGTACGGCGCCACCTTCTCCGAGATCGAGCGCGCCGAGCGCGAGCTGGCGAGCATGGCGAAGAGCCTCCAATGGCAGAGCTTTGGCGGCGGCTCCAACCTGCTGAACATCGCCGGTGGGCTGGTGCGTATCCCGACGCAGTCCGCGCTCGCGGATTCATTGCGTCTCTCCCAGTACCGTGGCCCGGGTCTCGCTCGCATTCGCGAGCAGGTGCTCATGACGCCGGTGGACACCGCGTTCGAGCGCATGGCGCTCGCGGCCACGTTCTCGGCGTGGAAGGAAGCGTTGCCGTCCACCGATCCGGTGCTGCGCGCCGCGCTCGCCTACGGCAACGGTGATCCCGCTGCTGCCGCGGCGCGTCTCGTGTCACAGACGACGCTGGGCGACACCGCGGTGCGGCGCGCACTGCTGGCCGGCGGAAGCGCCGCCGTCGCTGCGTCGCGCGATCCCCTCATCGCGCTCGCCCGACAGATCGAGCCGGTGAACCGCAAGCTGGCGACGCGAGCCGCCCAGCTCGACGCCGTCGTGTCAGCCAACGCCGAGAAGCTCGGCCGCGCCATCTTCGAGGCATACGGTACCTCGCTTCCGCCCGACGCCACCTTCACCCTGCGCATCTCGGACGGCGTCGTGAAGGGTTTCCCGTACAACGGCACCGTGGCGCCCTACAAGACCACGTTCTACGGGCTGTACGACCGCGCGGCGTCGTTCGACAACAAGGACCCGTTCAAGCTGCCGGCGCGGTGGGCCAATGGGCGCGATCGGCTGGACCTGAGCACGCCCTTCGACTTCGTGACCACGAACGACATCATCGGCGGCAACTCCGGCAGCCCCGTGATCAATCGCAACGCCGAGGTCGTGGGCCTCATCTTCGACGGCAACATCGAGTCGCTGCCGAACCGTTTCATCTTCACCGACGACATCGCCCGCTCCGTGGCCGTGCACTCGCGCGCTATCCCCGAGGCACTCCGGAAACTCTATGACGCCGCGTGGATCGCCGATGAACTGGAGGGGAGGGTCGCCGCGCGCAACTGACCGTGCGCCTCGACGTCCGCCTGCGCAGGCGCGGGCACGGAAAACCGGAATGTCGATCCGGTTTCGTCCGACCGCGCCAGCGCGAGCGTGCCGCCGTGTGCTTCGGCGATCCACCGCGCGATCGCCAGCCCGAGGCCGGCGCCTGACACCAGGTCGCCGGCTTCGTGCGTTCTGCCCACTCTATAGAAGCGATCGAAGACGCGCTCGCGCACATCGGGGGGCACGCCCGTACCGGAGTCGCTCACGTCCACGACGTACATCCCATTCTCCACGCGCGAGCTGACGACGACGCTGCCGCCCGCAGGCGTGTACTTGATGGCGTTGTCCAGGAGGTTCAGGAACAGGCGGCGCAGCAGATTCTCGTCGCCGCGCATCGGGAGCTCGTCACCGCCGTCGTACCGCAGCGTCATCTGCTTGCGCAGCGCCAGCGACCGCACCGAGCGCACGCACTCGCCACAGACCTCGCCCAGGTACATCTCGGACGCCGTCATCAGCCGTTCGCCTGCGTGCGCGCGCGCGAGCAGGAACAGATCCTCGACGATGCGCTGCAGTCCCTGCGTCTCTTCGCGGATGGTGCGCAGCGCAGCCCGCAGCTCGTCGGGCGTGCGATCGTCGCGCGACAGTGCCAGCTCCGCCTCACCACTCACGATGGCGACCGGCGTGCGCAGCTCGTGCGACGCGTCCGCGATGAACTGGCGTTGCTGATCGAAGGCGCGCTCGACGCGCGCCAGCAGGTCGTTGAACACGGTCGCCAGGCGCCCCAGCTCGTCCCCGGGATTCGCCACCGGCAGCCGTTCGTGCAAGGTCGTCGCGGAGATGTGCTCGGCGCGCTCGGTCATCACCGCCACCGGTTTCATGCTCTGCCGCGCGAGCACGTATCCGCCCAGCGTCGCGAGCAGGAGCAGTAGCGGAATGCCCACGCCGATCGACACGCGCAGCTCGGCGAGCAGCCTCCGGTGTGCGTGCAGGCGGTGGACGGCGCCGATCACGATCGGGCGGCGGCCGACGCGGGTCGACAGCGCGAGGGCGCGCACCTCGCCGTCCGAGGCGTCGATGTTCCCATACGTCACACGGCCGACCGGCGCGCCGGCCAGAAATGCCCTGAGCCCAGGTGCATCCATGCGGAACGTCTTGGCCGCGATGCCGCGCGCGATGCTGTCCACCTCGACCTGATCGTCCTCCGAGTCCGACGGCGCGCCCGCGATCACCGACGCGGTGCTGGGGTCGTAGACGGCCAGCTGGAGGTCGCGGAAGCGGAACTCGCGCACGACACGCGCGGCGATGTCGCGCGCCGGCCGGCCCTCGGATTCGAGCTCGATGGCGGTGGCGACGGCGCTCGCGGCTTCGTGCAGCGACGCGTCGACGTTGGCCAGCGATCGGCGCGCGACCACGCCGTACAGGGCGACCGAGACCGCGCCGAGCGATACCGCGAACACCGCGGCGTACCACAGCGCGAGGCGTGCGCGGATCGAGAGCCCTAGCACGACACTATGTCTGCGCTTCCAGCCGGTAGCCCGCGCCGCGGTGCGTGTGGATCAGCGGTGACGTGGTGCCCTCATCCACCTTCTTGCGAAGCCGGTTGATGTACACCTCGAGCGCATTCGAAAAGGGATCGTGGTTCTCGTCCCAGACGTGCTCGCACAACTCCGCGCGTCCCACCACGCGGCCCGCATTGCGCGCCAGATATTCCAGCAATGCGTATTCCTTCATGGTGACCGGAATCGCGCGGTTCGCGCGCCGCACCGTCTGGCTGCGCGTGTCCACCGTCAGGTCCCCGACGATCAGCGTGGGTGGCAGCATCTCCGGCAACCGCCGCAGCAGCGCGCGCAGGCGCGCGTGCAGCTCCTCGAGCGCGAAGGGCTTCACGAGGTAATCGTCGGCGCCGGCGTCGAGTCCCGCCACGCGATCGCGCACCGCGTCGCGTGCCGTGAGCATGAGGATCGGCACGCGCTTTCCCTCGCGGCGCAGCTCCTGGCTCACTTCGAGTCCGCTCATCTTCGGCAGCCCGATGTCGAGCACCACGCCATCGTAATCGTTCACACGCGCCTGATAGCAGGCGCGTTCGCCGTCGAGCGCGAGGTCCACGGCGTATCCCTGTTCGCGCAGGCTCCGCGACAGCATGTCCGCGAGCTTGGCGTCGTCTTCCACCAGCAGCAATCGCATAGCTGGAATATGTACGTCCGCGTGCGCCCGCGTGCTGCGTTATTCCCGCGTCATTTAAGACGGGTACAGGTGGGGCCCGGTACGTTCTCGGCCCACCCCACCTCAGAACATGTTGGAGGCAGTCACAATGAACTACCGCACTCTGCTCATCACCGCTGCGCTGGGCACCATCGCGATCGGCGCGGCGTCCGCTCAGCAAGGCACCCCCGCTCAGGCGCCCGCCGCTCAGCAGGCCGGTAAGCCGGCCGCGGACAGCGCGAAAAAGGCGTCCACGAGCTCGAAGAAGAAGGGCAAGAAGCACGGCAAGATGGAAGCGAAGAAGGACTCGACGAAGACCGACAAGAAGTAACGCCGTCGACATGGAGGCCCCTCGGATTGACCGAGGGGCCTTTTTCTTTGTGTTCGCACTGGCTCAAAGCCGTGCAACCACACATTTTGGCGTGCCTTCCCCAGAGCCGAGGAACGCCGTGGACGCAACGAAAACTCCCCCCTCTGAGCAAGCGGTCCGCCTCACCCCGACCAGCGCCGATCAGATCGCGGCCGACGTGGCCCGCATGGGTCCGCGGGAGGCCGCCCGACTCCTCTCCGACATGTCGGACGCCGACGCGCTCGACATCCTGCAGCGCGTGAATCCCGCGTTCGTCGCGGACATCCTGCCCGAGATTCCGGAGGGACGCCGCGCGAAGCTCTTCCTCAGCGGTCCGTACGCCGTCACCCACCAGTGGACGTTGAACCAGACGTTCCCTGAGGACAGCGTGGGGCGGCTGATGGAGCCGCCGACCGCGATCTTCCGGCCCACGGATACGGTGGGCGACGTGAGCAAACGCGTGCGCGAGCTCGTGAAGAAGATCTTCGTCACGTACTGCTTCGTGTGCGACGACTCCGAGCGACTCATGGGGATCGTCACGATGCGCGACCTGCTCGTGTCCGACCCGAACGCCACGCTCGCGAACGTGATGCTGAAGAACCCCTTCTTCCTGCGGCCCGAAACGCCGCTCATGGACGCGATGAAGCTGGTGCTCAATCGCCACTATCCGCTCTATCCGATGTGCGACGCCAGCGGAAAGCTCGTCGGCATCGTGCGTGGACAGGCGATGTTCGAGGAACAGGCATACGAGATCAGCGCGCAAGCCGGTAGCATGGTCGGTATCCAGAAAGAAGAGCGTCTCATGACGCCCTGGCCCGTGAGTCTCAAGTTCCGGCATCCGTGGCTGCAGCTGAACCTTCTCACGGCATTCATCGCCGCGGCGGTCGTTGGCTTCTTCCAGGGCACGCTCGACAAGCTCGTGATCCTCGCGCTGTTCTTGCCCGTGCTCGCCGGCCAGTCGGGCAACACGGGATGCCAGGCGCTCGCGGTGACGTTGCGCGGCATGACGCTCGGCGAGATGAAGAAAGGCACCGCACGACCGCTGGTCGCCAAGGAAGCGCTGCTGGGTCTGCTGAATGGTGCGCTCGTCGGGCTCATCGCGGCCGGCGGCATGTGGTGGACGGCGACGAGGCAGCACAATCCCGCCGCGGTGCAGCTGGCCGCCATCGTGTTCATCGCGATGATCGCCGCGTGCATCATCAGCAGCATCATGGGCGCGGTGATTCCGCTGGCGCTGAAGCGCCTCGGGTTCGATCCCGCCACCGCGTCGGCGATCTTCCTCACCACCGCCACGGACGTCTCGAGCATGGGCATCTTTCTCCTGCTCGCGACGATGTGGCTCATGTAGGCGGGGAGTTGGGAGTTGGGAGTTGTGGGTTAAGCGCCAATGTGCTAGGTTAGTTCAGCGACACACGCGCACGACGCGCGTGGACAAGTTCCGGTGTGCTTTTGGGGCCTGCCCGAATTGCGTGCAGGCCCTTTTTGCGTTCGCCCAACACGTTCAGGAGTAGTGGCAATGCGTACGACAGGTACAGTGAAGTGGTTCAACGACAGCAAGGGCTTTGGTTTCATCTCTCGTGAGAACGGAGAGAAGGACTGTTTCGTCCATCATTCCGCGATTCAGGGCGATGGCTACAAGTCTCTGAACGAGGGCGACCGCGTCGAGTTCGACGTCGTCCAGGGTCAGAAGGGTCCCGCCGCAGAAAACGTCACCAAGGTTTCTTGAACACGACCGCCGTCTCCGGAAACGGAGCGGATTGGCGCCGCGCAGTCGAGCCCTACGTGGGTTCGGATGCGCGGCGCGCGTCGTTTCAGCTGGCAACAACGCTGACGGCGCTGGCTTTGACGATGGCGCTGTCGTACCTCGCGATGGATGCGTCGGTCTGGTTGTCCGCCCTTCTGGCGCTGCCCATCGCCGGCCTCCTCGTGCGAACGTTCGTGCTCATGCACGACTGTGCGCACGGATCGTTCTATCCGTCGCGGCGCTGGAACGACGCCGTGGGATTCGTCACCGGCGTCATCACGCTGACCCCGTTCGCGCAGTGGCGACGCGATCACGCGTTGCACCATGCGTCGTCCGGTGACCTGGACCGCCGCGGGCACGGCGATGTCCCGACGCTGACCGTGCGCGAGTATCAGGCGCGGTCGTGGCGTGGGCGGCTTGGCTATCGGATCATCCGTCATCCCCTGCTCCTCATGCTCGGCGGTCCGATCCATCTGGCCATCGGGCAGCGGTTGCGGGGCACGAGCAAGGCGACCGGGCCGACGCAGCAGGCGAGCGTGCTGGCGACGAACATCGGGATCGTCGTGATGCTGGGTGGCGCGATGTGGCTGTTCGGCTGGGAAGCCGTGCTGCTCGTCTACGCGCTCCCCTACTACCTCGCCGCCATGGCCGGTGTGTGGCTGTTCTACGTGCAGCATCAGTTCGAGGACGCGTACTGGGCACCGCACACGGATTGGGATTACGTGGACGCCGCGCTGCGCGGCAGTTCGCATCTGGATCTGCCGAGGATCCTGAGCTGGTTCACGGGCGACATTGGCTTGCACCACGTGCATCACGTCGCGCCGAAAATTCCGAACTACCGCCTGCAGCGGTGTCACCGCGAGAACGCGCTCTTTCACGCATCGCCCAAGGTGACGCTGCGGTCGGGCTTCGCCGCACTGCGTCTGGCGCTCTGGGACGAAGCGCAGCAGCGGCTGGTGCGGTTCTCGGACATCTCGCGCACGTAACCGAAGCCGAATTGCCGGAGATCATTCTTGGAGACGAGGACCGCCTCGACTGGGCCCTCAAGGTGTTCAAGCGCCGCATGCAGACGTCGGGCATCCTTCGCGAACTGCGCCGCCGTCGTCATTACGTGAAGCCGAGCGCGGCTCGGCTCATCAAGTCGCGATCGGCGCAACGCGCGCGCGACAAGGCGAGACGCAACAGGCGCGAGAGTCGCTGACCGGCTTGCACTTTGCCTGAGCGCCCCGCTTGACAACGCCCGGGCGATTTCGCACCTAGGGTGCATGAACGTCGCTCTGTGGGTGCTGCAGATCGTGATGGCGCTGCTCTATATCGCGGGCGGTGCGTACAAGATTTCCGGCGCGGATCAGCTCGCGGGTCAGTTCGCGATGATCCCCGGCGGCGCGTGGCGGGCGCTGGGCGCGTTCGAGGTGATCGCCGCGCTGCTGCTGATCTTCCCCGCGGCAATGAAGTTGAAGCCGCGGGTGACCGCGCACGCAGCGGCCGCGCTCGCGCTGGAGACGTTCGCCCTCGCGGCGATGTACGCGCGCTATTCCACGGCGATCACGGCGACCAACCCGATGCCGTGGGCAATCGTCATGGGGCTGCTCGTCGCTTTCCTCGCGTACGGCCGTTACGCGCTGCGTCCCATTGTCGAACCAGAGGCGACGACTACGTAGAGCGGGCGACCGGGCTCGAACCGGCGACGTCCAGCTTGGGAAGCTGGCATTCTACCAACTGAATTACGCCCGCGAACCTTCAAGTTAACGCGCGTGTCTATCGCGCGTCGAGCTTCCTCCCGGCGTTCAGGTTGTCCCAGTTCAGGATCGTGTTGAACACCAGGAAGTAGCTGCCGATCGTCTCGCCGCGATACATCGGGTTGTTGGCGAACAGCACCACGTGCCCCTTCTCGAGGGGCACGTCCACGACGACGGGGCGCTGGGCCACATCGTTGCCGTCGAGCAAGCCGGACACGAGCAGATCCTTCTGGTCGGCGTAGCGCAGCACCGGGCGCGGACGCTGATCCGGCGGAATGACGTTGACCGGATTGCGCAGCATGTCGTCGCTCACCGGCGCGGCCTGCCACGGCTCCGGCTTCGGCGTCTTCGGCGCCAGGAAACGATCGTCGAGGGGCGCCATCCCCGGCGTGACATCGGGATCGTCGGCGGTGCCGCGCCCCGTCGCGCGCGTGGGCGCGCCAGCGTTGCCGCGGAAGCCGCGACCGCCCGCCCGCAGCGAACTGATACCGAACGTCTGTCCGTCCTCGCTGTACAACGCGAGGCTGTCCTGCACGCCGTACACGATCGGGCTCGCGCCGTCGACGATCCTGCTTCGCAGCAGGCTGCCGACGACGTGCAGCCGCGCTGCCTCGTTCGCACTCACGCCGCTCGCGAAACCGTACTGGATCGCGAAGTCCGCGGTGTTGTTGACCGTCACGAACACGCCACCCTGCTGCACGAAGTCGTGCAGGTTCTCGAGTCC
>DATFHG010000185.1:0-4710 GCA_035248725.1 Gemmatimonadaceae bacterium | reverse complement strand
AGGTGTGCAAGCCTGGGGACGAAGCGAGCACGGGCACCGCGTACGAGGCGCGCGCAGAGAAGGTGGGCCGCGCCTGGACACACGTCGAGTTGACGCCGAGCACCACGTGGGACGGTGGGTGTATCGAAGAGCCGGAATGAGACCCGGCTGGTCGTGGCAAACCGGGTTGTTCAGCGCGTAGCGAGCAATGCGCCGAGCACGGCGACGATCGTGGTGCCCCAGCCGAGCAGCATCATCCGGCTCTGCGCGTCGAAACGCCGCTCCCATTTCGCCTCGAGCTGGGCGAAGTGCTGCTCCCATTTTGCATCGAAGTGCGCGAAACGCTGCTCCATCTTCGCATCGAACTGCGCGAAACGCTGCTCCATCTTCGCATCGAAACGAGCGAAGTTGAGCTCATTGATCTCGCGCAGATCCGAGCGGTACGTCGCATCCACGAGGTTGAACCACTCCACGAGCTCGTTGGCCACGTCCTCGCCAAGTCGCTCATAAAAGGCGTTCATACAACGTACCCTCGGCGAACGGGGTACCGAAAGTGCGCCAGTGAGGGCCAGATACCACCATTCATGTGACCGCAACCGCGAAGTTGCCGATAGCCAGGTGATGTGTGACGACTGCCAGCAAACCGGGAAGGGAAGAGAAGCTGTACGACCGCGTGCTTGCGGCGATCGGCGTGCGTCCGCGTGTCGAAGAACGCAAGATGTTCGGTGCGCGCGCGATCGTGCTGAACGGAAAGTTGTGCTGCAGCGTGAAGGGCAACCGCATCATGGTGCGCGTGGATCCGTCGCTCCACGCAGCGTCGCTGAAGAGAAAGGGCTGCCGTCCGCTCACGATGGGCGGCCGCACCTACGCGGGCTGGCTCATCGTCCAGGACTCGGCGCTCAAGACGAAGAAGCAGCTGGACTACTGGATCGGCCTCGCGCTCGAGTACAACTTGCGCATGCCAGCATCGAAATCCCAGCGAGGACGCAAATGAGACGGCGTCAAATGCCTGAGACGTTAGTCCCGTGCGCAGTTGTCGCGCGCGCAGTTGTCGCGCGCGCAGTTGTCGCGTGCGCAGTCCTCGCGTGCGCAGTTGTCGCGTGCGCAGTCATCGCCCCACCATCCGGGCGCAAAGCGCCGAACCGCCCGGGCCGCCCAAGGCGCTCGCGATCATCGGCTTCGGGCACGGCGGCGAAGACCAGGTGCGCTTTCCAGTCTTCAAGGCGAGCCTCACGCGGTGGACGCGCGCGACCACGGTCGCCGTGCCAACCGCCGCGTCGATGGAGTACGAGGCCGTGGGCGTGGGCGATTCCACTCCCAACGCGATGCCGATCGTGTTCTGGGTGCGCGGCCGCCCAGCCACCGCCGACAAGCCCGCGCGCATCAGCGTGGACCTCCTCGGCGTCGGCGAGGGAAAGGCGACACGCGCCGAGGTGGACGAGGCGCGCAGCAGCGCGCCGGCGCAGGCGTGCTTCGGAAGTGGATGGGTGAGCGCGTTCTTCGTGGACTCGACCAGCGAGCCGTCGTCGGCGCCCGTGCTGGTGCGCATGACCGACGACGTGGGTCACTGGACCATCAAGGTCGATCCCGCGCGCGACGTGGTGCACCTGGAGCAGTGGCAGCACGTGCGTCGCGGCGACCTGCCCCTGGAAGACCGGAACGAACGCGTATGGACGCTGAACGTGAACGCCGCCGACAGCCTGCACGCGATCGCGCTCGTGGCGCACGCCGACTCCACCGGGATGTGGACGTTCGAGGGTGGGCCGCTGGTGGACGGTCACTACCAGCTGCGCGTGGAACGCGCGCCGGACGGGCCGCGTCCCGTGGACTGGCGGGTGTACCTGCTCGAGGGACCGCCGCCTTGCCCCGACGCGAAACGCGACTGATCGTATGGCGGGGGTGCAGATCCCTCGCTTCGCTCGGGATGACAAGGATGTGCGGGTCGCTTCGCCAAGGATGACGATGGATCGACGGGAGCTGTTCAGACATGGCGCGCTCGCGGGGTTGGCCCTCGCGATTCCGCGCGCGCTGCGCGCCGAGTGGGCGCGCGTGCTGGAGCTGGCGCCCGAGCGGCCGTATCTGGAGGCCGCGCTGCGCGCCGAGCACTGGATTCGATCCGCGCGTGCGGACGCGCAGCCGCTCTGGCCGCCGGTGCCGCCGCCGGACGCGGACACGTACGACCGCTCCGCGCTCACGCTGTACCACGGCGCGCCCGGCGTGATCCTGTTCTACCTCGAGTTGTACGGGGCGACGCACGAGCAGCGCTTCCTGGACGAAGCGGTGCGCGGGGCGCGGGCGCTCGCGGCGTCGCCGGTGTCCGCGGCGGACGTGGGCGCCGGCCTGTACGAGGGTGCGAGCGGCATCGCCTGGATCCTGCTCGAGACGCATCGCGCGAGCGGGCGCGAAGATCTCCTCGCGGCGGCGAAGCGCATCGCCGCCACGATTCCGTCGGCCGCGAAGCGCGACGGCGACGCCATTTGGTGGAGCGACTCCACCGACGTCGTGAGCGGAAACGCGGGCATCCTCCTCACGCTGCTGGGTCTGCGTGAGCTGCTGGGCGACCAGGCGATGGACCTCGCGCGCAGGGCCGGCGATGGGCTGGTGGCTGCCGCGGTGATGGACGCGGCGGGCCACCGGATGTGGTACTACGACCGCGGCATGACGCCCCGCTCAGGCGCACGCGAGCTGCCGAACTTCTCGCACGGGACCGCGGGCGTGGCCTACGCCCTGGCGACCCTATATAAGGAAGGGGGCGACCGCCGGCACCTGGACGCCGCGCTCGATGGCACCGAGCATCTGCGCGCGCTGATGGTGCCGTCCGGCGAGGGCGCCGTGATCCGGCACAACAGCCTGCCGTCGGGTGAACGCCTCTTCTACCTGAGCTGGTGTCACGGCCCCGCCGGCACCAACCGCCTCTGGCGCCGACTCGGCGCGATCGACGGCGGGGCGACGTGGGGTGAGCTGGAGACGCGCGGCGCGAAGGGCGTGATCGGCCAGGGCGTGCCCGAGCACCGGACGGCCGGATTCTGGAACAACGTCTCGATGTGCTGCGGCAACGCGGGCGTCGCCGAATACTTCCTGTCGCGCTATCGCCGCACGGGTGACGCGGCCGATCTCGCGTACGCGAAGCGGCATGCGGACGATATCCTGATGCGCAGCGCGATCGTGAACGACGCGGAGAGCTGGCCGCAGGCCGAGAACCGCGTGTCGCCGAACGAGGTGCTGGCGCAGACGGGGTGGATGCAGGGCGCCGCCGGCGTCGGCGCCATGCTGCTGCACATGGACGCGGCGTCGCACGCACGCGACTGGAAGCGCGCCATCGTGTTTCCCGACGCGATGGACTGAGCGGCGAGGCTCCACGATGTGATCACGGCGCGGACGTCCACCCGATCGGTCGCAGCCTTCAGCGCCGCCGTGATCGCCGCCGTGCTCGCGGCATGCGATTGGCCGACGCCTCCACGGAATGCGCGACTGTATGCGCCGCCCATCGTGTACGCGCGCTGGTGGAAGATGACCGAGGAGTGTTCGGGTCGGACGGCGCGCCTCGCGGACCTGAAGTGGTATCGTACGCCCGGAGCGGTGGTGACGCTGCACGGCAAGCAGGTGGCGGGGTACTGGGCGAGCAATGGCAACTTCATCGTCGTCGCCGAGGACTACATGAAGTTCGGTCGCGTGGTGCGGCACGAGATGCTGCACGCGCTGGTGCGGCAGGGCGGGCATCCGCGCGAGGATTTCCTCGAGAAGTGCGCCGCCATCGTCGACTGCCCGGCGGAATGCGTTGCGGAGGCCGGTACATGGACGCCCCCGCCGGAATTCGTGGACGCGCCGCCCGAGTCGTTCACGCTGTCGCAGGAGATCACGCTGCGCGACAGGGAATCGGACGGTGACCGGTTCCTGGAGCTGCGCGTGCGGGCGCTGAACGCGCACGACTCGACGCTGCGACTGGTGGTCCCGGACTTTCCGGAGTTCACGCCGACGTTCAGGTACCTGCTGTTCGGCCCGAGCGGTGCGGTGTCGAACGACGTGCGGGCCAACGATCCCTCGCAGCTGTTCTTTGCCGCGGGCCAGGCAAAGGAGGTGCTCTTCGACTTTCCCGTGAGCGATACGCTCACCCCTCGCAGCGTGACGACGGGAGAGATCCTCGTGAGCGGCGGCTTCGGCACGCGCTGGCTCCCGTCGCAGGGCGTATCGGTGACACACTGAAGATTCCGCTCCATTGCGTCAGGTCCGACAGGCTGCAGCTCGTGGATCGATGTCCACCACGTGCCCGAATGTTGACTCAGCCAGGACGGCTACGGTTCTCTGAAGCTCCAGATCGCCGACGACTCGCTGACGAAGATGCGTGAGCCGATCGCCTGCGGTTGTGATTCGATCGCATCTCCGGGCACGGCAACCCGCACGGCCGCGATCGACTGTCCGTTGCTTCTGGCGAATACGCGTAGCATGTCACTCGGCACGTGCACGCGAGTCCCGGTCACGAGGATGTCACGGCCGGCCTCCGGACACGGTACGGACCAGATGACATCTCCATGGTCGGCAGACAGTGCATACAGGCGGTCGTCACCAGCAGTCCAGTAGACAACGCCGTCGGCCAGCTGCGGCTGATCGAGTATCGACCACTGGAAGTCGGGACTCTTGAAGTGCCAGCGCACCTGACCTGAGGTCTTGTCGAGTGCTAACAGCTCGCCGTCTATGGTCGCGACGATGACGGCCTCCGGCGTTACGACTGGG
>DATFHG010000184.1:0-7569 GCA_035248725.1 Gemmatimonadaceae bacterium | reverse complement strand
CGAGTACCGCGCGGGACTGCGACTGGCGAAGCAGATCGCCAACGGACGGCCCATCGGCTTCAACGCGCTGATCGAGCAGTCCAGCAGGTATTACCGGCAGCGCATGGAGGAGTGGATCGAGGGTGCGCTCGAGGAAGGCATTCGCTTCTTCATCACCTCGCTCGGCAACCCGAAATGGGTCGTGCAGCGGGTGGCCCAGGTCGGCGGACATGTCTATCACGACGTGACGGAGGCGAAGTGGGCGAAGAAAGGCGCGGACGCCGGCGTGCATGGTCTCATCGCGGTGAACAACCGCGCTGGCGGCCACGCTGGCCCGAAGTCCGCCGAGCAGCTCATCGCCGAGCTGCGTCCGTTTGGCCTGCCGCTGGTGTGCGCAGGCGGTATCGGCACACCCGCGGAGTTCCGTCGCGCCATCGACATGGGCTATGCGGGCGCGCAGCTCGGCACGCGCTTCATTGCGACGTCGGAGTGCAACGCGCACCCAGACTACAAGCAGGCGATCGTCGACGCGACGTCGGAGGACATCGTGCTCACCGAACGGCTCACCGGCGTGCCGGTGGCGGTGATCAACAACGCGTACGTTCGACGCCTGGGCACGCGCGCCGGTGTCATCGCGCGATGGATGTTGCGCGGCCGCCGGACCAAGCACTGGATGCGCGCGATCTACGCGCTACGCTCCGCGTACCGGCTCAAGAAAGATCTGTACAAGGGCGCCGGCACCGAGGAATACTGGCAGGCGGGCAAGAGCGTGGACGGCATCCACGGCGTCGAATCCGTCGCCGACGTCGTTCGCAAATTCGGGGACGCGATCGGCTAGAGGATCATCACGTAGATGTCGTACAGCGCGTGGGTCCAGGCGGTGATGCCGAAGCCGCGCACGAGAAACAGCCCGCTGAACGCGAGACCGGCGATCGTGCGATACGTGAACGACGCGAGCTCCAGCCGGTCGCCGTACTGGCCGATGTAGTGAAAGGACGAAAAGATCAGCGCTCCCACCACCGCGGCGATGCTGCTCGTGATCCACGTGCGGCGTCCCATCAGCCAGGCGAGTCCCGCCGACAGGCCGCCGACCAGGATCACACGGAACAGCAGCTCCTCGTAGAGTCCCGCGCCGAGCGCGAGCATGAGGCGCGTGGCGACACTCATGGATTCGATCGAGCCGGCGCCACTCCCCTGCACCATCGACGCGGATGCGCCCGAATGACCAGAACTCAGCGCGAGCATGCCGAGCAGCTGCCTGGTGACCGTCCCGACGACGACGCCGAGGAGCAATGCGAGCACGGCGGACTCCAGCAGCATCAGCAGGAAGGTGCGCGGCCGCAGCCGCTCGCGCGATCGCGTGAGGTCGCGGGCGATCAGGAACACGCAGATCGCGATCGTCGTGGCAAAGAACGCGATCGAGCCGCGCGCGCCGGACAACAGCAGAAAGGGCGTCTTGAGGGCGACGTCCGCGGCATTGCGCACGTTCGCGCCGGGCGTGCCGGCGAGGCTGGCGGCCAGCGATTCGTACAGCAACAGCAGCGGCAGCGCGAACACGATGCTGTAGCGCGGCGCGCGCGACGTGTTCCAGTACGACCGGATGTTGGCGCGCACGCGCGACCCGTCAGCTCCCGGTGCTTCCGAACCCGCCCGTGCGTGACGTCGTCTGCGCCACCTTGCCCATCTCGATGGGAAGCACCTCGAAACGGTTCAGCACCATCTGTGCGATGCGTTCACCGTGCTCGATGCGCACGGGCTTCATCCCCGGATTCCGTACGAGCACCATCCACTCGTCGGGGTAATCCGCGTCGATGGTTCCCGGCGAGTTCGGGATCAGCAGACCCTTCTTGAAGGTCGTGCCGCTGCGGGGACGGATCTGGGCTTCGCACCCTCGCGGCAGCCGCGCCTTGAAGCCGAGCGGGATCTTTGCGGTCGCGTTCGGTGGCAGCTCGAAGTACGACAGGTTGCGCTCGCGGTCCCGAAAAGTAGGTAGCTCCCACGTGCCGCTGGCGTCGGAACAGCTCACCGTGCGATGGGTAAGGTGGGCGAACAAATCGTAGCCGGCGGAGTCTTCGGTCGCGCGTTGCGGAGCCTGCGCGTCGGTGTGCAGCAGCTCGAGTGTGATGGTGTCCGTCATCGCGCAGAAAGCTCGCGCACAACGCTATATTTGACCAGTTTGCCGGAGCCGTTTCCGGCCCCACCTCAGGAGTTTTTTCGCATGCGCGCTCGCCCGGTTCTTCTTGCCGCGTTCCTCATCCCAGCCGCGGCCGTCGCGCAGGGTTTCGAGTACGCGCCGAGCACCTCGCAGTACCACATCTCGTCCAAGACGCACGGCTCGCAGGAAGCCATGGGCCAGAAGAACGAGTTCGACACGTCCAACGAGCAGCTGCTCACCGTCACGGTGGCGCGCCAGACGAAGGACACGATGAACGTCACCGTGACCATCGATTCGTTGAACGTCGTCGGTCCCATGGGGATGACGCCGCCGGGCCTCGACAAGTTGAAGGGCGCGAAGATCGCCACCAAGATGGCGCCGCACGGCGTCGTCTACTCGGCGATGGGTCCGTCCGACGACTCCGTCCCGCAAGGCGCGCAGATCACCGATGAGCTGAGCCGCTTCCTGCCGCGCATCCGCACCAGGCTCGCCGCCGGCGCCACCTGGACCGACACGACGAAAGGCAAAGTGAAGCAGCAAGGCATCGATCTCGACCGTCAGACGATCGCGCGCTTCACCGTCGTGGGCGACACCACCGTCGGCGCGCAGAAGGCGTGGAAGATCTCACGCGAGACGACCACGAACCTCTCGGGCAGCGGCACGGCGCAGGGACAGCCGATGACGATGGAAGGCACGTCGAACGGCAAGGGCACGCTGCTCATGAGCCAGAGCGGCGTCTTCCTGGGCGGCCAGAATCAGGACGACGCGATCATCAAGATCGTGCTGGCGGCGAACGGGATGGAGATCGGAGTTACCACGACCGCCAATACCACCGTCGAAAAGATCAAGTAGAGCGGTGGGGTTCCACCGCTCCACCGCTCCACCGTCCTACTCTCCCCTCGCTCCCAGCCGCAGCGGCGTCACGACGCATCCCTCGAAGTCGCGGCCGTTGCAGATCGTCTGCGCGGAGCGCTGCACCTCGCGGCGCACCATGTCGGGGTAGCGGCCGCAGTCCTTCGTGTTCCGGCCGTGGACGCACCCGTTGTATCGCAGCAGCGCGGTGCGCCACGGCAACGTGCTCTCCAGCGCGCTGCCCTCCATCTCGCGCCGCATGGTGCGTTTGGCGAAATGACTGAGGATGTAGATGCCGTAGCGCAGATTCGTCGTGTCGTTGCGCAGATTGCGGCCGAACAGCTCGCCCAGGGCGCCGCGCCACGGACCCGGATGAATCTGCATGAGCCCGATGGCGCCCTGGCGTGAGCGCGCGGTGGACTTGAGCTCGTCGTTCTCCGTCAACAGCACGCCGAGCACGAGCGCGGGCGGCACGCGGCGACGGTAGGCTTCGCGCACCGCGACGTCGGCGAGCGCGAGCGCACGCGCGAGACCGACCTTGCCGGTTCCCATCAGGTCGACGGCGAACGCGCTGCGATCGCGCAGGAAGATCGGCGTCGCGAGCGCCTCGTGAAACGGCAGGCGACTCCAGGGAGCGAGGAGCATCGCCTTTTCGTCCGACGTGGCCGACGGCACATCGACACGTGTGACGAGCGACTCGTCGAGGAAGATCGGCTTCACGCGGTCCGCAGTGAAGACCACCGTCGCCGCAGCGACGACGCCAATCACGACGAGGCGCAATGTGGACCTGACTGCCATGCGACAGGGGGGCGAACAACGGAAGGCGAGGAACGGCTGCGAGTGCACGGCAATCCAGCGAGCTCAGCCCGCGACCACCATCACGCTACCGTTCCGGGAACTGCGTCAACCTATCCAGACGAGTCGTTCGGAACAACGGCACTGAACTTCCATTTTGTATTTGCTGAGACAATGGCGACCTCTGCATCATCGATCGGCGTCGAACAGGCCGGTCAACCCGAGCAGTCCGAGCAGCCCCCCACCGCCCCGCGGACGCCGCTGCTCCGGCGCGCGCGACGGAATGTGCCCACCGGCGTGTGGTACGCGCTGGGCGTGTTCGCCGTCGCGATACTCGTGATCGTGCTGCAGCTCGCGCTGCACGTGTGGAAGACGGACCCCCGCAACGCGCGGGCGATCGTCGAGCGCGAGCTTCGCCTCAACACCTTGCAGCCCGGCGAACGCGTCTATCGCATGGTGCCGGTCTTCCGCCGCAACGCCGTCGATTACTACCGCCAGACGCGTGGCCTGCTCGTGCTCACCGACCGGCGGTTGATCTATCTCGGCGCGCCGCCGCGGGACATCACCGGTTCCTCGGACGCACCGCCGACCTTCGACCAGCACGAATTCCGCATCGACAGCCTGACGAAGATCGAACCGTCCTTCGCGATGCTCGGCTTCTCCCGCGCGCTCCGCGTGGAAGCGCCGGACGAAACGCTGAATCTCGGCGTGCCCGGCGACGCATGGCCCAGCGCGCAGATGCTGCGCGAGGCGTGGTCGGCGCGGCACCGGAAGATCGCCGGCCTCGGCGTGTGGGCGGCACGCGTGCGGAGTGCGCGCAACGAGATTCACAAGGTGATCGAGGATTACCGCAAGCAGCCCATCTACCACGTCGTGCGGCCGGGCGACGCGCTCGGCTCCATCGCGGACTGGTACGAGGTGCCACCCGATTCGATCCGCGCGCTCAACGGGATCGTCGGCAACACCATCAAGGTCGGTCAGCGCCTGCTCATCCGGGCCGCGAAATAACGCGGCCAGAGCATTCGCCCAGGCCGATGCGCAGGCCGTCGCGCTCGGCGTAACCTCGCAGCGTGACTTCATCGCCATCCGCGAGAAACGAGCGCGTCTCGCCGTTCGGCAGTGAGAGCGGCTCCTTGCCGCCGCGCGTGAGCTCGAGCAGGCAGCCGCGTGCGGCCTTGTCGTCGCCTGAAACGGTTCCGCTCGCGATCAGATCGCCCGGCCGGAGGTTGCAGCCGTTACTCGTGTGGTGCGCCAGCATCTGCGCGAACGTCCAGTACATCCCCGCAAATGAGCTGCGACTCAGTCGCACCGCGGACTGACCCGCCGCACGCATCTTCTCGGTCTGCAGCCAGACCTCGAGGTTGAGGTCCAGGGCCCCCGACTTCCGGTCGGCCGCATCTATAAGGTATGGGAGCGGCTCGGGGTCGCCCGCGGGGCGAGCGGGCGGCGCCACGCGAAACGGTGCGAGCGCATCGAGAGTTACCACCCACGGCGACACGGTCGTGGCGAAGCTCTTTGCCAGGAACGGCCCCAGCGGCTGATACTCCCAGCTCTGGATGTCGCGGGCCGACCAGTCGTCGACGAGAGAGACGCCCCACAGGTGCGCCTCCGCCTGCGCGATCGGAATCGCATCCCCGAGCGCGTTTCCCTTTGCGACGTACGCGCCGAGCTCGAGCTCGTAGTCAAGGCGTTGCGAGGGACCGAACTTCGGCGGCGCGTTTGCGTCGTCGCGCGTCTGTCCGGATGGCCTCCGCACCGGCGTCCCGCTGACCACGAGCGACGACGCCCGACCATGGTAGCCGATCGGCACGTACTTGTAGTTCGGCAGGAGCGGATTGTCCGGCCGGAACAAGCTGCCCACGTTCGTGGCGTGCTGCACGGACGCGTAGAAGTCGGAATAGTCGCCCACGTCCACCGGTCGGAGCAGCTCGACGTCCGATTGCGCGAAGGTGATCGCAGACACTCGACGCGCCGCCGCGGCGTTGTCCGCGACGAGGATGGCCACGACGGACGTACGCAGTGCGCGCGCCTGGTCGCGTCCCTCCGCCATCAGGCGGTTCAGCGTGTCGTCCGTCATCAGTCGGCCGACGGACGCGCCCGCGCCGGCGATCATCCCTTCCCTGGCGCACGCCGCGAGGTCGAGCACGCGATCCCCGATCGCCACGCCGATTCGCGGTGATTCCTTCTGTCCACGGCGCCGGAAGACGCCGAATGGAAGGTTCTGGATCGGAAAGTCCGTGTGTCCATCGTTCGCGGACGTCACCCACGAACGCAGCGACTTGTCGTGCGTCTCGTCTCGCGTTGCCGTCACAGCAAGCCGAGCGAGCGGAGCTCGGCCACGGGCTCGCGGAAAGAGCAGGAGCCGAACGCGGTCATGCTCTCGCGCGCCCGCGCGAGCGCGTCGTGCGACAGGTGGCGGCCGCGCCACCGCACGCCGTCGTCCCCGAAAGTGACGCTGCGCGCGTCACACTCCTCGAGCAGCGCGACCGCATCGGCGTTGCTGACGCCGTCGCAGAGCGCGGTGACGCACAGCAGCACATTCAGAAAGCCGAACATCGTGCCGCGTGCAGCGTCCGGCGCGTATGTGAGGGGATACTCCTCTCGAAAGCTGTGGTGCAGGCCAGCCGTCGCCTTGAACGCGACGCTCCCCGCGATGCACGCCCGCGCGAAGCGGACGATGTTCGCGCTCGCCGGGAACAGGTCGGGGGTCACGCCGCCCGTTCTGATCTTCGCCTTTACGTGCGCGGCGCCGATCGCCGCGACGAGCTCCGTGGGATCCTCCGCGGTCGGAATCTCGACGTAGGTATCGAATGCGCCGTCGAGCAGCTCGCACGCGCGGGCGATCTCCCGCACGGTTTGCGCCTTCAGCTCGACGGTGTCGACCTGGACAGCGCCGTCGCGTGCGTCGCGATGCCGCTCATTGAACAGCGCCACGCGGGCGACGTCCTCCTCGATGTCGCCGCTGAGGAGCGCCGACAGCGCCCACGAATTCGCGCCCTCGTGCGGCAACGCGGCACCGGCCTGCAGCTCGAACTCGTCGAGTCGCGCGGCGGGGAGCACGAAGCGGCCGAGCAGCCACGCGTCGTCGCCGGAACGCTGCGCCGCGTACTCGCGTACGGCCGCGTCCATCGAGAGCGAGGCCGGCGGAAAGAGTCCGGCGTAGTCGACGACGTTTCGCAGCAGCACGCGCACGGGCGTCAGCGGGCGCGCCGCGGATGACGAGGCCGTCGCGCCGGCGTTCATCGCTTCGCCGTTGCCCTGCGCCGCGGTGCCGACTTGACGCCGCGCCGCTCGCGCGCGGCGCGTCTGCGTTTCAGCTCGGCGATGAGATGACGCTTGTGCTTTGGCACGTCGACGATCGTGCCGCGACACTTCGCGCTGCCGCAGCGGCACTCGTAGAACTCCAGATCCTCGACCGTGTATCCGGGGAGAAAGTCGTACTCGTAGTCGTACGCCAGCTCCTCGCCCTCCTTGATGTCGCGCAGCGCGTCGATCCAGATGTGGCCCCGCTCGATCCACGCGACGCAGTTGGGATCGCACGAGTGGTTGATGTACCGCGACACGTTGCCGCCGTACGCCGCGTCGATGCAGGTGCGACTGTTGAGAATGAAGAGGAACGTGTGGTGCTCGGACATCGCGTCGTCATCGTAGCGCCGGTCGGCTTCCGCGTTCGTGATGCGTTCGCCGGTGTACTCGATCAGGCGCGTGTCCTTGGGGATGTCGGTGCGGGCATAGACGCCACGGCCGTGGATCTTCGAGCGTCGCAGCGTGAGCCACTTGTTCGGCCT
>DATFHG010000183.1:0-9446 GCA_035248725.1 Gemmatimonadaceae bacterium | reverse complement strand
TCGACGTCCTTGATCACCTCGTTCACCAGCTTTTCCAGCGAGTGCGAGCCGCCGGCTCCGAAGTAGCCACGGTCGTTGCCATCGGTATTGATGTAGGCGACGGCGTTCTGCGCGAGCTCTGCACCATGCGTCTCCACCCATTCGGTGGAGCCCAGTAGCGCCGGCTCTTCTCCGTCCCACGCGGCATACACGATCGTGCGCTTTGGACGCCAGCCCTGCTTCACCAGCTCGCCCATCGCGCGCGCTTCCTCGAGCTCGGGCACGAGGCCGGCGATCGGGTCTTCCGCGCCATTGACCCAGGCGTCGTGGTGATTGCCGCGCACGATCCACTCGTCCGGATACGTGCTGCCACGCAGCCGCGCGATCACGTCGTACAGCGGTTTCTGATCCCAGTTGAATGACAGCTTGAGATGCACGCGGGCCGGACCCGGGCCCATGCGGTACGCGATGGGAAGCCCGCCGCGCCAATTGTCCGGGCCCACCGGGCCCCGCAGCGCCGCCAGCAATGGCTGCGCATCGCCATATGAGATGGGCAGCACGGGGATCTTCATGATCGTCCGCGCATCCTTGATCGCCAGACGCTTGGCGTCGGGCGTCGCACCGACGCCCGGCGTGAGCGGGTCGCCGGGGTTCACGGGCATGTCCATGACGCTGCCGCGTTGCACGCCGTCGGCTGGACGCCACGGACCCTCCGGGAAGACATCCCCCTGCTGATATCCGTCGTCACGCGGATCGGAGTAGATGAGACACCCGATCGCGCCGTGCTCCGCCGCGACCTTCGGTTTGATACCGCGCCACGACATGCCGTAGCGCGCGATGACGATCGCACCTTTCACCGAGATACCGTGTCGCTCCAGTTCCTCGTAGTCGGCCGGGATACCATAGTTCACGTAGACGAGCGGACCCGTGACGTCGCCTTCGCCCGAATACGCGTTGTACGTCGGCAACTGTTCTGCCTGCTGGTTCGATGTCGGATCTCCGGCGACGGGCGGCTCCTGCAGCTTGGCACGGAACGGACGCGGCGCGACCATCTCGAGCAGCCGCTCCTTCGGCGTCGGGAACAGGACGTCGAACCGCTCGACCTGCGCGTCCCACCCGTACGAGCGGAACTGGGCCGCAAGCCACTCGGCGTTGTCCTTGTCGTAGGGCGAGCCCACGTGATGTGGACGCGCTGACAGGCGCTGCATGGCCGCGCGCATGCGCGCGGGCTCCGGAATGGCCCTGAACTTCGTTTCCCATTCGCGCTGGGCCCGGGCCGCGGATTCGGAATAGCCGCGAAGGTCCGGGCCAGCCGCGACTGCGGCCATCGTGAGCCCGGCGAGAACGACGAACATCGCTGATCGCATGACGTGTAGGGGCGAGGATCGTGTATTGAGGGATTAGGAGGATAGAGCAGTCGTCCTATATTTTCATGACTTCTTGACCCGGAAGGCTATGGCCAGGCAGCGACGTGGCGGGGGCGCGAATCAAGGCAAGCGCGGATCCCGGCGCGGTGGCCGCGGTCCCGCGAAGAAGCCCGCGGCTACGTCGTACTACATGCAGCCGGGAAAGCGCGGCGCCATTGTCGTGCTGCACCGGGCCGTCGGAAATCGCGTGTCGCCGAAGGTCTGCGGCGTGATGCCGAGCCGGGATCACGCCAAGGCGCTCGTGGATCAGCTGCGCCGCGCCGAGTCGGCATTGCATGACCTGTTCTACGAGGCCACCGACGATGGCATCGAGGCGCTCGAGGCGATTCTCAAAGCCTGTCGCGACGCGGTGCTCACGCGCATGCCATCAGAGAACGAGAACTGGCTCACCCCCGACGAGATGTCCGCCGAACGCGTACGCATCCAGTCGGAGCTCGACGCCCGGGCGACTCAGGAGCGCGTCGCCGGCTAGACCGGAGCCGCCGGCCGCTGCGCCGCGCGCCAGTACAGCCCGCCGCCGATCGCGATGAACAGCGCCGCGCCGCCGACGACCTTCACGAAAAAGAGCGTGCGATGCGCATCCCCCGACGGCGGGATGGTCGCGATCACCATCGCGAACACGGTGACCAGCGTGCCGCACGCGCCGACCAGCGTCGAACGCACATCCCTGCGATCGCGGAGCACGATCTGCGCGACGAACAGGTAGATGAACGGGATGAAGTAGACGAGCAGCTGTGTGTCGAGCAGGATGAGATACACCGTCTCCACGGTCGTCCCGCGGCCGAGCACCGACATCAGCAGCGCCAGCGTCGCGAGCACGGCCTGCGCCAGAATCGCGACGTACGGCGTGCCCCATTTTGGATGCACGCGACCGAATGCGGGCGGGAAATATCGGTCCAGTCCGATGACGAACGCGACGCGCGCCGGCCCGCTGAGCCACGCGCCCACGCCACCCACGTTCCCGATCGTGTACGCGAGCGCTGCAACCGGCGTCAACCACGCGAGCCACGGCAGCGTTTCCCGCGCGCCCCGAGCGACGCCCTGGAGA
Source organism: Gemmatimonadaceae bacterium (assembly GCA_035248725.1). Lineage (GTDB taxonomy): Bacteria > Gemmatimonadota > Gemmatimonadetes > Gemmatimonadales > Gemmatimonadaceae > DASPMP01. The sequence continues at coordinate 6,992 of DATFHG010000183.1, read as the reverse complement.
AATCCCGAGACGATGTTCAGATCCTGCACCGGCACGAGCCAGAGAATCGACGCGGTGCCCAGGATGTAGATGATCGCGATCAGCGGCGCGGAGATATAGATCGCCCTCGGCAGCGTGCGCTCGGCATTCTCCACCTCGCCACCCATCGACGCCGCGAGCTCGAGACCGGCGAACGCAAACGCGATCGACGCCCACAGGTTCAGTGAGCTCAGGTCCGTGAGATCGGGCACGAACGCGCGCGCGTGAAACGCGTTGGCGGTCGGCTGTCCCTTCAGGATCGCGAGAAGTGCGAACAGCACCAGGAGAACCCCGGGGATGTAGGAGCCGATGCCACCGATGTTCTGCAGCCACTTTCCACGCGACAACCCCACGATGTTGAGCCAGACGGCAAACCACAGCGCGCCGAGCGTCACCGTCAACACATAGGGCCAGCTCGACGACAGCGCGGTGTCACCTTTGCCCACGACGTACGTCGCGATCACCGCGGTGCTGATCAGGAGATTCGGGTAGTAGAGGACATTGCAGATCCAGTAGCACCAGCCGCACAGGAATCCGTGTCCTTCGCCGAGCGCACGCTTGGTCCAGGCGTAGATGCCGCCCTCTTCCGGATAGCGGCGCGACAGATCGCTCACCGCCAGTCCCTGCGGCACGAAAAAGAGCAGCGCGGCGAGCAACCAGAGCACCAGCGCAGCGGGTCCCGCCTTCGCGGAGGTCGCCAGCCAGCGTAGTCCGATCACCGCGACGAGGTTGAACAGCACCACGTCGCGGACGGTCAGCACGCGCCTGAGCGACGTCACGCCTGACGTCACTCCGGAACGACGAGTCTCGTGGGTGCGGGTGGGAACGGCGACCGCAGATCCGCAAACCTCGTGATCGGACTGGGCATGCGGGGAACGCGCGTGCCGTCGACCATCGTAATCGGCAGATTGCGCACAGCGCTCACCGGGTCGACCATGAACCCGGACGACTGTACGGACGCGGCATTCTTCAGCGTATTCGCTGCATAAGCGGAATCCACCTGCACCAGGTGGATCTGCCACAGGTCGGGGTACGTCCCGCTGACCGGAATGCTGTCGACGACGCTGTTCTGGGCCGCGACGATGTTCGGCGCGCCGCTGGCGTCACGCCCGTTCGCGAACCGCCACATGTTCACGGGCGCGAGGGCAACCGTGCCGAAGTCGAAAAAAGCGACATCACGTCCCTCGTACCAGCCCGGCATCGGCGGCGTCGAATCGTTCGCCAGCATCGAGCCGCGCGGCACGATGGGCAGGTTCACGAACATGTCGGCATCATGCAGCAGCGCGCGCCGGCGGCGCACCAGGGCGTCTACCGATGCCGCGTCACGCAGCTGGTTCGGCTGCACGTGATCGGCGGTGACGACATAGACCAGTCGCCAGATGCCGCTGTACCCACCCACGCCGGGAATGGATGAGAAAATCGGACGCTGACCGCGGATCGCCACCGGGTTGCCGCTGGCGTCGAAGCCATAGATCGGCCACAGCACGCGTCCGGGCGTCACGGGCTGCGGCACATCGCCGAAGTTGTAGTACTGCACCGGGTGGTCACGGAACCAGCCGCTCACCTGCTCGAAGCGCGACGCATCGTCCGGTCCGAGCACGTCGTAGGCAGCCTGCACCTGCGGTGACAAGGGCGGCAGGGCGGGAGCGGCGGACTGCTGCTTCTGTGCGCCCGCCACGCTCGCGACGCCGAGAAATACTGCACAGGACACATATCGACCCAGACCGTTCATCCAACCCTCCCGAGACGAAGTCCCAGCGGCCACGTGACGTCACGCACGTCGCGAGGATCTCCCCATGTATCTGCGAGGCGCTGTTGCACCGGTACGACTGGATCGGTGCCGTGCTTGCGCCGGTAGGCCACCACGGCCGACCAGGTGTTCAGGTACTCGATCAGTTGACGGAGATTCCACCGAACTCGCAACTCGAAAGTGGGGGCCGGCACCTCGGGAAAGGGGAACGGGATGGACCGATACAGCTCGTCGACGTACCGCCGCTCCGGCCGCCAGTACCCCCCCAGCGTACCGTCCTCGAGCTCCCGGAGGATGCCTTCGACATCCGCGCCCGCGTGGCACTGGCCGTAGCACCAGGCGGCAATGATCCCGCCTGGCACGGTGACTCGGCGCGCCTCCGCGAAGAACGACTCCTCCGCGAACCAGTGCAGCGCCTGCGCAACCGTCACGGCGTGCACGGATGCGGCCGGAAGCCCGCTGGATGACGCCGGTGCGACACGATACTCCACGCCCTGCGCTGGCACCGCGTTCGCGATCTGCTCCGCGCTTGCATCAGTCGCGATCACGCGTCCGAAGTATCGCGCCAGATCGGCCGCCGCCTGGCCATTGCCCGTGCCGCAGTCCCAAACGACATCGCGGCGCGGCGCGAGCGTCGCGATGCAGTCGTACAACGCATCGGGATAGCTCGGCCGCGCCGCTGCGTACTGCGACGCGTGCTTCGAAAAAAGATCGAGGAAGCTCAGCCCTTCTTCACCGCGAAGTTGGACACGTGCACGTCGAGGTTGTGATTCACGCGGAGTCCAACCTGCCCGTCGGTGACGAAGCCGTGCAGATCGGCCCGCGCAAAGGACTTCACGCGCGTGCCGTTCACGGAGAGGAACACCGAGTCCGCGGTTGCCTGCATCGACAGGGCGTTGGTCGCGACCCCGGAGGCGTCCTGCTTGTTGATCGCGGCATTGTCCGTCCAGTCGACGATGACGTGGCGGTCCGGGCCCGCGCGATGCGCAACGAAGTATTTCCCATCGCCCCGCACGAGGAAGTACATGTACTGCTGCGCCGGCGTGTCGAGCTTCGTCCCGCCGATGACGAGACCGTACGCCTCGGGGTGCATCGGCGCTTTCGTCTGGCGGAAGGTCGCGCTCGCAGTGAACGGCCCGGAGGCAACGTCCTTCGCCGCGTAGTATACGGCGGCTGGCCCGGACGTCACATGGAAGCCGGATCCCATCGCCACGAATTTCGTGTCGGTGATGCTGAAGCGATTCTGGTCCTTGTCGTCGAGCCGCACCGACCAGCCTGCGGGGACGCCCGCGCCCTTCACCTTGATGGTCGGATCTTTCTGCGCGCCCTGTGGCTGCTGCGCCGCGACCGGCACGGCAGCGAGCAACGCGAGTGTCACGATTGTGTTGCGCATGCAGACTCCCGGGAAGTGAGACACCATATGGTAGTGGGCGTACAGATGGGCCGCGACGCCGCTACGCGCCGCTCGTGCCGAGGTGCATCTGCCGCTCGTGGCGCGCGAACGCGTCGTCGGTCACGCGCGCCTTGAGCAGAGAAACTATGACGCCCACGGCAAAGGACAGCGGAATGGTGACGAGCGCCGGATTCTTGAGGGGGAACCAGGCCGACGTGTGGTGCAGCACGTCCACCTGGATCGTCGGCGACGCCCAGATCAGGAGCAGCGTTGCGATCGTCCCGGTGAGCATGCTGGCCACCGCACCGGCGGTGGAGAAGCGCCGCCAGAAGATCGACAGCACGAGCGCGGGAAAATTCCCGCTCGCGGCAATCGCGAACGCGAGGGATACCATGAACGCCACGTTCTGCCCCTTGAACGCGATGCCGAGCACGACGGCGGCGACTCCCAGAATCACGGTCGCCGCGCGCGCGACCTTCAGCTCCTCCGTACCACTCGTGTTGCCGCGGCGGACGACGTTCACCCACAGGTCGTGCGACAGCGCCGACGCGCCGGCGAGCGCGAGCCCCGCGACGACGGCAAGAATCGTCGCGAAGGCCACGGCCGCGATGAAGCCGAGGAATGGCGTGCCGCCAATGAACTCGGCGAGCAGCGGCGCTGCCATGTTGGCGCCCTTGTCCACGCCCTTGATCGCGTCCGGGCCTACCAGCACCATCGCGCCGAACCCGAGCACGAACGTGAGCAGGTAGAAGAAGCCGATCAGCCCCGTCGCGTAGAACACCGACGTGCGCGCCGCGCGCGCGTCGCGCACCGTGTAGAACCGCATCAGGATGTGCGGCAGTCCCGCGGTCCCGAACATCAGCGCCATCCCGAGCGAGATCGCGTCCCACGGATTCGACACGAGCTTCCCGGGCGCGAGCACAGCGTCCCCATACCTCGCCGCCGCGGCGCCGAACAGCGCCGACGGATTGAAGTTGAAGCGCGCCAGCACGAGCATGGCGAGCAGGAACGCGCCCCCGAGCAGCAGCACGGCCTTCACGATCTGCACCCAGGTGGTCGCGAGCATGCCCCCGAAGAGCACGTAGGCGATCATCGCCACGCCGACGATCACGATGGCGGTCTCGTACGACAGCCCGAACATCAGCTTGATCAGGCCGCCCGCGCCCACCATCTGGGCGATCAGATAGAAGGTCACCGTCGACAACGTGCCAATGGCCGCGGCGATGCGCACGGGCGCTTGCTTGAGACGCAACGCCACGACGTCGGCGAACGTGTACTTCCCGAGATTGCGCAGCGGCTCGGCGATGAGGAACAGCACCACGGGCCACCCCACCAGCCAGCCGGTCGAGTAGATGAGTCCATCGAATCCCGTCGTCGACACCAGTCCCGCGATGCCGAGAAAGGACGCGGCGCTCATGTAGTCGCCGGCGAGCGCGAAACCATTCTGACCGGGGCTCACCGTGCGCCCCGCCGCGTAGAAGTGCTCCGTCGTCCGCGTGCGCCGTGCAGCCCAGTACGTGATCCCCAGCGTGATGGCGATGATGACGAAGAAGAACACCATGGCGACGACGTTCGGTTGCCCGATCGTGGTGGTATTCATCGCACACCTCCCGTTCCATCCGCGCGCTGGCGTTCGATGGCGCCAAGCGCGCTGTCATAATGCTCGTTCGTCCACCGCACGTAGAACCAGGTGAGCAGCCACGATGCGACGATCACGAGCGCGCCGAGCAGGATGCCCACACTGAGCCCACCGCCGATGCGCCGGCCGAGCAGCGCCTTGTCGAAGGCGACGAGCGAGATAAACCCGAAGTAGATCACGATCATCGTGATCGTGAGCGCGATGGCGACGCGCCAGCGGCGCTGCGCCAGGGCGCGGATGGCAGGATCCGCCGCCGCTCCCGGGGCCGTCACGGCTTCCCGCCGAGCGAACGATACACCATCTCGACGAACACCGGCGCCTTGATGAAGCCGTTGTTCCATTTCGTGTCGTACGGTTGCGTGAGGTTTGCCGCCTTGATCTGATCCAGCGTGCGTCCGCGCTTCATCTCCGCCTGCACGCGTTCGCGCACCGACGCAATCATGTTCCGCCACTCCCGCAGGCCGGCACAATCCGACAGCGGGCCATGGCCCGGAATGATCATCGTGTTCGGCGTGCAGACCGCGAGCGCGGCGTCCGCGGCAGAGACGAAGCCGTTCACATTGCCCCCGCTCGAGAGATCGACGAGCGGATAGCTGCCCGCCGTCATGAACGTGTCGCCCATGTGTATGACATCGGCCTTCGTGAAGTGGACCACGACGTCGCCGTCGGTGTGCGCGGGTGGCACGTGCAGCGCCACCAGGTCGTCGTCGTTGATGTGGAACGTCAACGAATCGGTGAACGTCACGATCGGCAGCGCTGCCTTCGGCGACGCGGGGGTCCGCCGGTTGAACAGCTCCGAGAACTGCTCCACCGACATCCGCTTGCGCACGTTGTCGTGAGCCACCAGGAGGGCCCCGGCCTTCGCGAAGTTCTCGTTGCCGCCCGTGTGGTCGCCGTGCAGGTGCGTGTTGATGATGAATCGAACGGGCTGCGACGTGACCGATGCGATCGCCGCCTGGATCTTCGGCGTGAGCGGCGCGAATTGATCGTCCACCAGGAACGTGGCGTCGCCGCCGACCGCGAGCCCCATGTTGCCGCCGGATCCGGTCAGCATGTAGACGCCGCCGCGCAACGGCTGCGCCTTCACGGTGACCGTGTCGAAATTCTGGCCGACGAGAGTCGCCGGAAGCAGCGCGATGAACAGAAGTGAACGGCTCATGGGTCGTGTGGGGGGGTTGAGGGAGACGACGCCATATTCTGCCGCTCCTGCCGCGCGCGCGCGAGGTCCCGCGGGGTATCCACGTCGACCGGGGGCGTGCCTGCGACGGCGATCTCCATCACTCGGGCCGCATCGCGCGTGACCACTGCACGGGCACCGCGATCGTCGTTCAATTCGACGAGCTCCGCGAACACGCCGCGATCGAAGAGCACCGGATGGCCCGGCACTCGCTCGGCGCCCCTACTATAGAAAGGCGCGACGACGCGGGGACGCGCGACCCGATACGCGTCGAGCACGGCCCGCACCGTCGCAGGCGGAAGATGCGGCTCGTCGGCGAGGGCGATCGCGACCGCCTCGATGTCCGCGGGCAGCGCGCGAACGCCTGCCGCGATCGAGCTGCCGATGCCGCGCTCCGGCTCCGGGTTCACGATCCACTCGACGTGTAGACCCGCCAGCGCCGGTCCGATCACGCGATCACCGGGCGGCACGACGACAAGGACGCGCTCGATGCTGCCCGCCACCAGTGCCTCCGCGACGCAGCGAATGATCGGACGACCCTCGAGCACCTCGAGCAATTTCTGACCGCCGAAGCGGCGCGCCCCTCCCGCCGCGAGCAGGAGCGCTGCGATCACGCCGGACCGAGCTGCGCTAGGGCGGCGTGCAGGGCGCGCAACGGCAGCGTTGCACACGCGACCCGCGCCGCCGGCACCGACGTGCCCACCGCGTGAATGGGCCAGTCGTCCTCGAGACGCGCCGCATCGATGGTATTCATGCCCCGAGCGCGCTCGGTGAGCAGCGACGCGGACGCGGTGCACAGCGCGCATGCATTCGCGCTGAATGCCACGTCGCACAGAACGCCGTCCTCCACACGTGCCTCGAGGCGTACACGGTCGCCACACAGCGGATTGAACGCCTCGTGCGCGATCGTCGGCGCCGCGAGCGCCCGCATGTTCCTCGGCCGCCGCCAGTGCTCGAGTACCAGGTCGCCGTACACGGCGTCAGCTGCGCCGTTAGCTCTCACGCCTTGCAATCG
>DATFHG010000182.1:0-5762 GCA_035248725.1 Gemmatimonadaceae bacterium | reverse complement strand
GGGCGACCCCGGCGCCGCGGTCCATGATGCTGAGCAGCATGAGCGAGAGAGCGGGCAACTGGTCAGCGGCGAACGCACCGAATGCTTTCTGCTTCAGGATGAACAGCGGCGCGAGGTAGAGCACACGCGCGAACGTCTTGATCGTGCAGCCGACCAGCCCGAACGCCAGCGCCACCGTGGCCACTCGGCGGTTCACCGGCTTGAGCAGATGGAACATCAGCACCGTCTGCGCGATCTGCGCCGCCATCTCGAGCATGAACAGCGTGAAGCCGGTGCGGTACAGCGGCTCATTCGCGAGAATGTTGCTCGCCGTTCGCGCGGCGTCGCGAAACAGGATCAACCGATTGGTGATCACTGCTTGCGCCACGACGCCGAGGACGAGCACGACGAGGAAGAGCACAGCGATCGTCCTGGCGAGGGCGCGTGGGGAGGAGTCTCTCATATGGTCTGACCATACGAGAACGGTACCACGCCGGTTTCAGCGCATGACCATGGCATCGAGTACACGAAATCGTAGCTTTTCGGGGAGGAGGACACGCCGATGATTTCCAGCGAGCATGGCATGAGCGCGGCAGGCGCAGGAACCGCAGCCGAAGTGTTGCTGAAGCTCTACGAGTTGCGCACCGAGCCGGCACTCCGGCAGGCCCGCGCGTGGTTCGCGTTCGAGTTTCATCCCACCAGTGCGCGTGACGTGCTCGCGACGTGGCTCGGTCCCGGTCACGAGAGCGCACCGTATCGCATGGTGACGAGCTACTGGGACATGGCCGCGTCGCTGGTGAGCCAGGGCGCGGTGCCCGCCGAGATGTTCAATGCCGCGAACACGGAGCACTTCGCCCTCTACGCCAAGATGCGCCCGTATCTCGCCGAGGTGCGCGAGACGACGAACTATCCCGACTACTTGTTGCACGTGGAGCGCGTGATCATGTCGCTCCCCAACGCCGAGGAACGCATCGGCATTTTCGCGCGCTACATGGAGCGTCAACGCAAATTCGCGAGCGAGGGCAAGCAGCGACATTACCTGGAGCCCACATAGTGCGCTCTCCCTGTCTCGCTGCCGCGCTGCTCGTCGGCATCACCAGTATCGCCGGCGCGCAGACGGCGTACTACCGCCACGCGCTCTTCGACAACAGCCTGCAGCGCGACTACCACTACGACAGCTTCGCGCAGGCGACGGCGCCGAGTACGCTGGAGGGAAAGCAGTGGCGCCTGCCCGTGGATACTGAGCATTTCCTCAGCCCGCCCAATGCGCTGCGGATCCGCTGGCAGTCCCAGCGCGGGGGCGGCTGGGACGCCGAGGTGCATCTCACCAATTTTCGCAATCGCCCGCCCGGGCTGTCCGGCCGCACGCTGTACTTCTGGCTCTATTCACCGCAGGCCATCGCGGCGGCCGACCTGCCGAAACTGATGCTGTCCACGGCGCACAGCGGCCTGCAGGTGGCCACCTTCCCGGCCAGCTTCACCGCGCCGGAACCACTCGGCCGTTTCGTCCGCGACGTGCCCGCGAATCGCTGGGTGCAGGTACGCGTGCCGATGGCAGAGTTGCGCAGTGCGTCAGTGTACCCGTTCGTGGCCGAGCAGCTGCAGAGCGTGATCTTTTTGCAGGGACGCGCCGACGGCGCTGAGCACACGCTGATCGTGGATCAGGTGCATGTCGCGGACGCGCTCCCGGCTGCGTCGCTGTCCACGCCCACGCACGTCCGCGCGCAGGGATATGAAAGGCACGTGGTCGTGGAATGGGAAGCCGGCGGCAGGGAGTCAACGGCGTTCGCGCACTACGTGATCTCGCGGTCGCAGAACGGCGGCGCGTTCGTGCCGGTGGGCATTCAGGTGCCGGGCGTACACCGCTTCGTGGACTGGCTCGGCAAGCCGGATGTCAGCGCGCGGTATCGTGTGACGGCGGCAAGCTGGGACAACCGCCTGTCGGCGCCGTCGGCGACCGCGAGCGCCGCGACGCGCACGATGACCGACGACGAGCTGCTCACAATGCTCCAGGAAGCGACGTTCCACTATTACTGGGAGGGCGCCGACTCCAGCTCCGGGATGGCGCACGAGAACATGCCGGGTGACGACCGCATCGTCGCGACGGGCGCGAGTGGGTTCGGCATCGAGGCGCTGATCACCGGCGTGGACCGCCACTTCATCACGCGCGCACAAGGGCTGGAGCGGCTCACGAAGATCGTGGGATTCCTCGAGCGCGCGGACCGGTACCACGGGGCGTGGTCGCACTACATGAACGGCGCGACCGGCCACACGATGCCGCTCTTCGGCATGCTGGACGACGGCGGCGATCTCGTCGAGACGTCGTTCCTGATGCAGGGGTTGCTCACGGCGCGGCAGTACTTCAAGGGGCCGAGCGCCGCGGAGCGCGGCCTGTACGACCGCATCACGCGCCTCTGGGAGACGGTGGAGTGGGATTGGTATCGCGACGCGCCGCAGCAGAACTTCATCTACTGGCACTGGTCGCCGCGGTGGGGGTTCCAGATCCACCATCCACTGATCGGCTTCAATGAAGTGCAGGTCGTCTACATCCTCGCGATCGCGTCACCCACGCACGGTGTACCGGCGAGCATGTACTACTCGGGGTGGGCGAGCCAGGACACACTCGCGCAACAGTATCGCGCGGGGTGGTCGGGGACGACCGACGGCAACCATTACTACAACGGCCACACGTATTACGGCATCAAGCTCGACGTCGGCGTGGGCACGGGCGGCCCGCTGTTCTTCACGCACTACTCGTATCTCGGCGTCGATCCACACCAGCTGCGCGACAAGTACACGACGTCGTACTTCGACAATTTCCGGAACATCGCGCTGATCAATCGCGCGTACTGCATCGCGAACCCGAAACACTTCGAGGGCTACGGCGCCGATGCGTGGGGACTCACCGCGAGCGACGGGCCGGATGACTACGTGCCGCACGCGCCCGACGACGCCCACGACACGGGAACGCTCACGCCGACCGGCGCGCTGTCGTCGTTCCCGTACACGCCGGAAGAATCGATGGCCGCGTTCAAGCATTACTACCGCGACCTCGGCGCCGACCTGTGGGACATCTACGGACCGCGCGACGCGTACAATCCCGGCGCGGGCTGGATCTCCCCGATCTACATGGGCCTCAACCAGGCTCCGATCGTCGCGATGGTCGAGAACTATCGCACGGGATTGTTGTGGCGGACGTTCATGTCGAACCCCGAAATGCCGGTGATGCTGCAGCGTCTCGCCGCGGCTAGCGCTCCCTGACGCCGAGGCGCGCGGGCGCAGCCGAATTCAGCCGCGCATGCGAGAAGGACACCGGCGAAGACTGCGAACGCTCACCGAGCACGTCCTGGTCGAGGTTCCTGTATGACACCGGAATAACGCCGCAGCGTTGACGCTCGGGGGGTCGCCGAGCACCGTTAAGTCATCCCACATCCCCCTACAATGACCACTTCATCTGCATCGATAGCCGCGCGCTTGCTGGCGGCGTGCACCGTGGCGACGGTGTTCGCCTGCGCCGGCACGACCTCGTCCAGCGCGCCGACAATGGCGAGCCCCACCTCGGATCCGCGCGTCGGCCTCAAGGCCGGCGTGACCAACGCGGGCGAAGCGCTGTTCGGCGCGCGCATGCAGGCGGCCGCGCCGTCGCCGAGCGGATTCGAGAAGTCCATGAACTCGGATCTCACGTTCCTCGGCAATTACGCGATCCAGGGCAACTTCGCGGGTCCCATCATCTGGGACGTGTCCGACCGGGCGCATCCCCGGCTCGTCACCACGATCCCATGTCCGGCGTCGCAGAATGACGTCTCGGTGTACGGACATCTGCTGTTCGTGTCGGTCGAGTCGAACAACAGCACGCTCGACTGCAAGGAGATGACGCTCGACACCGTGGACACGCGTCGCATGCGCGGCGTGCGGATCTTCGACATCAGCGACATCAGGAACCCGAAGCTGATCACGAACGTGCAGACGTGTCGTGGTTCGCATACACACACGCTGGTGGAAAACCCGAACGATCGCGACAACGTGTACGTCTACGTGTCCGGCTCGTCGTCGCCGCGTTCTCCGCGCGAGCTCGCCGGGTGTACCGAGGCGAATCCGGATTCGGCGTCACAGACGGCGCTGTGGCGCGTAGAGATCATCAAGGTGCCGCTCGCGAATCCGGCGGCGGCGGCGGTGGTGAACCGCGCGAACATCTTCTCGGGGCTCAAGCAGCCCGCCGAGCATGGTGAGACGATGCAGGACTCCGTAGCGTATGCGCGTGCCGCGGACTCGACGCGCAGGGTCGGCGGCTTCGTCGCCAAGTTCCCCAACAGCGGCGTCGACCTGCCGATCCCCAACAACTTTGCGGATTATCTGCTGAATCAGGTCATGACGAAGCGCGGTGGCAGTGGCACGCCCACGGCCGCGGACAGTGCGTCGGTGCGGGCGAACCTGCAGCAGATGGTGAACGACGCGTTCGGCGTCGAGGCGGGTCCGCAGCCCGTGCCGGGCGTCTCGCCGATCTCGCGGTACACCCAGTGCCACGACATTACCGTCTATCCGGCGCTCGGCCTCGCCGGCGGCGCGTGCGAGGGCCACGGTCTGCTGCTCGACATTCGCGACCCGGTGAACCCAAAGCGCATCGACGCGGTGGCCGACTCGAACTTCGCGTACTGGCACTCGGCCACCTTCAATAATGACGGGACCAAGATCCTGTTCTCGGACGAGTGGGGCGGCGGTGGCCAGCCGAAGTGTCGCGCGACCGATCCGAAGGACTGGGGCGCGGACGCGATCTTCGAGATCGTGAACGGCAAGATGCAGTTCAAGAGCTACTACAAGCTGCCGGCCGCGCAGACGGCGCTGGAAAACTGCGTGGCGCACAATGGGTCGCTGATCCCGGTGCCGGGGCGCGACATCATGGCGCAGGCGTGGTACCAGGGCGGAGTGTCGATCTTCGACTTCACGGATCCCAGCCATCCGTTCGAGATTGCGTATCAGGATCGCGGCCCGCTGGATTCGACGCGGTTCACGATGGGCGGCTCGTGGTCGGCGTACTGGTACAACGGCGGCATCGTGAGCTCCGAGATCGCGCGTGGTCTGGACGACATGGAGCTGACGCCGACGCAGTACCTGACGCAGAACGAGATCGACGCCGCGAAGACCGTGCACCTGAACTATCTCAACGTGCAGGGGCAGCCCAAGCTCACCTGGCCGCCGACGTTCGCGCTGGCGCGTGCGTACCTCGACCAGCTCGAGCGCAACAAGTGCCTGAGCGCGGCGCGCATCGCCGGCACGCGGACGTCGCTGGCGAACGCCGAGGCGGCGTCGCCGGAGCAGCGCACCACGACGCTCAATACCGTGATCGCACAGCTCGAGAACGACAAGCGGGCGTCGTGCGACGCGGGGCGGATCGACAAGATCCAGCAGGCGCTTCAGGGTCTTGCTCATCCGGTGGTGCCGTAACGTTCCGCGGGGGCGCGGTGCGCTGAACCGAGTCCATCGTCTGCGGCGAACTGTGAGCAATTCTGCCATAGGAAAGCGCTATGACAGAATTGCCACAGCCTCGCCTTCGACGGTGGACTGATCTCATCGCCACCGCCCCCGCGACCCGCGACCCGCGACCCCGACCCCGACCCACGACCTCGTGAGAACAACGCTCTCGCTCGCGGTATTGCTGCTGGCGGTCGGGTGCGCGCGGGAGCCCGCTGAGCGCTACGGATTCGTCGCGCGGCTCGGCAGCGACACGGTCTCGCTGGAGAGCGTGGCTCGGCAGGGCAACACCGTGACCAGCGACGAAGTCGATC
>DATFHG010000181.1:0-7409 GCA_035248725.1 Gemmatimonadaceae bacterium | reverse complement strand
TCGCGCGAGCCAGTCCGACTGCGGCATTCAGCTCGTCCACCTCGCCATACGCCTCGACGCGCGGGTGCGACTTGGACACACGCCCGCCGCCAAACAGGCCGGTGTCGCCCTTGTCCCCCGTGCGCGTGTAGATCTTCATCGTCATCAGTCATCCCGATCCAGCACGGGATCGTCAGCCGAAGAGTCGTTGGAGAATGGACGTGCTCTTTCGACCGGTGAGCGCGCCCTTGAGGTTGCCGAACGACGTCGCTTCGGTTCGCGTGCGCGGTTGATAGGATGCGGGGAAGAGCTCCGCGAGATGCGCCTGGAGACGGTCGGGAGAGGCGAACTCGCCCTGCGACGTGATCCACGTGTCCAGCGCCGACGCGAGCTGCGCCGCCGTCGCGCGACGCGACGGACTGCGCTGCAGGGCCATCAGCAGAATGTCTTCGAGACTCTTGTCGAGGTCCGTGATGCGCGCGCGCAGATTCGGCAGCGGCTGCACCGCCACCTCGTCGACGACGAGCTGCGTCTCCTCCTCGCGAAAGAGTGGGGAGAGCGCCAGCAGCTCGTACAGCACGACGCCGAGCGAAAACACGTCGCTCTTGGCGTCCACGGCGGAGCCAAGCACCTGCTCGGGGCTCATGTAGTGCTTCTTGCCGATGCGCATCTTCTGTTCGCTCGCGGGATCGAACGACGTCCGCGCTTTGGCGATGCCGAAGTCGGCGAGCTTGATGTGCCCGTCCCACGTGATCATCACGTTGCCGGGGGACACGTCGCGGTGCACGATGTCGAGGCGTTGGCCGCTCGTGGGACTCACGAAGTTGTGCGCGAAGTCGAGCGCGCGCGCCACGCGGCTGCACACGTATGCGGCGAGGGTTGCTGGAATCGGTTCGCCGAGCTCGTAGTGCCGGTCGATGACGCTGCGCAGCGTCGGGCCCTGGATGTATTCCATGGCGATGAAGTACTCGCCCTCCACCTCGCCCAGCTGATAGATCTGCACGACGTTGCCGTGCATCAGGTTCGCGGAGAGCTTCGCCTCGTCGATGAACAGCCGCAGGAACTCGCCGCGCTTGGCGTAGTGCGGATGAATCACCTTGAGGGCGATGCGCTTGGTGAACCCTTCCGGTCCCAGCTGCTCCGCCTCGTACACCGTCGCCATGCCCCCTTCGGCGACCTTGTTCACGAGTCGAAACGCGCCCTTGTACTCGACGGTGTTCTGATTGTCCATGGACGGAAGGGAATCGGCCTGCGTCGGCGTGTGTCGGTCCGGCGTTGTATCGCGGGGCGGAGGGCGCGAACGTTAACGCATGGTTCACGAACTCCGCGACATTACGATTATCGGCGGTGGCCCGACAGGGCTGTTCGCCTTGTTCTATGCCGGCATGCGCCAGGTATCGGCGCAGATTGTGGACGCGCTTCCGGAGGCGGGCGGTCAGCTCACCGCGCTGTATCCGGAGAAGCTCATTTTCGACGTCGCCGGCTTCCCCCAGGTTCTCGCGAAGGACCTCGTCCGCGCGCTGCTGGACCAGAACAAGCGCTTCGCGGGCGAAATGCATCTCGGCCAGCGAGTTACCGGCTTAGAAAAGGACGGCGATCACTTCGTCCTGGTCACGGATACGTCGCGGTTTCCCACGCGTACGCTCGTGATCGCCGCGGGCATCGGCGCGTTCTCACCGCGGCGGCTGCCGCAGGCGTGTGCGCAGCCGTGGTATGGCCGCGGCATCTACGACATCGTCACCAATCCTGACGAGTTCCGCGGCAAGCGTGTGGTGATCATCGGCGGGGGCGACACGGCCTTCGACTGGGGCGTGCAACTGCTGCCGCGGGCGACGCGTGTGACGATCGTGCATCGCACCGATCGCTTCCGTGCGCACGACGCCACCGTCAACGAGTACAAGGCGGCCGTCGGCGCGGGTCGCGCGGAGCTGCTCACGTTTCACGAGCTCAACGACGTCGTGTGCAAGTCCGCTCCCGACGCGTTCACGCATCTCGTGTTGCGCGATGTGAAGGCGAAAACCACGCGCGAAGTCGAAGCCGACGTCGTGCTGCCCATGCTCGGCTTCGTGAGCGACATGGGCGCGATCTCCGACTGGGGGCTCACCATCATCAAGGATGAGATCGTGGTAAACAGCCAGATGGAGAGTGGGCAGCCCGGCATCTACGCGGCCGGCGACGTGACGACGTATCCGGGCAAGTTGAAGCTGATCGCTACGGGTTTCAGCGAAGCGGCGATCGCGGTGAACCAGGCGGTGCACTGGATCTATCCGGACAAGAAGGTCGCGCCGGGCCACTCGTCGAACATGTCCGTGTTCGGCCAGAAGGACGACTGACCATGACCCTCGACGAGTACCAGCGCGCCGCCGCGCGCACCATCAATCCGAGCCTCGACGACCGCGGGCGCCTGATGGATGCCGCCGCGGGGCTTGCGGAAGAGGCGGGCGAAGTGCTCGGCGTCGTCCGCAAGCACGTGTATCAGTCGCGCGAACTGTCGCGCGCCAAATTGCAGGAAGAGCTGGGCGACGCGTTGTGGTGCCTCACCATCGCTGCCCAGACCGCAGGGTTCACCCTGGAGCAGATCGCCGCGGCCAACATCGCAAAGCTCCGCGCGCGTCATCCCACGGGTCACACCGAACGCAAACCACAATCAACTTCCCAACACGACCCGCGCGACTGATCAGCTGTACGCCACGCGCGGATCGGTTTTGGCGTACGCCAGGTCGACCAGCAGGTTCACCAGGACAAAGATCGTCGACAGGAACAGCACCGTTCCCTGAATGGCCGGCAGGTCGCGTCGCGCGATCGCGTTCACGACGTACCGCCCGATCCCCGGCCATGAGAACACCGTCTCGGTCAGGATCGAGCCGGTGAGATACGAGCCGAAGTCCAGGCCCAGCACAGTCACCACGGGGATCAGCGCGTTTCGCAGCGCGTGACGGAGCGTCACCACACGCTCGGCGAGTCCTTTCGCGCGCGCCGTCCGTACGTAATCGGCGCTCAGCGCGTCGAGCATCGACGACCGCGTCACGCGCGCCAGGAACGCGACCGATCGCATCCCGAGCGCGAGCGCGGGAAGAATCAGGAAGCGCAGGCCGCCGTAGCCCGACGGCGGGAGCAAATGCCACGTCACCGCGAACAGCAGGATGAGCAGCAGTCCCACCCAGTACACCGGAAAGGAGATGCCGAGGTACGCGACACCGAGCGCGAGCCGATCGGCCCAGCCGCCGGGATTGCGCGCGCTCAGGATGCCAAGAGTGATCCCGGTGAACGCGGCGAACAGCATCGCAGCGGCGGCGAGCTGTAACGTTTTGGGGAATCGCTCGCGGATGTCGCGCGTGATCGGACGGTTCGTGATGTACGAGCGACCCAGGTCTCCCTTCGCGATCTGCGCGACGTAATGACCGAAGCGCACCTGGAGCGGGTCGTCCAAGCGCAACTCGCTGCGCAAGCGCGCGATCGTCGCCGAATCGGCGCGCTCTCCGATCATCGCCGTCACCGGATCGCCGGGCGCGACATAGAGCAGCAGGAAGGCGACGATCAGCACGCCGAAGAGCGTTGGGATCGCCAGCAGCGCGCGACGCAGAATGAATCGGCTCATGGCGTTCGGGAAAGCGTGACGTCGAGCCAGCGCTGGCCGTTGAAGATCACCGGCGGCTTGAATCCCTTGAGCCACGGCTGGACAGCGTACAGCTCGTTGTAGAACCAGAGAAACACCATCGGCGCCTGCACGAAGGCCACGGAATCTGCCTGCCGATACAGGACGGCGCGTTTCGCTTCGTCCGGCTCGCGGCGCGCCGCGTCCACGACACGGTCGAAGTCCGGATCCGCGAAGAAGGAGATGTTGCCGCCTGGCCCGGTGTTCGCGCTGTGCAGCAGCGGATACAGGAAGTTCTCGGCGTCCGGATAATCGGCGTACCAATCCTTGAGAATCATGTCGGCTTCGCCCTTCCGTGCCGCCTCACGCGCCGCCGCCGATTCACGCTGGATGATCTTCGCGCGGATGCCCACGAGTTTGAGATACGCCTGTGCGGTCTCGGCAATGCGCTGGTACACCGGGTTGGAGCCGACCCAGAGATCGACGTCGAGGCCGTTCGGATGTCCCGCGTCACGCAGAAGCTGCTTGGCGCGCGCCGTGTCGTACGGGTAGGGCGCGCGCATCGTGTCCGCGCCCTCGAGCGTTGGCGGGATGACGCCCGCCGCAAGTCGCCCGCGACCGCTCACCAGGCGCTGGAGGATCAACGGCCGATTGATCGCCAGATTGATCGCCTGTCGGACGCGCGCGTCGCGGAGCGGCCCGCGCGTGGTGTTGATGCCGATGTACACGAGTATCAGCGCCGGCACGGAGTACAGCATGTCCTTCTTCGATTCGTCTTCCTGCCACACGGAGACGTCGCCTTCGGGGATGCGCAGGACGTCGACGTTGCCGCTCTCGAACTCGGCCACCGCCGTGCTCGGCTCGGCGATGATGCGGGCCATGAGGGAGTCCGCCTTTGGTGGGCCGCCCCAATAGCGCTCATTGCGCGCGAACAGCAGGTAGTCATCGTGCTTCCATTCGACCAGGCGCCACGGTCCCGTGCCGACCGGCTTGTCCGCCGACAGCTGCGGCGGGACGATCGCGGCAGCGGGCATCGCCAGGAGCTTGGGAAATATTCCGAGGGGCTGCTCGAGCTGAACGATCAGCGTGCTGTCGTTTGGAGCCGTGAGGCCCGAAACCGACGTGGCCTTCGCGTCAGCGAAATCCTTCGCCCCGCGTATCGGCTGTAGTGATTGCGCGCCACCGCCCTTCGTCTTCGGATCCAGCGCCCGCTGCCAGCTGGCGATCACCATGCGCGCGGTGACAGGCGTTCCGTCGCTGAACGTCGCGCCGTGACGGAGGTGAAACGTGTAGCGTGCGCCGTCCGGACTCACGTCCCACCGCTCGGCGAGTGCGGGCTCGACGCGGGCTTCGGGTGTGAATCGCGTCAGCCCGTCGAACACGTACGACACCGCGCGGCCCGTGGGAACATCCGTGGACACCGCGGGGTCCATCGACCGCGGATCGTAATTGTCGCGCGAGTCGATGATCGTGTGCCGATTGGTCGTGGTGGACGGTCCACCACACGCCATCAGCAAAAGACCGAAAAAAATCGGGGACCCGCGCATCCAGAAGTGCTCCGCTCGGCGGTTGACACCCGCTCCGGTCAACGTGAACTTACCCGAGGCTGTCGTGACGCGTCAATTCCATGTCGCAGCCCGACTTACGTCGTGTCTGAACGCTTTCCGAAAGACCGTCACCTCGCTTCCGGCACAGCCTCACCGCACTCACAATGCCAACGGCAGAGCGGCGCACGCCGCGGCTTGATCGGCAGCCGGACGTGAACACCGGCTATTCGTATCGGCGTCCGCTCAGCTTGCGTGAGCTGCTGCCCGCATTGGGCGTGGGAATCGCCGCGGGTCTGTTCGCCTTCTATGTCACTCGCCTGCTGTCGCAGCGGACGCCCTTGAAAGTCGAGCGGCGACCGCGTGTTCATGGCGCGGAGCACGTGGCGAGGACATGAACCGGGCGAGCCGCGCGGCCACGATCGCGCTGTCCGCGGTTGTGGCGATCGCGGCAGGAGCGCGGCAGTCGCGCGCGCAGGATCTCAGCTGCGCCCCCGGCGACCAGGAAGTCGAAGAGCTGGACTTCCGCGGCAATCGCGCGATCAGCGATAACGACCTCGCCGTCCACATCACCACGACCCCCTCGTCGTCGTGGCGGGCGCTGCATCTGGGCACGCGACGATGCCTCAATCGCGACGAGCTGCCGCGCGACGTCATGCGACTGATCGCGTACTATCGCGAGCGCGGCTTCTACTCGGCGAAAGTCGATACGACGGTGCAGACCGTGGGCAAGAACAAGGTCCGGGTCGTATTCGCCATCGTGGAGGGACCGCCGACGCGACTCGACGCGTATTCCGTGACCGGGCTGGAGGGTGTGCCGGATAGCGCGGACATCCGGAACCGGCTCCAGCTGCACGTCGGTGATCCCTTCGACTTCGGAAAGTTCAAGGCGGATATCGATACCGTCGTGCATCGCCTGCGCGACCTCGGCTACTACCGCGCGGACGCCCTGTCGAGCTACGACCGCGACACCACGTACGTGGCGCACGCGTCGATCACCGCGGTGCCCGGCAAGCGGATGCGCTTCGGCGAGCCGGTCTTTCAGGTGACTCCGGTCGACGAGCGCGGGCAGCAACTCCGTACCGAGGTCGTGCGGCGCGTCATGGGAATCCGCCCGGGCGACTGGTACAGTGACCGGGCGATCATCGATGCGCAGCGAAATCTCTTTCAGCTCGGCACCTATCGTCACCTCGAGGTCGCTCCGCTCCCCGACAGTCTCCAGCCGCCGGGCGACAGCATCGTCGTGCTCGGGGTGCGGCTCTCCGAGGACTACATGAAGCAGGTCGATTCCGAGCTCGGCTGGGCGACGCTCGACTGCTTCCGCATTCGCGGCCAATACACGGACAAGAACCTGCTCGGTACCGCGCGCCGTCTGGAGCTCAACGCGCAAGCCTCGAAGATCGGCTATGGAACGCCGCTCGTGGCACCGGCGACGCGCGATTTCTGCACGCTCCGCTGGCTTGGTGGAAAGACGGCGCTCGCCGAAGATCGCTTCAGTCGCAGGATGCACTACTTCCTCGGCGCCACGGTCCAGCAGCCGCGGCTGCTCGGCACGCGGTGGGTCCCGGCGATGTCGCTGTACTCGGAGCGGCGCGGTGAGTTCAAGGCGTACCTGCGCACCACGACGCTGGGTGCCGATCTCTCGGCGACCCGGGATCTGGGCGATCGTATGCCCTTTCGTCTCGCGTACACCTTCGAGTACGGTCAGACCACGGCCGACCCGCCGGCGTTGTGCGCGCTCTTCAATCGTTGCGATCCCGAATCGCGCGACATCATCGGCCGTCTGCAGACGCTGGGTGTGGGGAGCGCCGCGCTCGCACGCATCCGGACGGACAACCTCGTGAGCCCGACGCGCGGGACCGCACTGCGGACGGAGCTGCGCACGTCCGCCGCCAGGCTGCTCGGGACGTCCGACTCCCTTTTCTTCAGCAAGGCGACGGGTGACGCGGCCTGGTACCATGAGTTCGGATGGCGGAACGTGCTCGCGGTCCGCCTGCGCGGCGGCATGGTGTTCGGCCGGCGCATCAGCCTCTCCACCGACGCCGGTTTCATCCCGCCGCAGGAGCGTCTGTACGCTGGTGGGCCCACGAGCATCCGGGGATTTCAGCAGAACGAGCTCGGGTCGCTGGTGTACATAGCCCGGGACGCAGTCGATACGACGGTCACGACGGTTGGCGGCGAGACCATCTACCACTTCGAGGTGGATTCGACGGCGTCACCAGGTCTGGATCGTTCCGTCCCGCTTGGCGGCAATTCGCTGGTTGTCGCGAACGTGGAATACCGGATCCGCG
>DATFHG010000180.1:0-10493 GCA_035248725.1 Gemmatimonadaceae bacterium | reverse complement strand
CGCGTAGCGCACGGTGTCGATCGCGAACCAGCCCGTTGGTGCGCAATCGGCGGGATCCGGCGCATCGAACAGTCCGTGCGCGGCCGGTTCCGAGAACGGTGCGCCGCCGGGCACCGTGAAGTACCCCACGGGCAGGAATGTCTGCGACGCGCTGCCCACGAACACACCGATGCGTGGCTCCGCCCCGCTGATGGAGACGGCGACGGTGGCCGTTCCACGCGACACACGCGTGAGTGAGATGTCGTCGGTATAGAGCGACACCGCGGGGCCGTTCGGGCTACGCGTGGTGAGGAACGTGTAGTTGCCGACGTCCGGGACGGAGTCGCGCGACGCGCGCCACAGCGTATCGGGTATCGCCGCGCTGTACACGACGTCTTGCGCCAGAGCGGGCGGATCGTCCGGAGTCGCTGGTCCCCGGCCGCCCGTGAGCCGCGGCAGCTCGCACGCGACGAGGGCAAGCGCCACGACGGCCACCGTGCCTTGCGACCTCACGCGCACCGGCGACCGTTCAGCGACGTGCATCTCCCCGAAAGATCCACTGCACGCCGTACCTGTCGTAGAACTGGCCGTACACGCCGAATGGCATGTCGTGAAGTTCCTGAAACCGCGCGCGGTCGGCGCCGGCGCCGAGCTTGTCGAACACCGCTCTCAGCTCGCCGTACTCGCCACCGATGACGAATACGGCGGACATGTTACCGAGGACGGGATCGAACGCCGGCGATGCCATCCAGTCGGTAGCGGAAATCTCGATGGCGCCGCTGCGGAGGCGTGCATTGATGATCCGGTCATGCTTCGCGGCCGGGAACTGCGCCTTCATCGGGGTGTCGCCGAGCCGGGTCAGCGTGAGCTCGCCGCCGAAACAGGCGTGGTAGAACGTCATCGCCTCGGCGCAGTTGCCGTCGAAGAGGAGAAAAGGCGTGCAGCGCAGCATCGCTGGATGATAGTCGACACGCCGGGACGCGCGCCGCAGCCGTCAGCTCGGCGCTCCAGCGCTCGCCGCCTCGCGCAGCACCTCGAGAAAGAGGCCGCTCTCCTGCGCACCTGACACCGCGTACTTCCGGTCGAACACGAAGAACGGCACACCATGCACGCCCAGCTCGCGCGCCTCGGCGACGTCGCGTTTCACGTCTTCGGCGAAATCGTCGCGGGCCAGCGCGGCACTGACCGCGTCACGATCCAGCCCGACGTCGGCGCCCAACTCCGCGAGCGTCGGCAGATCCGCGACGTTCCTGCCTTCCGAGAAGTGCGCACGGAACAGGCGCCCCTCCATGTCGTGCTGCTTTCCGTGTGCGCGCGCGAGATGGGTAAGGCGATGCGCGTCGAACGTGTTCGCGACAATCACCTTGTCGAACCGGTAGTCCAGCCCTTCGAGCTTGCCCGCGCGCGCGAGCCGATCGTTCATCTGCTTCACCACGGCGACGTCGAGCCCTTTCTCGCGCGCGAGATACTCCTGCGTGGTCATCGGGACGTCCGCGCGCAGCCGCGGATTCAGCTGGAAGCTCTTCCACACGACGTCCACCTCACCGTCGCGGTCGAACTGCGCGAGCGCGTTCTCGAAGCGCCGTTTGCCCAGATAGCAGAACGGGCACATGATGTCCGACCAGATCTCGACCTGCATGCGTGCGAGCCTCGGCGTTACCGGCGTCCGGTGCTGCTGCATATCTTAGTCCCACAATGGCCATCGTGCGGATCGCGCTCGCCAACCTGCCCTTCGCCGACAGTGGCGACGCGGCAGTCGCGTCCGCTGAACAGGCGATCGCCGAAGCCGGCGCGCGTGGCGCGCGTGTGATCTGTTTTCCGGAGTGCTTCGTCCCCGGGTATCGCACCGTCGCCAAGCCCCTCGCTCCACCACACGCGGCGTTTCTCGAGCGCGCGTGGAAGAGGATCGGCGACGCGGCGCGGCGCGCGAAGGTGGGCGTCGTCCTCGGAACGGAGCGCGTCGTCGGCGACCGCCTGCTCATCGCGGCGCACGTGTTCGACGACACCGGTCATTCACTCGGCTTCCAGGACAAGGTGCAGCTCGACCCGTCCGAGGACGGCCTGTATTCACCGGGCACCGAGCGGCGCGTGTTCAGCATCGGCGATCTCACCTTCGGCATCTCGATCTGCCACGAAGGGTGGCGCTACCCTGAGACGACGCGCTGGTCCGCCGTGCACGGCGCGCAGCTCGTGTTTCATCCGCACTATCACTGGGCCGAGGCGGACAGCTTTCGTCCCACGTCGTTCGCCGATCCGCGCAACACGTTTCACGAGAAGGCGCTGCTCTGCCGCGCCGCGGAGAACACCGTCTTCGTGGCGAGCGTCAACTACGCGAGTGAAGGCTCGGGAACGACGTCCGCCGTGGTCCGCCCGGACGGGACCGTGCTCGCCTGGCACCCGTACGGTGAGCCGGGTCTGTTGCTGACGGACATCGACACCAGCGAAGCCACGCGACTGCTGGCGTCGCGGTACAAGCCGGTGGCTCCCTGAACATCGCGCGGCGTTCCTGGTGCGCGGCCTTCCTCGCGTTCGCGTCGTGCCGCGTCCAGACGCCGCCGACCGCGCGCGACGTCGAGCAGCGCGCGCAAGGCCGGGATCCGCCGGTCGAGATCGTCGCCAGCTTCGACGGACTCGGCGTGGGATTCGTGGGGCCGCAGGGCAACGCGCTGCTGCGCAACCCGTCCGACAACTCGCTCGCCGTGGGACGCGACCACATCGTGCAGATCGTCAACACACGCATGGCAATCTTCACCAAGAAGGGCGCGCGGTTCGACAGCACTGGCCGGGTGCTGTACGGACCGGTGCCGACGAGCAACGTGTTTCGCGGCACGGGCGACGACTGTGAGACGCACAACAATGGTGACGCCGTCGCGCGCTACGACCAGCTCGCCGATCGCTGGCTGATCGTGATGCCCATCTTCACGCGGTTGCCGCGACGGCCGGTCGAGCCGCCGACGCCACATGCTGGTGAGCCGGCGCGACGCAGCATGCCCGGCCGAGCGGGTCAGCCCGGCGCGGCGGTCGCGCTGTACCAGCCGCCGGAGCAGGCGCCGCTCACGCAGGACTCTCTCGCCGCGCTCGCCGCGATCGCGCGCGCGCAACGGCAACGTGTCCCCACGGACTCGGGCACGTTCGCGATGTGCTACGCCGTGAGCACGACGCCCGATCCGCTCGGCGCCTGGTATCGCTACGAGTTCCTGCGGCCGCTGTTCCCGGATTATCCGCGGCCCGCCGTGTGGCCCGACGGCTATTACGTGCCCTCGAGCACCGGCGACGAGGTGATCCAGAAGCACGCGTGTGTCGTGGACCGCGCGCGCATGCTGCGCGGGGGCAGCGCCTCCGAGCAGTGCGTCGTGATCGACAGCGTGAACTTCCTCAACAACGCGGACCTGGACGGCACACAGTTGCCGCCCGCGGGCGCGCCGAATCCGATGCTCGCCGCCGGCGGTGCGCAGTTGAAGAAGATCACCAGCGACAGCGTGCTGCTCGCGTGGAACTTCCACGTGGACTGGGACGATCCCTCGCGCACGCGCGTGGATGGTCCGGTGCGCATTCGCGTGGCGCCGTACGATTACCTCTGCGGCGGACAGCTGACGAAGTGCGTGCCGCAGCCCGACACGTCCACGCGACTCGACGCGCAGGGCGACAAGCTCATGGCGCGCGTCGTATACCGCCGCATCGGCGACGTGGAATCGGTCGTGGCAGTGCACTCCGTCAACACGAGCGCGCACGGCGGTGGTGTGCGCTGGTACGAGCTCCGCATCGATCCCGCGCGCGCGATGCACGTGTACCAGCAGGGCACGTTCGCACCGGACAGCTCGTTCCGCTGGATGGGCAGCCCCGCGATCGACGCGCGCGGCAATATCGGCATCGGCTACTCATTCGGCGGCACCCCGTCCTACGCCGGCCAGCGCTTTGCCGCGCGCCTGGCCACCGATCCGCCCGGCGTGCTGTCGTTGCGCGAGACCGCGCTGGCCGAGGGGGAAGGGGCGCAGGGCAACACGCTGCGGTGGGAGGACTACACGCAGACCGCCGTCGATCCGAGCGACGACTGCACGATCTGGTATGTGGGCGACTACCTCAAGCGCGGTGCGGTGAACTATTCATCGCGCATTGCTGCGCTTCGCATCCCCGGTTGCGAGTAGCCGCGGCGAGCCAGCTCCTCACCGATCAGATCGACTCGTACGTGAAGCCGCGTTCCTGGCAGAGCCCCAGCATGAACGTGTGCGCGGGAACGAGCTTCACGCGTGGCAGGAAGCCGGCGATGAGATCGGCGCGGATGTCCTGCCAGTCGCTCGCCTTGCCCAGCTCCCGCGCCAGTTGCCGGGCGATGCCGCCGAGGGCGTTGTTGCACTGATAAAACACCGTGCCCCGCGCGACGAGCGGCTTGATGCCCACGACCTTCCCCGGGCCCGCCGGCACGTTCTCCATGAAGATGTTGCTCGTCGCGAGCTCGCCCGTTTTCGGATCCTTGATCTGCCAGCGCCGCCCGACGTCGTACTTCGACCACGTCGCATCGTTCACGTTGAGCGGGAAGAGGGGCTGAGTGATCCCGACGACGGTGTTCACGTCGGGGAAGCGCAGACCGTACACCTCCTCGAACGCGTCGAGATAGTTCACGACCACGTGCAGCGGCAGGTGCGTCACCAGCGACGGCGCGGTGAAGATCTGCTTGTGCTTGCCCGTCAGCGCGTCGAGCCAGGAGATGTCCCACGCGCCCGTCGGTGCAGGCGCATCGCGAAATCGAAGTTCGTGTCCGACGACGCCGACTCCGAGCAACGAGCCAAGCGCGCCAAGAAACGATCGGCGCGAGCTACTCATGCTCGCTTCCGCCTCACTGCAGGCAGCTCGACCAGTCGCCCGCGCCCGCGCGCTGCGACCAGCGCGCGGCTTCGTCGTTGTAGCCCATTCTGTGGAATGAGCACGCGAGCCAGCCCATCGCCGCCTTGTCCGCGGGGTTTGCCTTGAGCGCGCGCACGTAGAATTTCCGCGCGGTGTCGTTGTCGCCACGGGCCAGCAGCACGGCACCCGTTTCACGCAGCGCGACGCCGTTGTTCGGCTCGAGGCGCACCGCCGCCGCCGCTTCGTTGAACGCGGTTGCGAGGTCGCCCCGCTCGCGCGCCAGACGCGAGAGGTACACGTGCGGCATCGCGCTCGCCGGCATCTCGCGCGCGGCGATGGTGAACTCGGCGCCCGCGTTCACCGCCTGTCCCTGCTGATACAGCACGACGCCGCGCTGGAGCGAGCGGCTCTCCCGCCGCGCCTCGCGCGCGCTGCGCATCCGCAGCGCGCCGATCACGCCCGCGATGAGCAGCAGGACCACCAACGCGGTCATGTAGTGGATGGCGTGCGACTTCTTCTCGGCGCGGCGAGGCTTGGCCATGGCCGGCGCGGACGCCGGCGTGATCGGCGCGGGCATCGGCGTGTGTTCCTCGCGCGCCACCGGTTTCGGCGACATAAGAATCGCACCGCTGTCCGACACCTCCACCGGCTCCTTCCTGTTCACCACCGTCGTCGGCGCGCTGGGGCGCGTCGCCGGCACGGGGCTCATCGGGACGCTCAGGCGAGGCGCGCGCGCCGCGCTGCTGCGAGCGAGCGACATGAGACGACCGCGCGCCGCGTCGACGTTCGCGGGGTCCGGCGCGCCGAGCGACGCGATCGCGGCGTCCAGGTCGGGGAAGCGCTGCGCGGGCTCCTTGGCAAGCATGCGCAGGATCGCCGCGGAGATCGTCGGCGGCAGATCGGCGCGGTTTACCTGCAGGTCGGTCGGTTCCTTGAAGAGATGCTGCGTGATGATCTCGGCGAGCGAGTTGCCGTCGAACGGCTTCTTGCCCGTGAGCATCTCGTACGCGACGACGCCGAGTGCGTACTGGTCGGCGGACGCCGTGAGCTCCTTGTTGTGGAACTGCTCGGGCGCCATGTAGTGCGGCGTGCCGACGCTGGTGCCGGTCGCGGTCAGGTTCTGTCCGTCGTCCATCTTGGCGATGCCGAAGTCGGTCATCACCGCCCAGCCATTCTCGTCGATCATGATGTTCGCCGGCTTCACGTCGCGGTGGACCACGCCGCGATGGTGCGCGAACGACAGTGCGCTCGCCGCCTGCTGCAGCACCAGCCGCGTCATGTCGACGTCGAGCGCGCCGTGCTGCGCGATGATCGAGTCCAGCCCCCGGCCCTCGATGAACTTCATGACGAAGTAGACGATCTTCGGCGTCTGCTTCACCGTGTGGATCTGCACGATGTGCGGATGCGAGAGCCCTGCCGCCATCTGTGCTTCGCGCTTGAAGCGCTGCACCATCGCGCCGCGGCCGATCAGCTCCGGGAGCATGGTCTTGATCGCGACCTTGCGGTTCAGCGACAGGTCGCGCGCCAGGTACACGGCGGCCATGCCGCCGCGGCCGAGCTCGCCAAGGATCTCGTACTCGCCCGCGGTGGCTTCGGTGATCAGCGGCAGCAGCTGGTCGATGTCGGATTCGCTGCTGTCCGCCATGGGCGGCTGGAGTGGAGAAGGGGGGTTCTGGCCTTCGGTGACGCTCATGGGAGACACGATGCACTCGCGCGCACCGGGACGCAACGTAGTTCGGAGCCGGGAGTCGGGAGTTGGGAGCGAACACACCGCTCCACCCCCAACTCTCAACTCCCAACTCCCAACTCAGCCTTTGATGTCCACGTTGTGGTACGCCACCACCTTCCACTCGTCGTCCTGCTTCACGAGCACTTGCAGCAGGCGCGTGGTGAGGCGGCCCTGGGCGTCCAGCCTCATATAAGGAAGGGGGCTCGGGATGCCGCTCAGGCTCGCCAGCGTGTCCAGCAATGCCACGTCGGTACCCACGAACTGCAGCGACACCACTTTCTGCTCGAGCTTCGTGCCCTTGAAGAAGGTGCCGAAGATCACGTCGTGCTGCTTCACGAAGGCGTCGCGTCCCATGAAATGCTGGCCGCGGATGTTGGTGAACGTGACGTTGTCGGCGATCGACCGGCTGTAGAGCTCGACGTCGCCCTGATTCCAGCCCTCGTTCTCCTCGAGAATGACGTCCAGGACTGCCTCGGCCGGATCCGCGCTCTGAACCAGGATTGTGCCCATTGTTTGTTGTCTCATTTCAAAGTGAATGTTTTCGGTCTAGAACTGCGTGAGTGCGATGCGGTATTCGCGGTTCTCCGCGTCCCACTTGATGCGATACGCCGAACCGTACGAACCGGGCTCACTGAACTTCACGACCGGCACCTCGGCGACGTTGTCCCCATTCTGTTCGCGAACCGACAGCAGGTACGCGCGCGTGATCATCGGCTCAGAGAAGATGAACTGCCCATCCCACGACCCGTAGATGAACGTCTTCGTGAACGGCTTGTACGCCTCGGGATGGCCGGCGAGCGCCTGGATCTCCGGCGTGCGCACGTCGAACCAGTGCAGCCCCATCTCGGGAACGGTGATGTTCTTCGCTTCGGTTTTCGCTGCGGTGGCGGCGTCCAGATAGAAGGGCGCACGCGCCACTTCGGCGGGATACTTCGCGGCCTTGCTCGCGAAGTCGGGATTGGACAGCACGATCGACGCGCGCACGTCCCGGCCCACGGTATAGAAGTGGAAGTCGAAATGCGGCACGTCCCACACGCCCGCGGGCTCGTGACCCTGCGGGTTCCAGCCGAACGTCACGAACTTGTACGGCGACGGATTGTTCTTCGGCAGATCGAGCACCCACGTGTGCATATCCATGTGCTCCATGGATGCCATGTCTGCCATCGACAGCTTGCGCGGGGCCGGCAGTCCGTCCATCACGCCTTCGCTCAGCGCGACGCCGACTTCCAGCGCCTTGCCGCTTTCCTTGTCCACGAGGACGTAGGCGCGCGTGGTGCCGTTGCCCGCCTTCTGGGCGGCGCCGTCGAGACGCGCGATGCGCGCGTTCCCATAGAGCGCGTCTCTTACCTCCGTGCCGCGACGCGACACCACGCTGTTGGCGGCGACGACGACAGCCAGCGCGGCGGGTCCGAACAACATCGTGAGCGACTTCATATGTATTCCTCTCGAGTGAAGTGGCAGGGCGGTGCGCCCGTCGTTTCGATGGGGCGTATCATCGGGTCGGGCGCTTACGCATCGCCTAACGTCGCAGGTCGTAGGTCGTGGGTCGCAGGTCGCGGGTTTCCGTAAGGGGCTGTAAGCGTCCCGTAAGCGGTGTGATCGACCTTCATTCCCGCAGACCCACGACCACGACCCCCGACCTGCGACCCACGACCTACCTGTCGATGCCGACAAAAACCGATCTTCCCGTCGCCGAGCCCGGTCCCCAGACCTGGGGCGAGGTGCACGCCAACCAGCGCGTCATGCGCTACCGGCACTCAGGCGCCGGCCCGGCCGTCATGCTGCTGGGTGCCGACGTCGCCGGTCATTCGTCCGACCTGTGGCCGGAGCTCCCCGGGCTTCTGCAGGCGCACTTTCGCGTCGTCATTCCGCAGCTGCCCCACAACATCGACGACGTCGCGCTGTCGCTGCAGTGCCTGCTGGACGGTGTCGGCGCGAGCGGGATCGGTCTGATCGCGGGCGGTCCGTACTGCTATCCGGCCACCGAGCTCGCGCTGGGGCCCAACGGCTCCGAGTACATCAGCCGCCTGATCCTCGTGGGGGACAACAACACGGGCGAGCACCCGACCGACTTTGCCAGCAGTGACGCGCTCAGCGTGCCCCTGCTCGTGCTCAGCCGGCGCATGTCCGTGGCCAAGGCGATGTCGGCGGCCCTCCCGTTCCTCAAGGCGATCGTGAAGCGTTGATCGACGGTGTGCACGGCGATACCGTTGTCTCTCCCTCCTGCCACGACGCCCCTTCCTTGACCGGCCTCCCCGTACATCTCACGGGCTTCATTGGACGCGAGCGCGAGCTCGCGGACGTCCTCGCGCTGGTCGAGTCGTCACGGCTGGTCACGCTCACGGGCGCCGGCGGCAGCGGGAAGACGCGGCTCGCCGAGCAGGTCGCCGCGCGCACGCATTCGTTCACGCGCATCGTGTGGGTGGACCTCGCGTCGCTCACCGATCCCGGCCTGATCCCGCAGCAGATCGCGACCGCGCTCGGCATCGTCGAGCGCGCAACCACGCAGCCGCTCGACGTCGTCATCGAGACCATCTGCGGACAGCGGGTGCTGGTCGTGCTCGACAACTGCGAGCATCTCGTGGTCCACTGCGCGTCCGTAGTGGACGCGATGCTGCGCGGCTGTCCGACGCTGGCGGTGCTCGCGACGAGCCGCGAGGCGCTCGGCGTCGCCAGCGAGACCGCGTGGCTCGTTCCGCCCATGGCGACGGAGGAAGCGGTGCGGCTGTTCAGCGAGCGCGCCGGAGCGGCGTCGCCCGCCTGGGTACTGAATGACGCCAACGTCGGCGCCGTGCGGGAGATCTGCCGTCGCCTCGACGGCATTCCACTGGCCATCGAGCTCGCCGCGGCGCGCGCGCGCGTCCTGTCGCCCGCGCAGATCGCCGAGCGTCTCACCGACGCGTTTCACCTGCTCGGCAGCGGCAGCCGGACCGCGCTCCCGCGGCACCGCACGCTTCGCGCGACGATGGAGTGGAGCTACAACCTGCTCTCGTCGCGCGAGCAGACGCTGCTGCGGCGGCTCGCGATCTTCTCGGGCACGTTCGATCTCACCGCGGCGGAGAACGTATGCACCGCCGACGCCCTCGACGTGGACGACATTCTCGACGCGATCGCCACACTCGTGGACAAATCGCTCGTCGTCATGGAGAGCGGGGACGGCGAGGCGCGCTATCGTCTGCTGGAGACGGTACGGCAGTACGCGCTCGAGCGGCTCGCCGACGCGGGAGACCACGACGAATGCGCCGCTCGCCACGCCGCGCACTACCTCGGCGTGCTGGAGCCGATCGCGCCGCGTCTCGTCGGTGGGGCGATGTCGATCGACCTCATCGACCGGCTGGCGCGCGAGTACGACAACATGCGCGCGGCCATTTCGTGGGCCGCGGCGCACGCGTCTCGCGCCGAGACGGCGCTGCGCTACGTGGGCGCGATGTTCTGGTTCTGGTATGCGCGCTGTCAGTTCCGCGAGGCGCGGCAGCTCACCGATCGCGCGCTGGCGCTCGGCCTCGAAGGGCAGCCGCTGTACCGTGGTCGCGCGCTCGCGACCAGCGGCCTGATCGCGCTGGCGCAGGGCGATTACGAGCGCGCCATCGCCGACTTCGATCGCGCCATCGATCTGCTGCGTCTCGCGGGCGACGCGCACACCGTCGCCGTCGCCATGGCGAAGATGGGTGCGGCCCGGTTGCTGGGCCGCGATCCCGAAGGAGCGCGACCTGTGCTCGACGAATCGCTGCGTCTCGCTGCGGAGTTTCCCGACAACGATCCCGCCATCGTGTTCGCGCGCTTCTGGAGCGCCTGGGCGGCGTACCGTCGCAGCGACTTCGATACGGCCCGCGAGCTCACCGAGAAGAACGTGGCGGTGGCGCGCGCCGGCAGTCTGCCCGTGACGCTCGCGCACGCGCTCGTCACGCTCTCGCGCGTGGAGCTGGGACTCGGCCAGATCGAG
>DATFHG010000179.1:0-28332 GCA_035248725.1 Gemmatimonadaceae bacterium | reverse complement strand
GATCGGGCCATTGCCGGCTCCCGGTGTGATTCTGCTGGCGACGTTCGCGTACGTGATCTTCGCGTCGGCGTCCGCGGAGGTGGCGCAACGGCGCGGATCCATTCCCGAGTGGCTCGTGTTTGCGACGATGATGAGCGACGTCGCGTTCGTGTTCGCACTGTCGATCTCCGTGTCGGCGCCGCAGTACTACGATCGCGCGTTGATCTTCTCGTTCTTCGCGCTGCATCTGAACACGCTCTACTTCGGCCGGAAGCACGCCGCATTCGTCCTCGCGGCGGTGGCCGCCGGCTATCTCGCGCTCATCGGTTCGGCCATGGGCACGACGACGCTGCTCTCGTGGCGCGAAGAGATCATGACCGTCGCCGTATTCCTGCTCGCGAGCGCCGTGCTGCTCGTGGAGTACGACGCGATCCGCGGACAGATGGCCAGCATGGTCCTCACCGATCCGCTCACGGCCTGCATGAACCGGCGCGGCTTCGACGAGGCTCTGCTGCGCGAGGTGGCGCGCTGCGATCGCGTCGGTGGCGACGTGGCACTGATCGCGCTCGACATCGATCACTTCAAGTTCATCAACGACTCGCTGGGCCACCTCGCCGGTGACGCCGTGTTGCGCGACATCGCCGTGCTGCTGCAGCGCGAAGCACGCGCGGGCGACGTCGTGGCCCGTGTCGGCGGCGAGGAGTTCTCCTTCATTCTGCCCGACACGTCGGTGGAGGGTGCATTCCAGCTCGGCAAACGCGTGCGCGACGCCGTGCGTCAGCACCGCTTTGGTGGCGAGAGCTCGATGCGATTGACCGTGAGCGTTGGCGTCGCGTCGATGCGAATCCTGATCGGCGGCCGCGCGCCGGACGCCGCCGAGGTGCTGGTGTCCCACGCGGACGAAGCGCTGTACGCCGCCAAACGCGCCGGCCGCGACCGTGTCGAGGCCTGGGCGTCCGAGGAGTTTCAGAGCGTCCCAGCGGGTGCGCTAACTTCTTCGCATGCGGAACCGAGCGCGGTGGTTCGGACGGGCGCGCCACGCCAACTTCAAGAAAAAAGCGATCGACGTCACCCTCGGTCTGCTGTATAGCGGAGGCTGGCCGGCGGTGATCACGCGCGCCATCGGGCTGCAGGGGCGGCTCGAGGTCGCGGAGCATGTGTTCGAGATTGCGCGACAGCGCCCCGATGCGCGCGAGCTGCGCCTCGTCTTCGTCTCCGATTTTCACGCCGGTCCCACGCTCCACGCGCGCCTCCTGGCCGACGTGCTCGCCGCGATCACGGACGCGGAAGCGGATCTGCTCCTGCTCGGTGGCGACTTCGTGTCGTTCCACGCGCGACATGTCGACAAGTTGCTGGACAGCTTTCGCGCCGCGCGGGCACCGCTGGGAAAGTTCGCCGTTCTCGGAAATCATGATCTGCTCGGCGACGACGAATACATCACGCGTCAGCTGGTCGGCGCGGGCGTGCGCGTGCTGGTGAATGAGAACGCGCGTCTGGCAGCGCCATTCGACGACGTGTGGGTGTGTGGCTTCGACGACTGGGACGAGGGTCTCCCGGACGCCGAGAAGGCGTTCGCCGGTGCGGACGGCACGCGCATCGTCCTGGCGCACCAGCCCGATGCCCTCCTCGCCATCGGTGACCGGCCCTTCGACATCGCCTTCATGGGTCACGTGCACGGCGGACAATTCCTGCTGCGCAACCGGGAGCCCGCCATCCGCCATCGGGGACCGGTGAGCAAGTTGTACATGCACGGCGGCGTCTTCCATTCCGGGTCGAAGGACGCGCCGATCCTCGTGAGTCGCGGTGTCGGAACCAGCACGCTTCCCGCGCGCCGGCAGGCCGATCCGCAGGTGCACATCTGCCGGCTTGTCCCCAAAACATCCCGGTAATGGCGTCGGTCGCCCGCGCGATCACTCGAAGGCGACGGCGACGGGAATGGGCGTCAGATGGCGACAGCGTAACTCTGGTACGCACCGTATAATGAAGCGGTAATTCCTCTCCTGATTCGAGCCTCCGCCACCCACCCGCGGAGGCTCTCTTACACTCCAGAGGCACTGCATGCGGTCCGCACCACTTCTGCTGGTCCTCGCCGCCGTCTCGCTCCACGCGCAGGCACCGGCGCCGTTCCGCGATTCATCCGCGAAGAAACCCCTGCCGCTCTCGGTAGGACGAAAGGTTTCGTTCACGACCACGAAGGGCTCGTGGATGTCGCTCGACGTCAGCCCCGACGGTAAAACGATCGTCTTCGACATGCTCGGCGATTTGTACACGTTGCCGATCGAAGGCGGCAAGGCAACGCCGCTGCTCACGGGGATGGCGATGGAGAACCAGCCGCGCTTCAGCCCGGACGGCAGGAAGGTGGCGTTCATCTCGGATCGTTCCGGGAGCGACAACGTCTGGCTGCTCTCGCTGGATGGGCGTGACACCACGCAGCTCACCAAGAGTCCCGCGACGGCGAACACGCTGTACATCTCGCCCGAGTGGACGCCTGACGGGAAGTACGTGATTGCGTCGCGGACGGCGCCGCAGAGCGCATCCAAGCTCTGGATCTATCACGTGGACGGCGGCACGGGCGTGGCGCTCACGCGCGAACCCAATCCGGTGAAGATGACCAGCCCCACGGTGAGTCGCGACGGCCGCTACATCTGGTACGCGACGCGCACGGGCGATTGGCAGTACAATGCCGTCGGACCCCAGTATCAGCTCGCGGTCTACGACCGCGAGACCGGCACGAGCACGCAGATGTCGCAGCGGTACGGTTCGGCGTTCCGGCCGCGTCTGTCGCACGATGGCAAGTGGCTCGCGTACGGCACCCGCTACGAGAACAAGACGGGCCTCCGTCTCCGAAATCAGGACACCGGTGAAGAGAAGTGGCTGGCGTATCCCATCCAGCGTGATGACGGCGAGGCGCGCAGCTCGCTCGACGTCCTGCCGGGTTACGCGTTCACGCCGGACGACAAAGCGATCGTGATCTCGTACGGCGGCGAGTTCTGGCGCGTGCCACTCGACGGCACCGTCGCCGCGCGGATTCCATTCACCGCGGATGTCGTGGCCGACGTGGGTCCCGAGGTGCGATTCGCGTATCGCGTTCCTGATTCCGCGACGTTCACCGCGCGCCAGATTCGCGACGTGGCGCCGTCGCCGGATGGCAAGCGGCTCGCCTTTTCCGCGATGGATCGCCTGTACATCATGGATCTCCCCAGCGGCACACCGCGGCGGCTCACGGATTTCACGGTGGGCGAGTTCGAGCCGACGTGGTCGCCGGACGGCAAGTCGGTGGCGTTCGTCACGTGGGCCGGCGCGGCCGGCGGCAACATCTATCGCATGGCCGTCGACGGAAAGGCGAAGCCGCAGCAGCTCACGCGTAACGCCGCGTTGTACTCGGAGCCTGCATGGTCGCCGGACGGCCGACGCATCGTCGCCATCCGCGGCGCAA
Source organism: Gemmatimonadaceae bacterium (assembly GCA_035248725.1). Taxonomy (GTDB): domain Bacteria; phylum Gemmatimonadota; class Gemmatimonadetes; order Gemmatimonadales; family Gemmatimonadaceae; genus DASPMP01. The sequence continues at coordinate 24,917 of DATFHG010000179.1, read as the reverse complement.
GCCGGGATCTGCGTGACGCGACGGGGCCCTTCTTCAGTCACGGCCTCGGCTCGCAGTTCGTGTGGGTTCCAGCAGCCGGCGGCGACGTGGTCATGATCGCACCGACCGGCAATCGCGACACGCCGCACTTCACGAGCGATACCAGCCGCATCTACGCGTATGGCTTCCAGGATGGCCTCGTGTCATTCCGCTGGGACGGCACGGACGTGAAGCCGGTGTTGAAGGTGACCGGTCCACTGCCCCCGCAGGGTGTGCTCGACCTCGACGACGATCCGCGCAACAGCGTCGATCTGCCGATGCCGAAGTACGAGTTCGAGCCGCAGGCCCCTCAGCCTCCGCCCGCGGCGCTCGTGATGATGTCGCCGAAGGGCGACCGCGCGCTCGCCCTGGTCGGCCGCGACATCTACGTCGTCACCGTTCCGTACCTCGGCGGCACGACGCCCACGGTGTCGGTGGCGAGCCCCGACAATGCCGCGTTCCCGGTCAAGAAGCTGACGGACATTGGCGGCGAGTTCCCGATCTGGAGCGCGGACGGGAAGTCCGTGCATTGGGCTATCGGCAATGCGTTCGTCACGTACGACCTCGAGCGCGCGAAATTCATGGACGACAGTCTCAAGACGGCAACGCGCGCTCGCGCGGACAGTCTGCGAAATGCCGCAAAAGCTCCCGCCGACAGCGGCAAATCGGTTGGGGCGACGACGGACAGTACGAAGACGGTCGCGACGAAACCCGACAGCGCGAAGAAGAACGACAAGCCCGGCTACAAGCCGACGGAACAGCGGATCGCCATCTCGGTTCCGCAGGACATGCCGAAAGGCACCGCCGTCCTGCGCGGCGCGCGCGTGGTCACAATGAAGGGGGACGAGGTGATCGACGATGCCGACATCGTCGTCCACAACAATCGGTTCGTCGCCGTCGGCAAGCGCGGCACCGTGCAGGTGCCGGCCGATGCGAGAATCATCGACGTCAGCGGCAAGACGATCGTCCCGGGGTTCGTCGATACGCACTACCACATCATGTGGTCGATCCCGGAGATCCACGTCCAGCAGCCGTGGCAGTACGCCACCATGCTCGCGTATGGCGTGACGACCACGCGCGATCCGCAGACGGCGGTCACCGACGCGCTGACCTATGAAGATCAGGTGCGTGCCGGCAACGCCGTCGGACCGCGCGTGTACTCGACGGGCCCGGGCGTTTTCTCGAGCGAGATGGTCCGCGACCTCGACCACGCGCGCAACATCCTGAAGCGCTACGCCGAGTACTACAACACCAAGACGATCAAGATGTACATGACGGGCAGCCGGCAGCAGCGGCAGTGGATCATCATGGCCGCGCGCGAGCTGGGTTTGATGCCGACCACCGAAGGTGGCCTCGACTTCCGGCTCGACATGACCCACGCGATCGATGGGTACTCGGGCATCGAACACTCGCTGCCCATCACGCCGCTGTACAACGACGTCGTGCAGCTGTTCAAGGGGACCGGCGTCACGCACACGCCCACGCTGATCGTGCAGTACGGCGGCCCGTGGGGTGAGAACTACTGGTACACGAAGACCAACGTGCACGACGACCCGAAGATCCGGCGTTTCATGCCGGAGGCGGAGCTCGACGCGCGCACGCGTCGCCGCGGCACGGGGGCCGGCGGCAGCACGCCGAGTCCCGGCCCCGGTGGCTGGTTCATGGACGACGAGTACATCTTCCCCATGCAGGCTGCCTTCTCGAAGGATCTCATCGAGGCCGGCGGTCGCGCAGGCGTGGGGAGCCACGGCCAGATGCAAGGTCTCGGCTACCACTGGGAGCTGTGGATGCTGCAGTCCGGGGGCATGTCGACGCACGAAGCTCTCAAGGCGGCGACGATACTCGGCGCGCAGGGCATTGGCCTCGAGAACGACATCGGCTCGATCGAGCCGGGCAAGCTCGCCGATCTAGTGGTGCTCGACAAGAATCCGCTCGATGACATCAGGAACAGCAACACCATCCGCTTCGTGATGAAGAACGGACGGCTGTACGACGGCAACACGCTGGATGAGACGTACCCGCGTCAGAAGATGATGCCGAAGCTCGCGTTCGAAGGCGGTTCGCCGAGCGTCGGTGCCGGCGTCCCATGACGTGATCCCGTGCGTTTGATCGTGTACAACCCACGCGGAGGCGCGGCCATCTGGCGGCCGCGCCTCCGTTCGGCTTTACGGGAGCTGCAGTCGCAGCCCGGGCCCAGCGTTCTCGTCGCGACCGAGGCCGCTGACATGGCGGGACCGGTGCGACGCGCGCTCACATCGCATCCGGATGTGACGATGGTGATCGCATGTGGTGGCGATGGAACGGTGGGCGCCTGTGCCGATGCTGTTGGCGCGCGGGACATCCCCATTGGCATCGTCCCGACCGGCACCACGAACGTGCTCGCGTACGAGCTGGGGCTTCCATCCAATCCCGTGCGTGCCGCGCGCATGCTCGCGGGCGACACGCGCCGGGTGCCCTTCCGAACGTGGAGCGTCAACGGCAGGTCGATGCTGCTGCAACTCGGCGTGGGATTCGATGGCCTGCTCATGTGGCGCACGCCGCGCCACGTGAAGCGCGCGCTCGGCTTTCTCGGCGTGGTGTTCAGCGCGCTGCGGCAGGGCGCGACGTTCGATTATCCGAAGATGCGCGTTATCGGCGAGATGGAAGACGGCGACACGCTCTCGTGGGAGGTGACGTCGGTGATGGTCGCGAACGCCAAGCGTTGGGCAGGTCCCCAGCTCGCCGTGCCGCACGCCGACCCTTCCGACGATCTCCTCGACATGCTGCTGCTCGACTATCGAACGTTCGCGCAGCTGGCGCGCTTCTGGATCGCGATCCTGCTGCCGGGCGCACCGCATCTGCGATTGTCGTACGTCGCACACGCGCGGGTGCGTCGCCTTCGCGTGGAGGCGCTCGGACGGCCGGTCGAAGCGCATCTCGACGGCGAGCCGGATCTGCTGACGCCGCTCGACGTGGAACCCCGTGGGCGCGTCCACCTGCTCGGACGAGCGTGATGGAATGCGATTCGCTCAATGTGCGTGACACGGAGGGCACTCGAATGAAGAAGCCAATCACGCCATTCACGCACGGAGTCATGGACTACGCCACGGTCGCGACGGTCGCGGCGGCGCCAAAACTCATGGAGCTCCCGGACGAGGCGGCGGACGCGTGCTACGTGCTCGCGGCCGGCTACGCGGGTCTCTCCATGTTCACCGATTACCCGCTCGCGGTGAAGCGCGCGATTCCGTTCAAGGTGCACGGCATCGCGGAGGCTGCCATCGGAGCGCTGCTGCCGATGCTGCCATTCGTGCTCGGCTTTGGCCGCAACGCTCGCGCGCGCAACCTGTTCTTCGGGCTCACCGCGCTCACGGCCATGACGGCCGCGATGACGGACTGGAACAAGCAGTCGGAGCGCGCCGCGCGTCGCCGCCACAAACGCCGTCCGCGGCTGGTCCGCGCCGCATAGGCGCAAGGTCATCCGGAGCGCTCCCGGTCATCCGCGCGCTTCCGGTCATCCCGAGCGCAGCGAGGGATCTGTACCTTCAGGCGCACGCCTCCTCACTCCGCCTCGGAATGACCGCTGACGACATCGATGCCCGCGTCCGGGAGAACTTCGCGCGACAACGACTGATGGCCACCATCGGCGCCCGCGTCGACGTGGTGCGCAAGGGTCACGTGGAGCTCAGCCTGGTCGTTCGCGACGAGCTGACGCAACAGAACGGGTTCCTGCACGCCGGCGCGCTGGCGGCGCTCGCGGACAGTGCGTGCGGCTACGCCGCGCTCACGATGATGCCGCCGGGCAGCGACGTGCTCTCCATCGAGTTCAAGATCAACATGCTCGCGCCAGCAAAGGGCCAGGCCATCGTGGCGCGTGCCGACGTCCTGCGGGCGGGTCGCACCGTCGTCGTTTGTCGCGCCGACGTGTTCGCAAAAGAAAGCGGCGACGAGAAGCTCGTCGCCGCGATGCAGGGAACGATGGCTGTCCGCTAGTAGATGTAGACCTTCGTCCCCACCGGCACGAATTGGTACAGCCACTCGATGTCCTCGTCGCGCAGGCGCATGCAGCCGTGCGTCGCCGCCTTGCCGATCGAGTTCTGGTGCGGCGTGCCGTGCAGCAGGACTCCGCCGCCCGTGTCGAGCTTGTACTTGCCGAGCTCTCCCTGGACCGCGCGGTTCTTGGAACCGACCGGCGGAATGAAGAGCGTGGAATCGAATACGATCTCCTCGTCGAGCGGGAGATATGCGAAGCCGGAGTCCGGATGGAAGACGCCCGCCTCGCCATCCTTGAACATGATCTTCCGGTCGCCGCTGATCTTCGTCGGTTTCGAGAGCGACAGGTGACCGAGCTTCAGGCCGTATTCCTTCGCCGTCTCGGCGTAGTGCCATTCCGGTGGAATCCAGTGCGGATCGGAATCCTTGTCGCGAATGGTGCGGATGCCGCGCGGCGTGTCGAACGTCCAGGCCTTCTCACCGAACACGAGCGTCTCGCCCGTCCCGATCGCCACCGGCGCCGTGAGTACCGTGTCCTGACCGACGACGACCCAGAGCTTGCGGTCTTCGACGGATACCTCGATGTGCATGTTCGGGTCGCGCTTCGCCGCTTCGTACGCGGTCGCGCTGGACACGCTGTCCTGTCGCGTTCGCGCGCGAATACGACGCTCGATGGAAACCGTCGCGCCCGCCTCGGTCACCGTGGTAATGCCGACTTTCGGATCTGCGGTTGGAATGCCCGCTTTGGGATCGGTCGGCGTGAGCTGGAGCCAGTCGCCGCTGATCCGCTGCGCCTGCGCCAACACCAAGCCCGGCAACGCGACGATCGCCGCGGCAGCCGCGCTCGCGAACTTCATGAACCGCTTGCCCCCTTCAACTGCCAGTACAGCCATTTCGCTCACCTGGTTGGTCGTCTGTACACTCGGTAGTTGTACAAGTTCGGTGCCGACAAGCGATTAGATGAGTCGGGCAGAAAAAAACTCGCCGCCCGGCGAACCGGACGGCGAGTGAACCACAAGGTGCTTAGTGAATCAGAAGTACCGGACGCCGATCGAGATCGGGTTGATGTACGAGTTGGCACCTTCAGACCGGTTGGCCAGCCAGCGATACTCGAGGAACATGTCCTGGCTGCCGATGTGGAAGTCCAGACCCGTGCCGAAATTGAAGCCCCACTTCGTCTTCCAATCCATCTCGGCGTTCTGGTAATTCGAACCCCGAAGATTGAAGTCGGCCACGTCCTGCGACGCCATCGCAATCGCGCGGTACCGGTTGACATTGAGCCCGCCGATGCCGTAGAGCTTCCATCCACGGAAGTTGAGCGGAGCAACCTTCACATCGCCGGCGAGAGACATGAACAGCGGCGTACCACTTCCGATGTTCGTCGACGTCAATGTCGTGCCCCTGTACAGCGTCTCCTCGCGACCCAGCTGGCTCACCTGACCATCCAGGCGAACGCCGATTGGAGCATGCTGCGACTCCCAACCGAGCACGCCGCCGGCATGGAAGCCGTTGGTGTACACACGATCGATGTTGCCGTACGGGCGGGTCGAGCCGCCGAACAGACCCCAGTACATCGGGCCCTTCACTCGCGAAATCACGAGCGGAGCTGGCGGCGTGACGGTAACCGTGTCCACGCGGGTGATCGTGTTGGTGACGGTGTCGTACCGGGTCACATAGACCGTGTCGACACGGGTCGTCACGACTTCGCCGGGCGATTCCTTCGAGATCGGAATACGCGTCGACGACGTGGTCGAACGACGGAGCTTGGTGGTGTCCTGCGTCTGCTGCGCGGCCAACGTGCTGGCTGCAACCGTCAGCGCCGCGGCGAGGCCCAGCGCGCAGGTGGTGATGTAACGAACGCGCATAACTAAGTTCTCCTCCTGGTGCGTTGCACGCCGCGACGGAGTGTCGCGGTATCGCCGCCGGTAGAGGCATCCTGCGTGCCGTGGCTCAGCAGATCGTCGTCGATCTCGCGTCGCCCCGGCGGCACGGTTGGGTTCGTCAGGGTCGTACGCCCACTGCCGAACCCATTGCGCCACTCGGCTGCTCGCGTTGGTAGAAGCAAACTCAGGGCCGCGGTCGCTTAGAAAGCCGGAGTTCCCCTGAAAGCCCCCTCACGGTCGCATTCCACACCCGCCAACCATTGAAATACGACGTTGCGATCGTCGGTTGTGGCGCGATGGGCAGCGCAAGCGCCTGGGCGTGCACGCAACACGGCGCGTCGGTGATCGCGTTCGACCGCTATGCGCCACCGCATCATTTTGGTTCGACGCATGGGCATACGCGGATCATCCGCGAGGCGTACTACGAGCATCCGTTGTACGTGCCGCTCGTCCGACGGGCGTACGAGCTGTGGTCGCAGCTGGAAGCCGCCGCGGGGGAGCGGCTGTGGCAGCAGACGGGCGGGATCATGGTCGGGCCGGAGGACGGGCCGCTGGTGCGGGGCGCATCCGGGAGCGCACGGGCACACGGCATCCGGCATGAGATGCTCGATGCGCGCGCGTTCGAAGCGCGCTTCCCGATGTACCGCACGCACGCCGATTGGGTTGCACTCTTCGAGGAGCGCGCGGGCATCCTGTTTCCCGAGCGTTGCCTACGTGCCTTTCATCGGCTGGCCCACGCGGCGCGCGCCGAGCTGTGCGTCGGCGCTCAGGTGATGCGCTGGTCTGCGACCAGCGAGGGCGTACGTGTGCACACGACACGTGGCGACTACGACGCGCGGTGTCTGGTCGTTTCGGCCGGACCTTGGCTGCCGACGTTCGCGGCGCAGTTGCACACGCGGATTCCACTCGAGATCGAACGCCAGCTGTCGCATTGGTTTCGACCCGTAACGTCGCCAGAGCTGTTCGCGGCGGATCGCTGCCCCGTCGGACTCTGGGAGACGAAGCCTGACGATGTGTTCGCGACCCTACCGGACGAAGGCCATGGGGTGAAATGCGGGACGCATCATGCAGGTGCCACAACCAGCGCCGATGGCGTAATCCGTTCCGTGACTGCGGACGAGCAGGACGCCGTCCGGGCGGTATTGGACATGGTGATGCCCGGTGCGGCCGGCGAGCTGCTGGAGTCGCGGGTGTGTTTGTACACGAATACGCCTGATCACCACTTCATCATCGACTGGGATGTCGATGGCCGCGTTCTCGTGGCGAGTCCGTGCTCCGGCCACGGCTTCAAATTCGCCAGCGCGATCGGCGAGATCGTCGCGCAGCTGACCCTGGAAGGGCGGAGCTGGATCGATCTCGCTCCGTTCTCGCTGTCTCGCTTTCGCTGAAGTAACATTAGGAGCCGATTCGCACGACTGCCGCGATCCCAACGTCTTTTCAGATGAAGCATTCAAGGCCCGAAGATCTGTTTCGCGCGGAGAAGGAGCGCGCGACCAGCGCCCGTAACTCACAGCACGCTCGTCTGCTCGCCGAGGCCAAAGCGGCATTCGACAAGCTGATGGCGGAAGGCCAGGCCGCGCGAAAGAGCGGTCGTCCGCGCAAGCACCCCCTGCCGCCACTGAAGACCTCGAGCTCGCGGACGCCGCCCAAACCACCTGCTCCTCCGGCCGCGCGCCCCGCGCCCGTGATCGCGCTGCCAGCTGCGCCACCGGCGTCGAAAGCCGTCGCCGCCGCAAAGAGACCCAAGCCGGAGGTGCGCGGAAGCATCAAACGGGCGTCTACGCCAAAGCGGGGCGCGAAGGCCGAAGGCCGCACTGCATCCGGTCGCGGCGCCTCGTCGGCGAAGTCCAAGACCAAAGCGAAGCGTTCTTCGCGGCGCTGAGTGGAAGCGGGCCGCGGCGGTCCCGGATCGATTCCACCGTCGCTCGACCTGGACCATGCGACGATGCAGCGCATCGGTCGCGAGGTCGCCGACTTCGTCGCGGCGCACCTGGCGTCGTTGAGAGAACAGCCCGCGTATCGGACGCTCGATCGACCTGGCGCCCGTGACCTCTTTCCGTCGCTGGCGGACGCGCCTTCGACGCCGACGCCCTTCGAGCAATTGCTGCAGGAATTCCGTGAGCGCGTGGTGCCGCATCATGCACGCGAGCCACATCCGCGCTTTCTCGGGTACATCCCCAGCTGCCCGACCTTCCCCGCCGTGATGGGAGACTGGCTCGCGACGGGATTCAACTTCTTCTCCGGAGTCTGGTCCGTGGCCGCGGCTCCGAACGAGATCGAGCTCACGGTGCTCGAGTGGTTCCGGCGCTGGATGGGGATGCCGGATGGCGCTCGCGGTCTGCTCACCAGCGGTGGATCCGCTGCGACGGTCACCGCTGTCGTCGCGGCGCGGCACCACGCTGTGGGCGACGGCGGCGACGTCGGCCGCCTGAGCGTGTACTGCTCGGACCAGGCGCATTCGTCCGTCGCGAAGGCGGCGTGGATCGCCGGCATAACGCGCGCTCATGTCCGCGCAGTGCCGACCGACACGGCGTTCCGGATGCGGCCCGACGCACTGCGTGCGCAAGTCATCGCCGATCGCGCGAATGGTCTTCGTCCGTTTCTGCTCTGTGCCACCGCGGGCGCAACGAACACCGGTGCCGTCGATCCTCTGCACGCGCTCGCGGACTTCGCGCGGGACGAAGAACTCTGGCTGCACACCGATTCGGCATACGCGGGCTTCAGCGTGCTGACGACTCGCGGGCGAAATCTGCTGGACGGACTGGGGCGCGCCGATTCGCTCACGCTCGACCCGCACAAGTGGCTGTACGTGCCATTCGAGTGTGGGTGTCTCCTGGTGAAGGACCCGGCCCGACTGGAAAGCGCCTTCAGCGTGCACCCGGAGTATCTCCAGGATGTGCGCGCCCGTGACGCCGAAGTGAACTTCGCCGACTATGGTGAACAGCTCACCCGCTACGCGCGTGCTCTCAAGGTGTGGTTCTCCGTCCGTTATTTCGGCACCAGGGCGATCGCCGCGGCGCAGGAGCGCGCCATGGGTCAGGCGGAGCTGGCCGAGCGCCTGGTGCGTGAGGCACCGGAGCTGGAGGTACTGTCGCCGGCGCAGTTCGGGATCGTCTGCTTCCGAGTGCGACCGCGCGGCACTGATTCCGAAAGCGAGCTCGATGCGCTGAACGAGCGCGTGAACGAGCGCGTGAATCGAACGGGATTCGTGCTCATGTCGTCGACGCGCCTGCGAGGGGCGCTGTCGTTGCGACTCTGCATCCCTGGTTATCGGACACGCGATGAGGACATCCGCGACGTGATCGCGCTCGTCCGCAAGGAAGCGAGGGCTGTCCTGCAAACCACATAAAAAAAAAGCGGGACGGGCACGTGCCCGTCCCGCTTCTCGATGTTCACCCGCGCATCAGCCGCGACGCCGCGATCCGCCAGTACCCGGTCGGCTCACGGACCCGCCACCCGAACGCGGAGCGCTCATGCCACCGCCCGCGCGCGATCCGGTGCCCGCCGGGATGCCACCGATCACGGGGACGGTCGTCCGCGGGATAAGAATCGGGCCACCCATGCCGCCGCGACGTCCCATGCCACCGTGTGGTTCGCAGTGATCGCCATCGGCGCCGCCACCGCGAATCACCACACCACCCATACCACCGCCGGGGCCGAAGATGCCGCCACCGTTACCGCTCGTGCCGTAGTCACCGGAGCCATTGCCGGCGTCGGCTGTCGGCGCGGGCGAAGGACGGGGCGCCACCGCGGCGGGCTCGGAAATGTCCGGAGCCGGCGCCTGCTGCACGGTCACGGCTTCCTGCGCCGACTCGTCGGTCGACGCGACCTGGGTCTCGGGCGCCGCACGCACGGTTGGTGTGTGTGACCGAACCGCCCGGTTGCCCGAAGACGCTTTCTTTATTGTGGTCGCCGGCTGCGGGGCACCCTGGGGCTTATTCTCGAGCGAAGAGTTCAGCAGCGATGGATCGACCTTTGGAGTCGCCAGATCCATGGTCGTGGACGCGGCGAGCTGCAGATCGCTCTTGAAGTCATCCTGCTGGGCGACGCCCTTTCCGCGGCCACAGGCAGCAACAGCTGCGGCGAGCGAAATGGCGGCGATGGAAAGCTGGCTAGTCTTGCTCATGGTGTCTCCTTACCCAGCTGCTGGGGCACGGAAAGCGTCCAGTCCAACTGTGGCATGCTGGCCTGCTCATTAGCACCGTGCGGGCCGTTTACTAACTTGACGTGCAAGCACTTAACGCAACGCTCTGTCATCACGTAAAGACACTTCGTGTCTCGCAGATGAGACGCGTGTCACCGTCTTCGAAACCAGGCGAGAAGGAAAGTCGGCTCAGCGAGACCACACCCGGAAAAATGTGAGCGGATTCACCGGTTTGATTCACCAGTTTGGAGACATCATGAAGCCACTACAGGCTACTCTAGCGACACTAACTACTGTAACTCTGGTCGCTTGCTCATCTACCATATCTAAGGTGCAAACATCGACGCCAGCGACGCCAGCAACCGCTGCGGTCAGTGCCGGACTGACAAAGTACATCACGGTCAGACTCGAAGCGGACCAAAGCACGCTCACAGACAACGAGCGAAAGATGCTGCCACTACTCGTCGACGCGGCGCGTGCCATGGACGACGTCTTCTGGATCGAAGCCTTTGGCGATCGGGACGCCCTGATGCGGGAGCTTCCGGACGAGAATTCTCGGCGTTTCGCAGACATCAACTTCGGACCGTGGGATCGCCTGAACGACAATCAGTCGTTCGTCGCTGGGATTGGTGCCCGGCCGGCCGGTGCCAACTACTACCCGAAGGACATGACCAAGGCCGAGTTCGAGGCGGAGCTCGCGAAGGGCGGATCGCGCGCGGATTCACTCAAGTCGCTGTACACCATGGTGCGCCGCGACGCGAGCGGCCGCCTGACCGCCATCCCGTTTTCGAAGTTCTTCGCCGTGCAGCACGAGCGCGCGGCGCACGATCTGGAGACTGCGGCCGCGCTTGCCGACGATCCTGGCCTCAAGACGTACCTGCAGCTTCGCGCGCAGGCCCTTCGCACCGACGATTACCAGCCGAGCGACATGGCGTGGATGGACATGAAGAACAACACCCTGGACATCGTTATCGGACCCATCGAGACCTACGAAGAGGAGCTGTTCGGCTACAAGGCGGCGCACGAAGGCGTCGTCCTGATCAAGGACAAGGAGTGGAGCCGTCGCCTGGCCCGGTACGTCTCCGAGCTTCCCATGCTTCAGCGCGGACTTCCCGTCTCGGACGAGTTCAAGCGAGAGACGCCCGGGACGAGCTCGGATCTCAACGCGTATGACGTGGTGCACGTGTCGGGTCAGGCCAACACCGGCGCGAAGACCATCGCCATCAACCTGCCGAACGACGAGGAGGTTCAGTTGCGCAAGGGAGCGCGGCGGCTGCAGCTCAAGAATGCGATGCGTCTGAAGTTCGATCGCATCATGCTGCCGATCGCTCGCGAGATGATCGTCTCCGATCAGGTACCCCACGTCACCTTCGATGCGTTCTTCGAGAATGTGATGTTCCATGAGGTCGCGCACGGGCTCGGAATCAAGAACACCATCGACGCCCGCGGCACCGTTCGCGAGGCGCTGAAAGAACGCGCCAGCGCCATGGAGGAAGGGAAGGCGGACATCCTCGGCCTCTACATGGTGCGTCAGTTGCGCGCGAACAACGAGCTGACGACAGGTCGGATGGAGGACAACCTCGTGTCCTTTCTCGCGAGCATCTTCAGGTCGGTGCGCTTCGGCTCGGGCGACGCGCACGGACGCGCGAACATCGTCGCGCTGAACTTTCTTGCCCGGCAGGGCGCGTTCGTGCGCGAGAACGACGGCCGCTATCGCGTGAATCCCGATCGGATGCTTGCGGCGATGGACGCGCTGTCCCGCACGATTCTCGAGCTCCAGGGACGCGGCGACTACGAGGGCACGGGCGCGCTGTATCGCGACTACGGCACCATCTCGCCCACGTTGGCCGCGGACCTGGCCCGGCTGAACGCCCGCTCCATCCCCGTGGACATCGTATACGACCAGTGAGTCAGTCGAGCACCATGTCGCCGCGACCGACGAGAACACTGTAGCCGCCGACGCGGATGGCGGTCGTGGCACCGTCGCGTTTATCCGCCTCCACGTACAGCATGCTGGGTCGTCCCATCTCGAAGCCCTGTTCGACGACCCAGCGAAGCGTACCGTCGCGGCGAGGGTCGCGTTTCGCGAGGTAGCCGCCGAACGCCGCGGATGCGCTCCCCGTAGCCGGATCCTCGGGCACGCCGATGAGCGGCGCGAACATCCGGGCCCGGTAATCTGATCCGGGCCGTTCCGGATCCTTGCAGAACACGAAGACCTCCGTGGTCCAGTAGCCGCGCATCACGGCCTCGAAGTCGTCCAGTCGTACGCGCACGCGACCGAGCGTCTGACGGTCACGCACCGGGATGAAGAGAAACGGCAATCCACACGAGGCGCCCTCGGGTGCGAGCGCGCCGTCGAGCACATCGCCCGGCTGCAGGCCGAGCGCGCGCGCGAGCGCTTCCGCGTCGGGTGGACGCGGTCCGAATTCGGGAAGCCGAGCCACGCTCAGTTCCGCGAAGGTGGGATCATTCCCTGTACGTTTGATCCTGACCGGTACCGCGCCGACTCCTTCCTCGAGCACGAGCGGCGTCTCTGCGCCCGCAGCGTTCACAAGGCCCAGCTCGGCGAGCACGAACGCGGTACCGAGGGTGGGGTGGCCAGCGAACGGTATTTCGCCCGCGGGCGTGAAGATCCGGACATGTCGAGTGTGAGCCGGGTCCCGCGCAGGATAGACGAAGGTGGTCTCGGAGTAGTTGAACTCGCGCGTGATGCGAAGCAGTGCGTCCTCGGCGATCGGACGCGCGTCAGGAAAGACGGCGAGTTGATTGCCGCCGAAGCGCTCGCGCGTGAAGACGTCTACGGTGACGTACGGGGAGCTGGGCATGGCGGGAAATATGACTTCCCGCAGCTCTGCCCGGCTGACGCGATGCTACTCCGGATGCGCGTCCGGGCGCGCAGTCCCGGACTCGCCGGAAAGATCGTCGCCGAGACGCATGGACCCGCGCGGCGCTGGCTGTGCCTGACCGAGGAGTTGGACGAGCTGCTCGTCACTCAGCTCACGCCAGCGCTCCGGGTACCGTACGAGTCGTTTCTTCGCCGTCGAGCACTCGAAGCAAAGCCAACCGTCGCTGAAGCCGGATGGCAAGTACGACCAGTCGCCCTTCGCGGACACCGCGCGGCGCACCTCGAATACCGTCCACTCCGTTCCACTGGCATCCAGAAAATTCTTCATCTCATGCTCCCGCGCATTCTAAACGCAGAGCGAATGCCATCACTCCGGCATCGAACCCGAGAGGATCGTCGCGAGCACGGGCGCGTCGATGTTTCCACCTGAGACGATACATGCCACGCGACGATAATCGCGCGTGACGCCGCTCACGCGCGCGGCGGCCAGAGCGGCGGCGCCTGCGCCCTCGGCGACGATGCGATTGCGCTGCACCATCACGCGCAACGCGTCGGCGACGTCGTCGATACCGACGACCAGCGAACCGTCGATGAGGTCGCGCGCGATGCTCCACATCTCCGGAAAAACGCCGCGGCCGCCGATGCCGTCCACGAACGTTCGCCGGTTGTCGATGCCAACCGGCCTCCCGGCATCGAGTGAGGCAGCGAGCGGAGCCGCACCGTCCACCTCGCACGCGTAGACGCGTACGCCGGGGCGAAGCGCCTTGGCCGCGGCGGCGATCCCGCACGCGAGACCGCCGCCGCCCCACGGGACGAAAATCGCGTCCAGCTCGCCGAGCGCACCCAGGATCTCGACCGCGATCGTGCCGTTGCCGGCCATGACATCGCGGTCGGCAAAGGGATGAACGAACGTGCCGCCGAAGCCTGGCCGTCCATGATCGCGCATCGCGGCCCACCAGTCGTCGTACGGTACCGGCACGACGTCAGCGCCGAGTCTGACGATCGCGTCGATCTTGGCGCGGGGCGCGCTGTCCGGAACGATTACCCGCGCGCCAATGCCGAGCTCACGGGCGGCCCACGCCACGCCCTGCGCCATGTTCCCGGCGCTCGCCGTGTAGACGCCCCGGGCCAGCGATTCTCGCGGCGCTGCGAGCATGCGATTCAGCGCGCCACGCAGCTTGAACGACCCGATCGGCTGCAGGTTCTCGAGCTTGAGATGAATCTCGACCTCCGGCCGGTCGCTCTCGTGGCGCGCCAGTGGTGTCTGCAAGGCGCGCCCGCGAATGCGCTCCGCGGCGGCGCGAACATCGGCCAGCGACGGCGCGACTAGAGCTCGATCCAGGTGCCCGCGCCCTCGCGCGCGGCCTGTCCGGCAAGGAATGCGGCGCAGGCCAGGTCCTCGACGGCGAGGCCCAGGGACTTGAACAGCGTGATCTCGTCGGCGGCCTGACGGCCGGCGACCTTGCCGATGAACACCTCACCGAGCTCGCCGACGATCGCGTCGGCCGCGATGGCGCCTTCGCGCATCGGGATCAGCAGATCACCCGCCTCGTTCAGCGCGGACTCACGCCGGTCCACGAAGATCCGCGCCTTCTGCACAGCGGCGGTGTCGAGCTCGCGCGCGTTCGGAAGGGACGCACCGACGGCGTTGATGTGTGTCCCTGGCCGCACCCAGTCGCCGCGCACGACCGGTTCGCGCGACGCGGTCACCGTGCACACGACGTCCGCGTTGCGAACCGCGCGCTCGATCTGATCCTCCACGATGACCTCCGCGCCCACGTCGCGACCGAGGTCGTGCGCCAGTCGATCGGCATGAGTGCGCGTGCGTCCCCAGATGACGACGCGCTCGAATGGCAGCGCCGCGAGCATGGCATCGACGTGCGTGCGTGCCTGAACGCCCGAGCCGACGATCGCCACGCATCTCGAGTCTGCGCGCGCCAGCAGGCTGGTGGCGAGTCCCGACACGGCGGCGGTGCGGATCGCGGTGATGGACGCGGCGTCGAGGATCGCCGAGAGGTTACCGCGTTGCGCATCGAACAGCGTGACCACGCCCTGGTGCGAATCCAGGTCGGTTCCGTGATTCTCCGGAAAGACCGAAATCAGCTTCGCACCGATCGCCGGCAGCGCCGCGGAGTACGCGGGCATCACGGCGAACGCGTTCGGCGTGTCGGGAATGCGGATGACGGGTCGTAATGGAAGAATCACCTCGCCGCGCGCGAGCGAGCCCAGCGCATCGGCCATGAGGGCGATGCACTTGCGCATGGGCAACAGGCCGGCGACGTCGGCGCGGCCCAGCACCAGCACGCGTGTCAGCGCCTATTCCTCGGCCATGAACGGATACCGGAAGTCCGTTGGCGGCGCGAACGTCTCCTTGATGGTGCGCGGCGACACCCAACGCATGAGGTTCATCTTCGAGCCCGCCTTGTCGTTCGTGCCCGAGCTGCGTGAACCGCCAAACGGCTGCTGGCCGACGACGGCACCAGTCGGCTTGTCGTTGATGTAGAAATTTCCCGCCGCGTTGCGCAGCGCGAGCATGGCCTCGCGCACCGCGGTGCGCTCGCGCGCGAACACCGAGCCGGTGAGCGCGTAGGGCGAGGTGGTGTCGATGATGCGCAGCGTATCGGTCCATTCGTCGTCGTCGTAGACGTACGCCGTCACGACTGGACCGAAGATCTCCTCGCAGAGCAGTCGATACGCCGGTTCGTCCGTCTCCACGAGCGTGGGCTGAATGAAGAAGCCCTCCTTGCCCTCGGCCTTGCCGCCGGCCACGATCTTCGCATTGCGGCGCGCGTCGTCGAGGTAGTCGCTGATCTTGTCGAACGAGCGCCGGTCGATCACGGCGCCCACGAAGTTCCGGAAATCGCGCACATCGCCCATGCGGATCTCCTCCATCATGGCCACGGTGCTGTCGCGCACCTCCTTCCAGAGCGACCGTGGGACGTACACACGACTCGCGGCCGAACACTTCTGTCCCTGGTACTCGAAGCCGCCGCGCGCGATCGCGACGGCGATCGCCTGCGCGTCCGCCGACGGGTGCGCGACGATGAAGTCCTTACCACCCGTTTCGCCGACGATGCGGGGATACGAGAGGTAGTTCGCCATGTTCGCGCCGATGGTCTTCCACATGCTGTTGAAGACGCCGGTGCTGCCCGTGAAATGGACGCCCGCCAGCTCGCGGTGCGAGAGACACACGTTGGAGATCTCCGCCGCGTCGCCCGGTACCATGTTGATCACGCCCGGCGGCAAGCCGGCGTCTTCCAGCAGCTTCATGATGTAGTAGGCGGAGAGCATGGCGGTCGACGCCGGCTTCCACACGACGGTGTTGCCCATGAGCGCAGGTGCCGTGGGCAGATTGCCTCCGATCGCCGTGAAGTTGAACGGCGACACCGCGTAGACGAATCCCTCGAGCGGCCGGTAGTCGAGCTGATTCCACATGGTGTGGTTCGACAGCGGTTGCTCCGTATACAGCTCCTGTGCGTAGCCCGGGTTGAACCGCCAGAAGTCGGTGAGCTCGCACGCCGCATCGATCTCGGCCTGAAAGGCGGTCTTCGACTGACCGAGCATCGTCGCGGCGTTCAGTGTGGCGCGCCAGGACGTCGTGAGCAGTTCGGCCGCCCGAAGAAAGACGGCGGCGCGATCCTCCCACGGCCAGTTGGCCCACTCGCGGCGCGCATCGCGCGCGGCGTCGATCGCCTGCTGCACGTGGGCCGCGGTCGCCTTGTGCCAATCGCCGAGCGCGTGCCTGTGCGCGTGGGGCATGACGGCTTCCGCCGTGTTGCCCGTGCGAATCTCCTTCCCGCCGATCACGATTGGGATGTCGACGCGCTCGTTGGCCATGTGCTTCAGTCGTGCCTTGAGCTCCGCGCGTTCCGGCGACCCGGGCGCATACGTCTTCACGGGCTCGTTGACGGGCTGCGGAACGCGTCGGATCCCCGTAAACGCGCTCAGCAGCGATGCGTCATTGATGTCGATGCGGGCCTGCGGCGAATCGGCGGCAGCTCGCTGCTTGGATGCGGCGGCGTGGGACGACGAGGGTTTCGTGGGGGCGGCCATCGGAGTCTCCTTCGGAGCGTGAACCTCTGGCTCAAAGATACGCTGTCTCGGCGGCGCCTTCATGGGCGTGGCGCAGTCCACTAACGTGCGGTGTGCCCGCCCGTCTCGCGCGGCCGCTTGGCGTCGGCCTGGTAATGGCGCTTGCCGTCGGCTGTGAAACGTCCGAACCGTCCGTGCAATGGAGCGATGCCGTCGTCGAACCGGCAGCATCGCCTGCGTTGGATGGCACTTCCGGCGGTCCTGATTTGCAACGACCGCCGGCACTCGTCCTGCCGAGCGACGTGACGCGGTGCGACAGCAGCGTGCGAGTGGCTCGCGGTCCATCGACGGGTTGGTTCGCGGTGTGGTGGCACGTGCGTGAGGACTCGACCGCGGATCTCCTGCTCGCGCATGCGTCTTCGGATGGCGCATGGAGCGCTGCCGTTCGCGTCGACTCATCGGATGCGGGGCGCACGGGATGCCGCCGTGCATCGCCATCGATCGTCGTCGATGGAACGGACGTGCACGTTGCGTACGCTATGGCAGCGCGGGAGGGTCCGGGTATATTCGCCTCCCACTCCATGGACGGTGGAATGACCTTTCACACACCGGTGCCTGTGGTGTACGGCGAAGACATCGGGAGGACGGCAATCGCCGCGCGCGGCTATCTCGTCGCGGTCGCCTATGAGGACCCCAACAGCAGTCCACCGCGTATCGGACTGGCGCTCTCCCGCACGCAGGGACACCTGTTCGAGCACCGCGAGCTCGTGTCACCTCCAACGGGGCCGGCGAGTGCGCCCACGGTCTCGCTGCGTGATTCCGCGATCACGGTGACCTGGCTGCAAGGCATGTCCGCGGACACGACAACGGCACGGATGCTTCGACGCGGACGAATCCAATGACCGAGTCTCCCAAGGAATCGACGGCGTCGAAGCGGACGCTCGTCGTCGACGACGATCCCACGATCGTGCTGCTGCTGGAGCACGTGCTCGAGGGCGTGGGCCGCAGCTACGAGACGGCGGCCGACGGCGAAGAAGGTTGGGCGGCATGGGAGCGATCACGTCACGAGCTGGTGGTCCTCGACATCGAGATGCCGAAGATGGACGGCCTCGAGGTGTGCCGGCGGATCCGCGCGGCGGACGTGGATCGGAAAACGTTCGTGCTCGTGCTGACGGGTCGCGACCGGCCCACGGATCTGGAGGCCGCGCTCGACGCGGGTGCCGACGACTACGTCACCAAGCCCGTGACGGGCCAGCGACTGCTGGCGCGCATGCGCATCGCCCAGCGGCGCATGGCGGAGGAGGACGAGCTGCGCCGCGCGCGCTATCTGGCGGGCATCGGCGAGATGACGGTGACGCTGCAACACGAGATCAACAATCCGCTCACCGGATTGCTGGGGACGGCCGAGATGATGCTGCTGGACGCGCGCGAGAAGGGCGAGCCGACCGAAGACATCGAAGTGGTGATCACGCAGGGCAAGCGCATCAAGGAGCTGGTGCGTCGCATGGGCGACATGCGCGATCCGCAGTCCGTGACGTACGCCGGCGAGCGGAGAATGCTGGATGTGAAGCGGTCGTGACGCACTGGATCGGCGCGCATACCGTCGACAACGGCGGGATGGACATGGCCATGCGGCGCGCGGCGAACGCCGGCATGAACACGATGCAGCTGTTCACGGCGATCCCGAAGTTCTACGGCGACAAGTCGAACATGAGCGACGACCGGGTGCGGCGTTTCCGGGCCGCGGCGAAGGACACGGGGCTGGATCCGGCTCGATTCGTGACGCATGGCGCCTACGTGCTGAACACGGGCACGCCCGACGCGGACAAGTGGACCCGCGCGCGCGACGGCCTGACGAAGGAGCTGGAGCGCTCGTCGCTGCTGGGCATCGGCATCGTCTGTTTCCACCCCGGCGCCGCGACCGATGGGGACCGTGTCGGAGCGGCGGAGCGCATCGCCGGCGCGATCGTCTACGCGCTCGAGCACGTACCGTCCAGGACGCGGATTCTGATCGAGAACACCGCCGGCGCGGGTTCGACCATGGCCCGCACCGCGGAGGAAGTGGGGATGATCCTGGCGGACATCCCGAAGAAGCATCGCCCGCGCACCGGGTACGGGCTGGACACCTGCCATCTGTACGCGTCCGGGTACGACATCGCGAAATCGCGTGAAGCGCTGACGCGCACGCTCGACGCCTTCGAGTCGGAGGCCGGTGAGGCGCCCGGATTCTTCCACCTGAACGACAGCGAGGGCGCGCTGGGCTCCAATCGCGACCGCCACGCCTTGCTGGGGAAGGGCTTGATCGGCGCGGAGCCCTTCCGATGGCTGCTGGAGGATCGACGTTCCCGCGACGTTCCGCTCATCCTCGAACACAATCAAAAGGAACCGGAAATCGCTCCGGAGGATGCGTCGGCCGACCCGTACGACGTGGAGATGATGACGCTGCTGCGCGGTTTTTCAGAGGGGAAATGACACCTCAGTGCGTGCAACTGCCTATTGCGCTCCCCATAGAGGATTTTACTATTCGCGCGGTTGAGCCGATCAACGGGGTTTTTTCATAGGGAAAAACCAGCCGTTCACCAACTCCAGGAGAGAGCGCATGGCGACGAAGAAGAAGGGCGGAAAAAAGGGTGGGCGTAAGAGCGCCAAGAAGGCCTCGCGGAAGACTGCGAAGCGCGGTGGCGCCAAGCGCAAGCCCAACGCCGCGTTCATGAAGCCAATGCAGGTGGACGCCGTGCTCGGTGCCGTCGTGGGGAACAGCGCCATGCCCCGCACCGAAGTGACTAAGAAGCTCTGGCAGTACATCAAGCGCAACGGCCTGCAGGACCAGAAGGAGCGTCGCATGATCAACGCGGATGACAAGCTCCGCGCGGTCTTCGGCGGCAAGGGCAAGGTCTCGATGTTCGAGATGACCAAGCTCGTGAACAAGCACATGAAGTAAGACGGAGTTCCGTTTCTTTGTTACGGGCGCACTGCAACGCGGTGCGCCCTTATTTTTTGAGGGCACCCTCACTCCATCCCGGTTTTGGCCAAGAAACGCTCGTCCGCTTCCCGGTCCGGCAACGTCGTCGCGCAGGCGCGCAAGAGCAGTGGCAGCGCCCCCAAAGGTCCGATGGTGAAACGGATCTGGGAAAATGTGAAGTCGCTCGCGGGCGCCGTCCTGATCTACCTCGTCATCAAGACGCTGCTGATGGAAGCGTTCCGGATTCCGTCCGGCAGCATGATTCCCACGCTGCTCATCGGCGACTGGCTGTTCGTGAACAAGCTCGCGTATGGCCCGCACGTGCCGTTCTCGCACACCAATCTGCCGGGCTACACGGATCCCAAGCGTGGCGACGTGGTGGTGTTCATATCACCGTACCAGCCCGACGAGGCCGAGCGCGGCGCCGATCCGACGCCGACGCTCGTGAAGCGTCTGATCGGGATGCCGGGCGACACGATCTACATGCGCCAGGGCCTGGTCTACATCAACGGCCTGCCCCAGCGTCAGGGCTATGCGGCGGCCGCCAACCGAAAGGGCGATCCGAACACCACGTCGCCGCTGATGGATTGGCAGCACCGGATCGAGTTGGCGGGTACGCGCTTCGGGAATCCGCCGCGGTCTCCGACGCTGGACAACTGGGGTCCGCTGCTCGTGCCGCTGGGCCACTACTTCATGATGGGCGACAATCGCTACGAGTCGAAGGACAGCCGGTACTGGGGTGTGGTGCCGCGCGCCAACGTGCGTGGTCGCCCGATGTTCATCTACTACTCCTTCGTACCTTCGGGCGAGAGCGATCGCCCGGTCTCGTTCATCACGGACATCCGCTGGTCGCGCATCGGGCACTGGATACGCTGACGCGCGAACGGCGCTTGTGCGTGACGGCGCCGGATGGTAAGAACGCTTATTCGCAAATGCGGAGGCGGCGTGAAACGGATTCCAGCGACGGCAGCGCTCGCGGCGACCCTGGCACTTTCGTCCCCACTCGCGGCGCAGCGATCCACCCCGGAGCTCGAGCAGCTGGCGCGTGAGCGGCTCGCGCAGCTCGACGGGCAGCTCGTCGTCCCGGGACTCGACAGCGCGGTGGAAGTGCGGCGCGACCGCTGGGGCGTGCCCCATATCTTCGCGAAAACAGAACGCGATCTCTTCTTCGCGCAGGGGTTCGTCGCAGCGCAGGATCGGCTGTTCCAGATGGATCTCTGGCGACGCATCGGCGAAGGCCGGCTCGCCGAGGTGTTTGGTCCGGCGTTCGTCGCGCGCGACCGCTTCGCACGTCTGCTCAAGTATCGGGGCGACATGAGCGCGGAGTGGTCGAGCTACGCACCCGACACGCGCGAGATCGCCTCGAATTTCGTCCGGGGGATCAACGCGTACATCGCGCAGGTCCGCGAGCGGCCACCCGCCGAGTTCACGCTCCTTGGATACGCGCCCGAGCCGTGGACGCCGGAGGTACCGTTGCAGCGGATGGCGGCCCTCTCGATGACTGGGAACGCCGAGATGGAGGTGATCCGCGCGCAGCTCGTGGACAAGCTCGGCGCGGCGCGCGTCAATCGGCTGCTGCCGACCATTCCGCATCGCGACCTCGACGCGCAGCCCGGCCGCTTCTACTCCGGCATCACGTTCGACGCGCTTGGCGCCTACAGCGAAGCCGTCGGCCCCGTGGTCGTGCCCCGCCTGGAAGGGTCGAACAACTGGGTCGTGAACGGGACGCTCACCGCGTCGGGCAAGCCGTTGCTTGCCAACGACCCGCATCGGTACCTGGACAATCCCTCGTTGCGCTACCTCACGCATCTCGTCGGGCCCGGCTGGAACGTCATCGGCGCGGGCGAGCCCGGAGTACCCGGCGTCGCGGCCGGACACAATGAGCGCATCGGATTCGGCTTCACTATCGTCGGAATGGACCAGCAGGATCTGTATGTCGAAACGCTGGGGCCGTGTGCCGACCTGCCGGCCAGGCGCTGCTACCTGCACGACGGTGCGTGGAAGCCGATTCGCGTGCTCGTCGACACGATCGCCGTGAAGGGTGAAGACACGCCGCGAATCGCGCGCCTCGAGTTCACCGAACACGGACCGATCATCGGGCAGTCGGACAGCGCGGACGCCGGCGGACGCCGGCGCGCCTATGCGCTCCGATTCGTGGGCAGCGAACCCGGTACCGCAGGCTATCTCGCCCAGCTCTCCGTGGATCGTGCGCACGACTGGCCGACATTTCTGACCGCCGCAGCGCGGTGGAAGCTGCCGACGGAGAATCTCATCTACGCCGACGTGGACGGAAACATCGGATGGGTCGCGGCGGGCCTCATGCCGGAACGCGAGTGGTCGGGTCTGCTGCCGGTCCCGGGCACGGGTGGGTACGAGTGGACGGGATTCAGAAATGCTGATGAACTTCCGAAAGCATTCAATCCCCAACGGGGTTTCATCGCGACCGCGAATCACGACATCCGGCCCGCCGGCTACACGGTACCGCTGAATTACGAGTTCGCCCCGTCCGTGCGCGCGCGGCGCATCAGCGCGGTTCTCGCCGCGGCGCGCGACTCCCTGATGCGCGGCCAGTCGCGGCGCGGGTTCACGGTCGCGGATTTCCAGCGATTGCAGCACGACGAGTACTCGCTCCAGGCGAGCGTACTCGTGCCGAAGCTCCTGGCAGCGGCCACCACGGCCGGCCGTGCCGCGCGATGGGAATACACGACGTTGGGTCGCTGGGATTACGTGATGCGCGCGTCGGACGCTGCGCCGCTCCTGTACGAGGTCTGGAATCACGAGCTCAGCGCGCTGCTGCTGCGACGTCTGGGCGCGGATCCGACCACGGCGGATCTGCTCGGCGGCGGCAGCTGGATCGACGGGTGGGAATCGCCGGGCGCGGCGCTCGCACTCGTCGATTCCACGGAGCTGCGTTCGCTGATACTCGCGGCGATGGACACGGCGCTGGTCGCGATCGCGAACCGCGTCGGCGCGGATCGCACCGCCTGGCGCTGGGGCGCGGTCCACACCGCGTCGTTCCGCCACCGGCTCGCCAAGGCGTACGACCCCCCGGCGGTCGCGCGCGGCGGCGACGGCAGCACGGTGAACGCGACGGGCGGGAGCAATCTCGGACAGCAGTACGGAGCCTCGTTCCGGGAGATCATCGATTTCGCGGATTTCGATCGCTCGATGGCGACGAATGTGCCCGGGCAGTCCGGACAGCCCGGGAGTGAGTTCTACGCCAATCTTCTGCCGTTGTGGGGGCGCGGGGAATATTTCCCTCTGGTGTATTCGCGCGCGGCAATAGAACGTGAGACATCGCATGTCCTCTGGCTGAACCCGTCCCACCCACCCAAGGCAGGGAGCGGTACGCGATGAGCCATTTCTTCCCCAAGCACACCGTCCAGTGGCACTTCGAGGAGCCGACGGTGCTGCGCAAGTTCTCGCTGTCGCTCGGGGAGATGGCCGTGCTCACCGGCGTGACATTGCGGCTGTACCGCGCGCTGGTGATCTCGCACGGGGCCACGTCGAGCTGGTTCTGGGTTGGTGGCACGTTCGCGCTCGGTCTGCTGGTGTTGTGCGCGATGGCCACGGTGCACCTGGCGAACTATCCCGTACGGCGGTGGGTGTGGCGCGCGCCACTGTTCGCCGCGATCGAAGCGGCTGCGGAATCCGTCACGGCGCTGGCCCTGATCGCGTTGGGTCGCGAGCCCTCGGGATCCACGCGCGCGGAGTTCAGCGACTGGTTGCCCATGGCGGGCGACACGCTCTGGACGCGGGAGCTGGTGATCTGCGCCTGGGCGCTGGTGCTCGCCGGCGTGGTGTCGCTCGTGCGACGCACCATTCTGCGGCAGCAGAAGGTGGAGGAAGAGCCCGAACCCGTCGAGAACGGCGCGCAGGCGTGAGCACATCGAGCCCACTCATGATGAAACGACTGGCAGTCTTCGTGATCGCGAGCGTCAGCGCGAGCAGCGCTCTGGCCCAGCAGGACATCCGCACGTACCGGCCG
Source organism: Gemmatimonadaceae bacterium (assembly GCA_035248725.1). GTDB lineage: Bacteria > Gemmatimonadota > Gemmatimonadetes > Gemmatimonadales > Gemmatimonadaceae > DASPMP01. Next base: position 1,076 of record DATFHG010000179.1, on the reverse strand, counting down.
TTCGGGACGCTGCGCGACCAGGCCGACCGCCAGCAGCATTGGCTGCAGCAGCGGATGGACTCGGTGCTTCCCGCGGTGATGCGCCGGCACGGCGTGGAGATGTGGATCGTGCCGATGCGCGAGTACAACGAAGACCCGGTTTTCACATCGATCGTGTCACCGACGACGTTTGCCGCGCGGCGGCGTACGATCTACGTGTTTCATGATCGCTGCGCGGCACCCGGGCACGCGCGCACCTGCGGCGTGGATCGCATCGCACTCGGCGGCACGTCTCAGGGAGGCGTCTTCGAAGCGGTGCGATCGACGCAGGCCGCGTCCGGACCGGCAGGCGCACAATCGCAGCGGCAGGCGGAGCTGTGGGGCGACGAGCAGTGGCAGGTGCTGCGTCGGCTTGTGGATGACCGCAAGCCACGGACGATCCACATCGACGTATCGCGCACGTTCGCATTCTCCGACGGACTCAGTGCCGGCGAGATGGAAGGAATGCGCGCCGCGCTGGGTCCCGCGTGGTGGGCCAGGACGCGACGCGACGATGGCGTCGCTCTCGATCTCATCGCGACGCGATTGCCGGACGAAGAGCGCGCGTTCGCGGAGATGACGAACGTGGTGTGGGGGATCATCGACACGGCGTTCTCGAACGCCGTGATCACGCCAGGTACGACACGCACGCAGGACGTCGTCTGGTGGATGCGGCAGAAGGTGAACGATCTCGGGCTCGGATCGTGGTTCCAGCCGTCGGTCGAGGTGCAGCGCATGGGCGCAACCGACGAGCAGCTGGGAGACAACCCGATCATCCAGCGCGGCGACGTGCTCCACTGCGACTTCGGCATCGTCGCCTATCGGTTGAACACCGACACGCAGCACATGGGCTACGTCCTTCGCGAGGGCGAGACGGATGTGCCGGCTGGTATTCAGAAGGCGCTCGCGAACTCGAACCGTCTGCAGGACATCGTCGTTGGCGAAATCAAGCCGGGGCGCACCGGGAACGAGATCCTGCGCAGCGCACTGGCGCGCATGCGTTCGGAGGGAATCGATGGCACGGTGTACTCGCATCCGATCGGGATGCATGGCCATGG
>DATFHG010000178.1:0-3231 GCA_035248725.1 Gemmatimonadaceae bacterium | reverse complement strand
AAGGCCGCTGCTGTCGGACGCGCCCCAGGAATGGCCGGAACGGGTGTTGGGGCGGTGGCTGGGCGGCACGCCGCGACGGCCAGCACGAGTAACTGCGCGAACTGCCGGAATCGCATGGTGCGCATAAGGTAACGGCAGACAGGACACAACTTTATAGGTACTTCTTTCATTGACCCCCCCTTTGGCGAGGCCTATATTCGCGCCTCACGCTGTCCAAACCGCTTGACCGCGCGCTGTGGTACCTCCTCCGCCGCCACCAGCTGCTTCCCCACCCCCACCTCAAACCCCCAGTCCTTCGCCCACGCCGGCGTCGGAGCGGACGAACTGCGGGTTCTGTGGCCTGGAGAACGACCCTGCGGCGCGCTACTGCCAGGATTGTGGTAAGCCACTCACGAAATCTGCCGTCCAGTCGGCGTACTCGCCGTCGGGGCCGAATTCAGTAGCGGGAGGAACGCCCGTGTCACCAGCGAGCACCATGCCGACGGCACAGGGAACGACGTGCCGCAAGTGCGGCAACGTCGTCGCACCTGGAATGCCATTCTGCGGCCACTGCGGCACACCGGTCGCCCAGCAATCGAGCGAGGCCAACTGCCGACACTGCGGCTCGCCGTACGTGAAGGGCGTCGACCTCTTCTGCGCCAGCTGCGGGACGCGCGTCGGCGAACGCGTGTCGATCAGCACGATGTCCCAGGCGGACCTGTCCATCGCGATGCGCGACTCCGGTGCGTCGATCGCCGTGCTCGACGAAGCGGGACGTCCCTCCAAGAAATTCACGCTGGAGCGCGGCGAAGCGATCATCGGACGCGGCGAGGCGGACATCCGCTTCGAGTTCGACGTCTACCTGTCGCCGCTGCACGCGCGCATCGACTTGAACGATGGGGCGCTGCGGCTCCGCGACCTCGGTTCGCGCAACGGAAGCTGGGTCTTCATCGACGAGCCCACGAAGCTCATCGACGGAGATCTGATTCTCATCGGGTCGCAGTGCGTTCGCTTCCGCCGGCTCGGCTATCCGGGCCCGCATCCACCGGAAGCCGATTCCACGCGCCGCATGGGATCAGTGACCCCTCCAGTGGACGTCGCCGTTTTGGAGCAGCTGCGCGCGGACGGCAGCGTCCGCGACGTCTTCCATTTGTCTCCCGGACGCACCGCGATCGTGGGCCGAGAAACGGGCGATTGGACATTCCCGTACGACCAAACGATGAGCGGGAGACACGCCGAAATCGTTTCTGAGGACATCGAGTTCTACGTGCACGACGCGGGGAGCCGAAACGGCGTCGCGATGAGCGTACGCGGCGACCGTCAGCTCAAGCCGGGGCAGCGCTTCCTCCTCGGCGACCAGATCCTGCGCGTGGAGAACGTGTGAGCAGTGCGCTGAAGATCTGTCCGCAGTGCGGGACGGAGTACGAGCTGGACCAGCGATTCTGTCCCAAGGATGGGTCGACGCTCCGCATGCAGGGCAATGCGGCGGGTGATCTCGTGGGACAGATCATCGCGGACCGCTACAACGTGCTGCGCAAGCTGGGCGAGGGCGGGATGGGCACGGTGTATCTCGCCGAGCACGTGAAGATGGGTCGCAAGAGCGCCCTGAAGGTGATGAACCCGGGCATGGTGAACGACGCGGACGCGATCAGCCGGTTCAATAGAGAAGCCGCGAACGCGAGCAAGATCAGCCATCCGAACGTCTGCGCGGTGTACGACTTCGGCGAGACGTCGGACGGGACGATCTACCTCGCGATGGAGTTCATCGAGGGGCCGTCGCTGACGAAGGTGATCGCGGACGCGGGCGCGCTCCCCCCGGTGCGGGCGGCCGACATCACGCGACAGACCGCGGAGGCGCTGGCGGTCGCACACGACATGGGGATCGTCCACCGCGACCTCAAGCCCGACAACATCATGATCGCGAAGAACCGCGACGGTTCCGATCTGGTGAAAGTCGTGGACTTCGGCATCGCGAAGGCGGCCAACAATGAAGCCCAAAAAGTCACCAAAACAGGGCTGGTGGTCGGGACGCCGGAATACATGAGCCCCGAGCAGCTCGCGGGGGACAAGCTCGACGGCCGCAGCGACACGTACTCGCTCGCGCTCGTCGCGTTCAGCATGATGACGGGAAAGCTCCCCTTCCCGGCCGAGACGGTGCAGGAGTCGATGATCATGCGGCTCACCGACCGTCCGCGTCAGCTCGGCGAGATGAAGCCGGACGTGCAATGGCCGGCGCAGGTGCAGGCGGTGATGGACAAGGCGCTCGAGCGCGATCTGAATCTCCGCTACCAGACCGCGAGCGAGTTCGGACGCGATCTGTACAAGACGGTAACGGGTGGGATGCGCCCCAGCGGCGCGACCAAGGCGATGACGGCGTTTCACGCACCCGTCGCCGCGCCCGCCGCTACAGCGGCGCGGGTTCCAGCGGCAGCCGCGGCACCCGCGTCTGCAGGCAGAGTGAGCGGCGGAGCGACGAAGCCGGTTCCCGCGACACGTATCAATCCCGCCACGCCGGCGCAGCCGACTCCTGCCGTCTCTCCGAAGCGCAGATCTCCGGCGCTGATGGGCATCGCGGCGTTCGTGGTGGTCGCGGCGATTGGCGGGACGTACTTCGCCATGAAGGGCAAGACCGCCGTGCCCACCGCCGCTTCCCAGCAGGGTGACACGGGAGTGAAATTGAATCAGCCGCTGGCGACGTCGCCCACGCCGACGATCAACGTGGCTCGGGAGCTCGATGCAGTCGCTGAGATGCCGGACACCACGACTGCTGAGGCGCAGGCGGCACTAAATCGCTTGCAGCCACTGGAAGGCGCCGCCAAGTTGGCCGATGACGAGACGTTGCTGCGATTCCGATACTATAGAAGCAAGGCCATGATTAACGCGGGCCAGGACCGCGCAGGGTGCGATTCGCTTCGGAATCTCGAAGGCCGTCTTCGGGCCAGTCGTTTCGCGAAAGCTGCTGGACCGATCCTAACCGTTTGCGCCCAATAGATGGCCAAGACGAGACAGAGCACTGTTGAGACGATGACGACGCCCGACCACAGCGAGATCCTGGTGCACGTGTTTGGGCGCACCGACGTTGGGCGTACGCGCGAGCACAACGAGGACGCGTTCGTCATCGCAGACCTCACGCGCAACGACGCGTCGCTCCAGCCCGCGGTCCGCTCACACCGCGTGGGACCCAAGGGCACGCTGTTCATGGTCGCGGACGGCATGGGCGGCGCCGCCGCCGGCGAGATCGCCAGTCAGATG
>DATFHG010000177.1:0-24601 GCA_035248725.1 Gemmatimonadaceae bacterium | reverse complement strand
CCGGTGCGCCGCGCAGATCGCCGACAAACGGCGCAGCGACAGCGTCTATGCGGCGCGCAGCCGCGGTGTCATGGACTTTCAGAAGGTGACGTACAAGAGCCGCGTCGACGGACTCACGATCCCCGCGTATCTGTTCTCGCCGCTCGACAAGAGTGGCGCGAAACGTCCCGCGCTCGTGTGGGTGCACGGCGGCGTGCACGGCGACTGGAACACGATGATGTTCCCGTTCCTGCGCGAGGCCGTGCAGCGCGGCTACACCGTCATCACACCGGACTATCGTGGCAGCACCGGCTACGGCGACGCGTACTACAAGCTCATCGACTACGGCGGCAAGGAAGTCGACGACGTGCTCTCCGCGGTCGACTATCTCAAGACGCTGCCGTACGTCGACATGGATCGGCTGGGGATCATGGGCTGGAGCCACGGCGGGTTCATCACGTCGCACATCCTTTTCCGCGACGACAATCCGTTCAAGGCCGGCGCCGCCATCGTCCCGGTCACGAACCTGATCTTTCGGCTGTCGGACCACGGGCCCGGGTACCAGGAGGATTATGCCCCGCAGCCGGGCATCCAGGGATTACCCTACGAAAAAATCGACGAGTACATCCGGCGCTCGCCCGTCTTTCACGTCGACAACCTCAAGGTGCCGATCCTCGTGCACGTCGCCACGAACGACTGCGACGTGTACTTCCGTGAAGACCAGCAGATGGTGTATACGCTGCGCGCGCTCAAGCCCGATCTCGCGGAGACGAAAGTCTACGTCGATCCACCGCCGGGCCGCGGCGGCTGTGGCCACACGTTCAGCCGCCGGGTGAATCCGGAGACGCTGGAGCGCGAGGACACGCCGGAGCAGATCGATTCGTGGGCGCGGACGTGGACGTTCTTCGAGTGGAATCTGAGAAAGAAATAGGTCAGCGAATGCCCAACCGACTCAGCGCATACTGAACAGCCAGATCCGTCGTGCTCCACAGCTGGACATCCGAGCCCGTGCTGTACCGCACCGGCTGCGGTCGCCCGCGACGGAACTCATAGCTCCACAGCTCGCTCTTGAATCCTGATCCCTCGACCGCGGTGAGCACGCGGTCGAGCGCGGTGCGCAGGCCACGCGCGTACGTCCCATTCGCGCCGCCTGCCCGCGTCGCGTCCTCCAACGCGCCCGTCGCGCCGAGCAGGAACAGATTCACTTCGCGGCCCCAGACGACGCGCGGACCGTGGTACAGGTCCCGGTCGAATGCGCTCCAGACGTCGGGTGTGGCGTACGCGTCGTTCACGACCAGCGGGCCCACGCGGTCGACGAACAACCCGACGGGGTAGTCGAGCGTGAATGCGCGCACATCGCGGTTCACACGCGCCCGCGCCGCCGAGTCGCGCATCGCTGCGCGGCGATCATGGCCGAGAAAGAGTCCCGTGGCAGGATCGGTGTTTGCCACGGCGATGGGCCGTCCGTCCGTGTCCAGCGACAACGCCAGAAACTCGAGGGTGTCATCCGACGCGCGCGACGTCCGCATGACGCCGGTCCAGTACGCGCGCTCGTCGGGCTTCAGCGTCGCGAGGCGGGCGTTCACGTGGCTGCGGATCTCCTCTGGGGCGAGGCGCACGACGAAGTGCCGCCAGGCCCCCCACCACGTGTCGACGGCACCGCGCAGCGTACTCGCGCTGCGCGCGTAGTCGCCCAACGGCGCACCCTGCGCGAGCTCGGGCATCGACGACGCGAGCGAATCGACGGGCAACCTCGCGCTGCGCAGCGCATCGAAGATCGTGGCGATTCCCTCGAGCGCACTCGGCGCCCAGATGGCGTTCACGTCCATCGCGAACCGCCCGCCGGCGTACCCCGCGCCGCTGTCGCGCCAGCTCGCCGACTGCCAGTGCGTGGAGTCGCGCGCTGGAAAGGACACGAGGTGCGTGGCATCCGGCTGTGCGACGTACGGCTGCGTCATCCGCGCCACGAGCGCGAGCTCGCGCAGCAGTCGCGCGAGGCGCGTCTCCCCGTAATCCGCGGTGTCGAGCAGAAAGGCGCGCTTCCTGGCGACGCTGACCGACGAATCCGCGATCCACCGTGCGACGAGCACCGGCAGCTGGAACTCGTCGTCGATCATATGGTAGTTCTCGCGTGTCCGACGCAGGTGAGCGACCAGCTCGCTGGCGCGCGCCACCACGCTGTCCGCGGCAGCGTCACGCCCCGCGCGGCGCAGCACCGCGGCGCCATTCATGAGGTTCGCGTAGGCGACGGCGTTCTCCCTTACCGCCTGTCCGCCGAGCGCCTCCTCGTGGCTCACGTCTCCCGCCGGTCCCAGCTTGCGCAGCGCGCTGGCGATCGCGAACTCGCTCATCTCTGCGCGCCAGACCGTCCGCATCATGAGTGCCGACATCAGCATGTCGCGGCCGAAATACGTGGCATAGTTCGGAAGGCCGGCCATCAGCTTCTCATGCGACGACAGCAGCTCCACGCCGCGCACCTCGCGCTCGAGCCAGCGCGCGCGCATGCCGCCGCGCGCCTTCGCCCGCGCCAGGAACGTCAGGAAGTCGGGGGTGAAGATCTCCTGCCGCGTCAGTCGCGTGAGCGGTTTGCCGGTCGTCCCGACGCGCACCGTGAAATCCACGCCGCGGCCCGATCGCGAGCGCAGGATCACCGAATCGCCGCCGATCGACCCCGTGACCCGCCGAACGTCGGCAACGAGCTCCAGCCATAGGGTATCGCGCCCGTCGAGCGACGGCTGTGTGATGCGGGCGGCCCACGTCGAATCGCCACGCTCGATATCGAGCGACGTGCTCGTGCGCGCGCGTAACGTCTCGAGGTCTGGTGCGCCAATGAGCGCGAGATGCGCCGCGCGCGTCGCGGAATCCGCGCGCTCCAGCGCGGTGAACATCTGCTCGAGCTCCAGCAGCGGGAACGGACGCGCGTCGAACGCGGCGGTGTCGCGGCCGGCGTACTGGAAGTCGCGCTCCACGCGCATCGACCCGAGAAGGAATGCGCCGAGCGCGACGGCGGGCGCGTCGGTCCGCAGCCGATACTGTACCACGCGCGCGCGTCCCTCCGTGGAGACGACTGCGTTCTGATTCACCCACTGCAGCGCAGCCGGCCGCCCCCGGGCGGTCCGTGCGGTGAAACCAAGGCTCTCGTCATCGGCGTCCGCCCACAGGTTCACCACGCGGCCGTCGCGGTCATTGACGTAGATCTGCACGGTGTTGCCGGCGACATCTCTATAGAAGCGCGTGCGATAGCCCCGGTACGCAGCGGTGTCGTCCAGCCCACGCTCGGGGAACTCGAGGACGGGGGGCACGGAGAGGTCAGCTGCCGTACCCAGGGCGGGCACAGCCCTGGTGACGCAGCGGACGGACCCGGTGGTTGTACAGGTTGAGCCGCGCTCCCGTCTTTCGGCCGCGCGATGGATGGTGTCGCGGATGCCACCTATGGCAACCGCGTGAATCAACAGGACGACAGGCCAAATCATTTAGTCCTCGGCTCTTCCACGGTAGAAAAATCTTGCGCGCTTGTGTGCTTGAGGGTTATTTCGGTGCCGAGCTTTCGCGCTGACGCGAGAGCGACACTAGGCATGTAAGCAAAAAACTCAAGCTGCGTTGAGGCTGACCGGCGCCCTAGCCGATGGTCGGGCTTCATCGCACGTTAACGTTGTCACCGTAGGTTCTCACCGCATCTCCCCGGTTCCACAGCGGCAGTAGTCACTCTCCCAGGCCTCTGGAGGAAAGTCGAATGGCAGTAGTCCGGAAGGTCCTTCCTGTGATCGTCGGCGCGTTGCTCAGCGCTACTCAGGCCGGTGCGCAGGGCACAGGCAACATCTCAGGGAAGGTCGTCGACTCCGCGAGCGCGCAACCGCTTGTCGGCGTCCAGGTCACCGTGGACGGCACGGACCGTCGCGGTCTCACGCGCGAAGACGGCGGGTACATGATCACCGGCGTCTCCGAAGGCTCCCACGTGGTTCGTGCGCGCCGCATCGGGTATGCGGGTCGCTCGGCGACCGTGAGTGTCTCGGCCGCATCCACGGCGACGGCGGACTTCGCGCTCGCGCAGCAGGTGGCCGCGTTGAGTGAAGTCGTCGTCACCGGCTACGGCACGCAGCGCCGCGAAGCGATCTCGGGCTCGGTGTCCACGGTGGACGCGGACGCCGCGAACGTTGGCGTGATCACCAACGCCAACCAGATGCTGCAGGGCCGCGTGGCCGGCGTGCAGATGGTGACGAACAGCGGCGAGCCGGGCGCTGGCGCGCAGATCCGCATCCGCGGCGGCACGTCGATCAGCGCCAGCAACGACCCGCTCTACGTCATCGACGGTGTGCCGATGCAGAACGAGTCGATCGCGCCGGACGCGCCGGGCATCGCGAGCATCAATTCCGCGCTGCCGCGCAGCCCGCTCAACTCGATCAATCCTGACGACATCGAGTCGATCACGGTCCTGAAGGACGCCTCCGCGACGGCGATCTACGGAAGCCGCGGCGCCAATGGCGTCGTGCTGATCCAGACCAAGAAGACGGCGGGCGTCAGCGGCCAGATGGAATACCAGACCTACATCGCCGCCGCGAGTCCCTCGAAGTCGCTCGGTCTGATGACCGGCAGCGACTACGACAAGTTCGTTCGCGACCAGTACGCGATCTACAAGGCCGACTCGACCGCGAATCCCTCGGCGTCCGGGTGGGCGGGACTCCCCGCGACCGCGGTGGCATCGCTCGGCGGCGCCAACACGGATTGGGAGAAGGCGATCGAGCGCACGGGCATCGCGACCAACCACGACCTCTCGTTCTCGGGTGGCTCGTCCACCACGCAGTACCGCGCCTCGCTGAACTACTTCAAGCAGGAAGGCGTCATCATCTCGAACGGCCTCGAGCGCTACCAGGGCCGCATCAACGGCTCGCACGATGCCTTCTCCGGCCGCCTCCGCATGAACCTCAACCTCATGGCGGCCCGCGTGGTGAACGACTACGCGCCGTATGAGAACACCGGCGGCTTCCTCGGCGGTCTGTTCACCAACATGGTGATCATGAATCCGACCAAGCCGGTGACCTGCGCGAACGTGATCGCGAGCGACGTGCTCGGCACCGCGTTCTGCTCGGGCAAGAGCGCTGGCGACTACTACCAGACGGGCAGCGGCGCCATCGACGTGAAGAACCCCGTCGGCATGGCGAACCAGTGGGACGACGTGGCGCCGGAAAACCGCGTCCTCGGCAACCTGACGGGCAGCATCAGCCTGCGCGAAGACCTCACGGCGCAGACGACCCTCGGTATCGACTACACGAACGCCGTACGCCGCACGTTCGCGCCGCGGCTCAGCCCCGTCGGTGCGCAGTACAATGGCTACGCGCGCCAGGCCGAGCGCGATCTGCAGGACGCGAACTTCCAGCAGCTGCTCACGTACACCCCGCACATGGACAACCAGGAGATCGAGGTTGTCGGCGGCTACGAGTACACCGCGATCTCGAATCGCGGCTTCGACGCGCAGATGCAGGGCTTCATCACCGACGCGTTCGGCGTGAACAACCTCGCCGCGGGCACGCAGGCCTCCTCGCCCGCGCCGACGTCGTACCTGGTGGACAGCAAGCTCGCGTCGTTCTTCTCGCGCGCGAACTACGGCTACAAGGGCAAGTACTACCTCACCGGCGTCATTCGCTACGACGGCTCGTCCCGCCTGGCGGAAGGGCACCAGTGGGCGACGTTCCCCGCCATCGGCGGTACGTGGCGCCTGAGCGAAGAGGACTTCTTCAAGGGTGGAATGTTCTCGACGCTGGCACTCCGCGCCGGCTGGGGTAAGCAGGGCAATCAGTCGATCTCGCCGTACGAGACGAAGCTGCTCCTCCGCGCCGACCCGGGTGCCGTCTATCCGATCGGCAACGTCCTCACCACCGGCCTTCGCGCCGCGCAGGTGGGGAACCCCGACCTGAAGTGGGAGACGGCGGAGCAGGTGAACGTCGGTCTCGACTGGGGTCTGGCGAACGAGCGCTTCACCGGCGTGCTCGACGTGTACCAGAAGACCACGCACGACCTGCTGCTCGAAGTCGACGTGCCGCAGCCGGCCGTGGTGCAGACGCGGTTCGAGAACATCGGCAGCCTGCGCAACCGCGGCGTCGAAGCGACGTTCAACACTCCGCTCATCAGCCGTGGCAGCCGCTCGCTCAGCCTCGAGCTGGTCGGCACGTTCGAGCGCAACAAACTCATCAGCCTCGGCGACACGGCCCGCAAGTACATCAACACGGGCTTCGTGAGCGGTCAGGGTCAGTCGGGCCAGTACTCGCAGCGTATCGCGGTCGGCCAGCCGATCCCGAGCTTCTTCGCGCCGGTGTTCCTCCGCGTCGAGACGACGGGCTCGAACAAGGGCAAGCAGGTGTTCAGCTGCGTCGCGGCGAGCGCGGGTTGCGTCAACGGCGAGACGTTCTCGCCGACCGACGCGGACAGACAGTTCGTCGGCAGCGCAAACCCGGACTTCACGCTCGGTCTCAGCAACCGCGGCGGCTGGGATGCCTTCGACTTCAGCTGGCTGTGGCGCGGCGAGTTCGGCGGCAAGGTGTTCAACAACACCGCCCTCGTCTATCAGACCAAGTCGGACGCACTGCAGGGTCGCAACTTCCTGAAGGCGGCGCTGAACGATCCGGACGCGTTGAGCGAGCCGGCCAAGTTCTCCACCCGCTGGATCGAGGACCGCACCTTCGTCCGTCTCCAGAACCTGACGCTCGGCTACACGGTTCCGACCCGGCTCACGAGCGGTCACCAGACACGCGTGTTCGTCTCCGGCGACAACCTGCTGCTGCTCTCGGGCTACAGCGGTTACGATCCGGAAGTGTATTCGCCGAACGGCCTGGCGTCGCGCGGCATGGACTACCTGACGTATCCGCGGGCTCGCACGTTCACGTTGGGCGCTCGGGCGCAGTTCTGAGCCACCAGATATCCAACAGACGGGAACTCACATGAAGAATTCCAATTCGCAGACGGCACGTCGCTGGGCGACTTCGCTGCTGCTGGCGCCTCTGTTTCTGGTCGGCCAGGCCTGTACCGACCTCACGGAAACGCCGCACGACGCGCTGACGCCCGACAACGCCTTCAAGACGGATGCAGAGCTGCTCGCCGGCGTCGCCGGTGTGTACGCCCAGCTCCGCTCCATGGGCGGCAACGGCGACTTCACCTCGATGGAGGACCTCACGGCTGACGTCTCCATCGTTCCGACGCGTGGCAGCGACTGGTTCGACAACGGCCAGTGGCTGGACATGCACCGGCAGACGTTCAACTCGAACAGTCCCGGCACCGGCGGCTTCCTGGTCGGTGGCTGGAACAATCCGTTCTCGGGTATCGCCAAGGCGAACCTGATGATCGACGTCGTGGACAAATCCACGAGCGCGTCGAAGGCCAAGACGCTGGCCGAGCTCAAGACCCTTCGCGCGTGGTACTACTACGTGCTGATGGATCAGTTCGGCGGTGTTCCGCTCGTGACGGGGACCGCGCTGGAGCGCAAAGCGCGCTCGACGCGTGCGGAGATCTTCAACTTCATCGAGTCAGACCTGAAGGCGGCGTTGCCCGACCTGCCCGCCTCCTGGCCGGCCGACGGCTATGGCCGTGTCACGAAGAGCGTGGCGAACTCGATCCTCGCGGCGCTGTATCTCAACGCCGGCGTATTCACGAAGGAGTGCGCGACGGGCGCCGCTGGCTGCTCCGCGGGCTTCAGTCCGACGTCGTACAACAGCTGCAACATCACGGTGAACGGCCAGAATGCCTGCGATGCCGCGATTGCCGCGGCCAGCGCAGTCATCGCCGATCCGAATCTGACGCTCGAGCCGGCCGGCTCGTGGAAGAAGAACTTCTCGCTCGACAACAACTCGTCGACCGAGAACATCTTCGTCATCGTGTACACCTCGGAAGGCACGGCAGGGCTGGGCAGCGACTGGCCGATGCGCACGCTGCACTACAACCAGCTGAACACCGGCTGGGGCAGCCCCTGGAACGGCTTTGCGACGCTCGCCGAGACGTACAACAAGTTCAGCAGCACGGACGAGCGTCGGAACATGTGGCTGCAGGGCCAGGCCAAGAGCTTCGAGACCGGCGCCAACGTCAACGATCGCACGGGCAGCCCGCTCATCTTCACGGTGAGCATCCCGGACGCGACGCAGGCGACCGAAGGCACGGGCGTCCGCTTCAACAAGTATCCGCCGCTGCCCAGCGCGGCGACGGGGAGCGGAATGCCGAACGATCTGGTGCTCTTCCGTCTCTCGGAGATGTACCTGATCCGCGCCGAGGCCAAGAACGAGAAGGGTGACCCGACCGCATTGGCCGACCTGCAAGCGATCCACAACCTCCGCGATCCGAGCAACCCGATCGCGCCTGCTGTGGGCACGCCGATGCGCGATGCCATCCTCAACGAGCGTCTGTTCGAGTTCGCGGGCGAAGGCAAGCGTCGTACGGATCTCATCCGCTATGGCCAGTACACGACGTGGACGGAAGCCAGCAAGGGCGGCGTCTGCGATCCTGGAAACTCGGGCACGGTTACCTGCACGGCACGCAATGCGCGCGTCACGCTGTATCCGATTCCGGACGCGGTGATCGGCGCGAACTCGCTGCTCGTACAGAATCCGGGCTACTGATCACGAGCTCTCGCTTCAACCGATAGCCTGCTCCTCACGGGGCAGGCTATCGTTTTTTGCCGCACCCCATTGCCCCCACTCTCAGATCACGTGAGGAAAGCCGTCGACCGCGCGATGGTGGCTGTTTGGAGTCTGACCGTCGTCGCGTGCTCCGGCAGGGAACCCCGGCGGATGGAGTCGGCGCCCGCCGATGCGAAAACCCTCTTTACGTTGCTGCCGTCGAGCGTGACGGGGATCGCGTTCGAGAACGACCTGCATGAGACGAACGAAAAGAATGTCTTCACCTACCGCAACTACTACAACGGCGGTGGCGTCGGCGTCGCGGATCTGAATGGCGACGGCAAGCCCGACATCGTGCTCACGGGAAACGAGACCGGGCCGCACGTCTACCTCAACCAGGGCGAATTTCACTTCCGCGACGTCACCGCGGCCGCAGGGATGAAGGACGATCGTGAGCACTGGACCACGGGCGTCGCGATCGCCGACGTGAATGGCGACGGAAAGCTGGACGTGTACATCTGCCGCGCGGGACCGCTGCCGCCGGAGCAGCGCGGCAACGCGCTCTGGATCAACCAGGGAAACGACGCCAGCGGCACCCCGCGCTTCAAGGACGAGGCAGGGACGTACGGCGTTGCGGAGCGGGGCTTCTCGACGCAGGCCGCGTTCGTGGACATCGATCGCGACGGCGATCTCGACCTCTTCGTGCTCGACAACTCACCGCGGCCGGTCTCCAGCTTCGCGATGCAGAACACGCGCGACGTCCGCAGCGAGTACGGCGGCGCGAAGCTTTTTCGCAACGACGGCAACGGTCACTTCACGGACATCAGTGCCGGAGCGGGCATCCACGGTCCGGAGATCGCGTTCGGCCTCGGGCTGGCCGTGGCGGACGTGAATCGCGACGGCTGGCCGGACATCTACGTCTCCAACGACTTCTTCGAGCGCGACTACCTGTACCTGAACAACGGCGACGGCACGTTCACGGATGTCGCCGAACGCGCGTTCGCGGTGATGAGCTACGCCTCGATGGGCGTCGACGTGGCGGACATCGACCACGACGGCTGGCCCGACATCTACACCACCGAGATGCTCCCGGAGGACGAGTTCCGACTCAAGATGACGAGCGTCGCCGAGGGGTGGGAAGAGGCGCAGACGCGCGTGCGCGCGGGATTCCAGCGTCAGCTCGGCCGCAACATGCTGCAGCGGAACAATGGCGACGGCACGTTCAGCGACGTGGGGATGATGGCAGGCGTCGCGCGCACGGACTGGACGTGGAGTGCGCTCGTGAACGATCTCGATCTCGACGGGCGCAGCGACATCTTCGTGACGAACGGGATGCCGAAGGACATCACGTCGCAGGATTATCTCTCGTTCCTCGGCAGCGACCGAACGATGCGCGCCGTGACGTCGGGCCTCACGAAGAGCGCGGATTTTCTGCGCCTCACGCAGGCGATGCCGTCCACGCGCATACCGAACTATGCGTTCAGGAACGCGGGCGGACTGCGCTTCGAGAACGACGCGGCGGCATGGGGGCTGGCGACGCCGAGCTTCTCGAGCGGCGCGGCGTACGGCGACCTCGATGGCGACGGCGCGCCGGACCTCGTGGTGAACAACACGAACATGCCCGCGTTCGTGTATCGCAACAACGCGCGACGTCTGCATCCCGAGAACCGCTTCGTCGCGGTACGGCTCGACGGCGCGCTGCAGGGCGCGGATAGCGGCAATCGCTTCGCGGTGGGCGCGCGCGTGTCGGTCATCCGCGCGGCGGGAGACACGATCGCGCAGGAGCTGCAACCCACGCGCGGCTTTCAGTCGAGTATGGACTACACACTGCACTTCGGGCTCGGCGCGCAATCTTCGCCCGCGGACACGCTGCTCGCCGTTCGCGTGGACTGGCCGGACGGCCGGGTCAGCACGTCGACGACAGGCGCGAATCGCGTGGTGACGATGCGGCAGGCGGCCGCGGCGCCCGTACCGCGGCCGACGCCACCCGGGAACGCACACTTCCCGGCTCCCGCACATCCACTGTTCGTCGACGTCACCGCAACCAGTCCGATTCCCTTCCAGCATCACGAGAACGATTTCATCGACTTCAACCGCGAGTGGCTGATTCCCAAGATGGTCTCCATCGAGGGCCCCGCGCTCGCGGCAGGTGACGTGAACGGCGATGGCCTCGACGACGTGTACGTCGGTGGCGCGAAGGAGCAGGGGGGACGTCTCATGCTCCAGCAGCGGGACGGGCGCTTCACGAGCAGCAGCGACGCCGTTTTCGACGCGGACGCAGGGTCGGAGGACGTCGGCGCTGCGTTCCTCGACGCGAATGGCGACGGCCGGCCCGATCTGTATGTCGTGAGCGGCGGCAATGATTTCGCCGCCGCCTCGCCGGCGTTGCAGGACCGCCTGTATCTCAACGACGGGAAAGGGAAGTTTCACAAGGCGCAGGGATTTCTCCCGGTCGAGGCCAACGCCGGCTCGCGCGTTGTCGCCGCGGACTATGACGGGGACGGCGACGTCGACGTATTCGTCGGCGGACGCGTGATTCCCTGGAAGTACGGTGTCGATCCCGCGAGCGCGCTGCTGCGCAACGACGGAACCGGACATTTCACGGACGTCACGGACAGCCTGGCGCCCGAGCTGCGCCACATCGGCATGGTCACCGACGCCGTGTGGCGGGACGTGGACGGCGATGGCCGGCCGGATCTCGTGGTGGTCGGCGAATGGATGCCCATCGTCGTTTTTCACAACGCCGGAGGCGGCCGTCTGACGCGCGCGAGCGTGCGCGGTCTCGAGAAGAGCGACGGCTGGTGGAACCGGATCGTGGCGGGGGACTTCACCGGCGACGGCCGCGTCGACTTCATCGTCGCCAACCTGGGGCTCAACTCGCGGTACCAGGCGACCGTCGACGAGCCTGCCACGATGTACGTGAAGGACTTCGAGGGGAACGGCGTCGTCGAGCAGGTGGTGTCCGTCTATCAGGACGGCAAGAGCTATCCTCTCGCGCTGCGCGACGAGCTGCTCACGGCGCTGCCGTCGTTACGGTCGCGATTCCCGACGTACAAGGATTACGCGGGGAAGACGACGCAGGAGATTCTCACCGCGGAGGAGCTGAAAGGCGCTGTGCTGAAACGCGCGTACACGTTTGCCACGTCGCTGCTGCGCAACAATGGCGACGGGTCGTTCACGCTGGTGCCGCTGCCGGCGGACGCGCAGGCCGCGCCGATATACGGAATCGCCACAACGAGCGCGGGTGGCGGCAGGCTGGATCTCCTGCTCGCCGGTGGATTCGATGGTTTCCGCCCGCAGATCGGTCCACTGGAGGGCAGCCGAGGCGTGGTGCTCCGCGTCGACGGTCAGGGTCGATTCACACCGCTGCCGGAGCGTGAGACGGGCTTCGTGGTTCCGGGTCAGGCGCGCGGTATCGTCAGGATCAGAACGGCGCGCGGCGATGCCTACGTCGTGGCCAGAAACAACGAGGCGCCCCTGATATTCAGAGGCGCCTCGTCGAAGCGATGATGCGAGCCTTACTTGGGTCGCTTCGTCTTGATGACGATGACGCCGTTGGCGCCGCGCGATCCGTACATCGCCGTCTCCGCCGGGCCTTTGAGCACCTTGATGGAGTCGATGTCGCGGGGATTGATGCCCGACAGCGCGCCGCTCGGCCCGGGCTGGACCGCGATTCCGTCGACGACGTAGAGCGGCTCTTCGTTGTAGCCGGACGTCGAGCCACGAATGCGGACGGCGAGGCTGCCATCCGCCGTGCGCGAGACGACCACGCCGGCCACCTTCCCCTGAAGCATCTGCTCGATGTTCTCGTCGGGATGGTCCTCGATGTCCTTGCCCTGAACCGTCGCGGCATCCTTGCGTTCGGGTTGGGCGGCAGTGTTGGGATGGCCTCCACAGCCCACGATCGTGGCGAACAGTCCGGCGGCTACCCAGGCGCGGGAACGTATGAGCGGCATGTATACCCCATCTTTGATTGTCATCGTCAGCCTTGCCATGAATGGAAGATGCGAGGCTGCACAGCCCTCCACCAGCCCAAATCCATGCGTAAGCCCCGCCGCGTTCCCGCCGTGCGCGCCCTGTGTCTCACCTTCAGTCTGGCGCTCTCGGTCGCCCTCCCGGCCCAGGAGCCACTGAGTGTGGCGTCGCCGGACGGCCGAACGCTGGTCCAGGTCGGTATGGAGCATGGGCGGCTGCTCTACGCGGTGAAGCACGGCGGGCGCTTTCTGCTGCTGCCCTCCGCGCTGGGCGTTGTGTTCCAGGGCCAGCCGGCCCTGGGCGACAGCATGCGCCTCACCGGCAGCACGCGGGCGGCGTACGACTCCACCTGGACGCAACCGTGGGGCGAGGTCTCACGGGTTCGCGATCATCACAATGAGCTGCGCGTGTCCGCCGTCGAGACGCGGGCGCTCGGTCGGCGCCTGGACGTGGTGTTTCGCGTGTTCGATGACGGCGTGGGATTCCGATACGAGTTTCTCCAGCAGCCGAACCTCACGGATTTCGTGATCATCGACGAGCTGACGGAGTTCGCGTTGGCGGACAACGCACGCACCTGGTGGCTCGCGTCCAATCGCCCCCGGCTGGACCGCTCGGAGCAACTCTATTCCGTGGGACCGGTCAGCACGATCGACAGCGTGCAGACGCCGTTGACGATGAAAACGACTTGGGGCACGTACGTCGTGATCCACGAGGCCAACCTCGTGGACTATGCGCGCATGAACCTCGCCGGCCATCGGATGGAGAACCGCACGCTGAAGGCCGCGCTCGCGAAATGGGCCGACGGGACGATGGTGAAGGGGCGCACGCCGTTCGTGACGCCCTGGCGCACGATCCAGATCGCCGACCGCATCAACGACCTCGCGCCGTCCGTGCTCGGTCTGAACCTGAACCCGCCGAGTGTCCTCGCGAGCACCGACTGGATCAAACCGATGAAGTACGTCGGGATCTGGTGGGGGATGCACATCAACAAGTACACGTGGTCGTCGGGGCCGAAGCATGGCGCGACGACGGAGAACACGAAGCGCTACATCGATTTCGCGGCGGCGAATGGGCTCGGCGGCGTGCTGGTCGAAGGGTGGAACGTGGGATGGGATGGCAACTGGATCGCGAACCGCAACGCCTTCTCGTTCACGCAGCCGTATCCCGATTACGACCTGAAGGGCCTCGCTGCGTATGCGCGGTCGAAGGGTGTGAAGCTGATCGCGCACAACGAGACGTCGGGCGGCATCACGAACTACGAGCGGCAGATGGACAGCGCGTACGCGCTGTATCACTCGCTCGGCATCGACGCGATCAAGACCGGGTACGTGACGGATACGGTGGACGGTGGCCACGACCATTGGAGTCAGTTCATGGTGCGGCACTATCGCCACGTGATCGAGGAAGCGGCCAAGTACGGCATCATGGTCGACGCGCACGAGCCGATCCACGACACCGGCGAACGGCGCACCTGGCCGAACATGATGTCGCGCGAGGGCGCGCGGGGGCAGGAGTACAACGCGTGGAGCGGCGACGGCGGCAACCCGCCGGAGCACGAGACGAATCTCTTCTTCACCCGCATGCTCGCCGGCCCGATGGATTTCACGCCGGGCATCTTCGACATCATGCTTGCGAGCGCGGAGGGGGGTCCGCGTCCGCCCGAAGCGCCGCGCGTGCGGACGACGCTCGCCAAGCAGCTCGCGCTGTATGTGGTGCTCTACTCGCCGCTGCAGATGGCAGCCGATCTGCCGGAGAACTACGACCACAAGCCCGCCTTCCAATTCATCCGCGACGTCGCCGTGGATTGGGACACGTCGCGCGTGCTCTCCGGCGAGATTGGCGACTACGTCGCGGTCGCGCGCAAGGCGCGGGGTACGCGGAACTGGTTCATTGGCGCCATCACCGATGAAAATGCCCGCACGATCGACGTGCCGCTGTCGTTTCTGGACAGGGGGCGCTCGTATGTCGCGGAGATCTATGCGGACGGCCCCGGCGCGAACTGGCTCTCGAACCCCCTGCCGGTGGCGATCTCGAAGCGCAGCGTGACGTCAGCGACGACACTGACGGTGAAGCTCGCGCCGGGCGGCGGACAGGCGATCTACATCCATCCCGCTCGCTAAGGGCAGATCGTTGTCCACGGGCCACGGACGACAGCATCCGGACGCATCCGGATTGATCCGGATGAAGCTGTACGCGGCCCTGGCGTTGGGAGGGCTGCTTGCCACCGCCTGTCAGGAGCAACAGCCCGCGCCGCCGCCGCTGTTCGAGCTCCTCGACTCGGCGCGCACCGGTGTCACGTTCGTGAACTTCGTTCCGGAGACGCCGGAGTTCAACATCGTGAACTTCCTCTACTACTACAACGGCGGCGGCGTTGCGGTGGGCGACGTGAACAACGACGGCCTCCAGGACCTCTATTTCTCCTCGAACCTCGGCGCGAACCATCTGTACATCAATCGCGGCAACTATCGCTTCGAGGACGTGACTGCGAGGGCGGGCGTGGCCGGTCCGCCGGGGTGGAAGACAGGCGTGACGATGGCGGACGTGAATGGCGACGGGTTCGTGGACATCTACGTCTGCGCCGTGAACTACCTGACGATGCGGGGGCACAACGTCCTCTACATCAACAACGGGGACGGCACGTTCACCGACCGTACCGCGCAGTATGGCCTCGACTTCGAAGGCTACGCGACGCAGGCGCTGTTCTTCGACTACGATGGCGACGGCGACCTGGACATGTACCTCCTGAACAACTCCACGCATGGGGAGCGTGCGTTGGTGGCGCAGGGAGCCGCGGAGGCCACGCGCAATCCGCGCGTGTCGGATCGCCTGTATCGCAACGATGGAGGTCACTTCACCGACGTCAGCGCCCGGGCGGGCATTCACGCGGGTATCGACTACGGGCTCGGCGTCGTGTCCAGCGACTTCAACGTCGACGGTTGCCCCGACCTGTATGTCGCCAACGACTTCCAGGAAAACGACTACCTGTACGTCAACAACTGCGACGGCACCTTCCGCGACTCGATTACGACGGCCACCGGACACACCAGCCAGTACTCGATGGGCGTGGACGCCGCTGACGTGAACAACGATCTCCGCAGCGACGTCTTCGTCGCGGACATGCTGTCGGATCGCGCTGCGATCCGCGATTCGTCCGTGAGCTTCGAGTCGTGGGAGCTGTACGCGCGACGGTTGGCGGCCGGCTACCACCCGCAGTTCTCGCGCAACACGCTGTTGCTCAACCGAGGGGCGCTGCGCTTCAGCGACATCGCGCCGTACGCCGGCGTCGCGGCCACGGATTGGAGCTGGGCACCGCTGCTGGCCGATTACGACAACGACGGCCGCAAGGACGTGTTCGTGACCAGCGGCATCTACCGGCGACCGAACGATCGTTCGTACATCGCGTACGTCAGCAACCCGGCCATCCAGACGGCGTTGTCGCGCAACGATACCACGACGATGATGGCGCTGCTCCGTCGCATGCCGCACGTCGCCATCCCCAATCACGCCTTTCGCAACGAAGGCAATCTGCGTTTCCGCGACGTCGCCGCCGCCTGGGGTCTGGCGCAGGAGGGATTCTCGAATGGCGCCGCGTACGTCGACCTCACCAACAGTGGCCGCCTCGATCTCGTGGTGAACCGCATCAACGCGCCGGCCGCGATCTATGCGAATCGACGTGCGGGCGCACATTACCTCACCGTTCAGCTGCGGGGCACGAAGGGCAACAGCGCCGGCATCGGCGCGAAAGTCATCCTGAGCGTCGGGGGCGACCGCCAGGTCGTAGAACAGCAGCCCACGCGTGGATTCCAGTCGTCCGTCGATCCGCGGCTGCATTTCGGCCTTGGGTCGCACGTTGGCGTCGACACCCTCAGCGTGATCTGGCCCGACCGTCGCATGCAGACCCTCACGCACGTGGCGAGCGATCGCATGGTGGCGCTGGACGAAAGTCAGGCCACGGCCCGGTGGCGCGCCGAAGCGTCGCCGTCACTCTTCTACGACGTGACCGCCGAGGTCGGCCTCACCTATCGTCATCAGGAGAACGACTTCGTCGACTTCACCCGCGAGCCCGAGATTCCGCACGTCCTGTCCGCCGAGGGTCCGGCACTCGCGGTCGCGGACGTGGATGGCGACGGCCTGGATGACGTGTACGTCGGCGGAGCGAAATGGAAGCGTGGCGCGCTGTTCGTGCAGCAGCACGGCGGCACCTTCTCGTTGCGCGCGACGCCCGCGATCGCGAATGACAGCCTCAGCGAGGACGTGGACGCCACCTTCTTCGACGCCAACGGCGACGGCCATCCCGATCTGTACGTGGTGAGCGGCGGAAACGAGTTCGCGGACGACGACCGGCCGCTCCAGGACAGACTGTATCTCAACGATGGCCGCGGCGGCTTCGTCCGCGATACCGCCGCGCTTCCCACGATGCGCGAGAGTGGATCGTGCGTCGCGGCCGGCGACTTCAACGGCGACGGACATCCTGACGTCTTCGTCGGACGTCGCGCGGTGGCGCGACACTACGGCGTTGCGCCTCGCAGCTATCTGCTGGTCAACGACGGACACGGACACTTTCACGACGTGGCCGATTCGCTGGCGCGCGGTCTGTCGTCCGCGGGCATGGTGACCGGGTGCGTGTGGCTGGATTATGACGGCGACGGGAGGCTCGACCTCGTGGTGGTCGGGGAGTGGATGGCCGTTCGCGTCTTTCATCAGGAAGGCGGAAAGCTGGTGGATCGCACCCGAGACACGGGATTCGGCCGGTCCGTTGGATGGTGGAGCAGCGTCGCCGCCGCCGATGTGAACGGTGACGGACGCACGGATCTGGTGCTTGGCAATGCGGGACTCAACTCCATGCGCGTGGTGTCCGGCGACACGACGCTGGCCAGCGTCGTCGCGCTGAATACCGGGGGTGCATTCCGTATGCGCGAGCTTCCCGCGCTGGCGCAGCTCGCGCCGATCAACGCCGCCCTGGCGGGAGACGTAGACGGGGACGGCGTGCCTGACCTGATCGTCGCGGGCAACCTCTTTGGCGTGGCGCCGGTGATCGGCCGGATGGACGCCAGCTACGGACTGTTGCTCCGCGGCGCTTCAGGCGGCAACTTCGCCCCCGTGGAAATACAGCAAAGTGGCATCGACGTGGACGGCCAGGTCCGGCACATGGCTCGTGTCCGGACCGCCACTGGCTACCTGATCGTGATCGCCCGCAACAACGACAGTGTGAAGGTCCTCCGCCGCCGTTAGCTGTCCCGCCTCCCGCCTCCTGCCCTATGAACAACCTGCACGCGTTCGACCTGCTGGTGATCGCCGGGTATTTCCTCATCCTGCTCGGCATCGGTTGGTGGGCCGCGCGGCGCGAGAAAAAGGTCAGCTCCGACTATTTCCTCGCGGGGCGCGATGTGGGTTGGTTCGCGGTGGGCGCGAGCCTGTTCGCGTCCAACATCGGGAGCGAGCACCTCGTCGGCCTCGCCGGCACGGGCGCGGCGAGCGGCATGGCCGTCGGACACTTCGAGTGGCTCGCCTGCTTCATGCTGCTGCTGCTCGGCTGGCTGTTCGTGCCGTTCTACCTGCGCAGCGGCGTGTATACGATGCCCGAATTCCTCGAGCGTCGGTACAACTCGGCGGCGCGCTGGTACTTCAGCTGGGTGTCCGTGATCGGGTACGTCCTCACCAAGATCAGCGTCACGCTGTTCGCGGGCGGCGTCGTGGTCCGCGCGGTGACCGGACTCGATTTCTACACGAGCGCGGCCGTGCTCATCGTCATCACGGGTCTGTACACGATCTTCGGTGGACTCCGCGCCGTGATCTATACCGAAGTGATGCAGGCCATCATCCTGATCGTCGGTTCTGCCGCGCTGATGTTCATCGGCCTGCACAACGTGGGCGGAT
Organism: Gemmatimonadaceae bacterium; assembly: GCA_035248725.1. Taxonomy (GTDB): domain Bacteria; phylum Gemmatimonadota; class Gemmatimonadetes; order Gemmatimonadales; family Gemmatimonadaceae; genus DASPMP01. The sequence goes on along the minus strand of DATFHG010000177.1, from coordinate 6,173 downwards.
GGTCCGGCCTGCACGAGCGGCTGCCGGCGGACTTCTTCTCGATGTGGAAGCCGGTGAGCCATCCCGATTTTCCGTGGACCGGTGTCATTTTCGGCGCACCGATCCTCGGCGTGTGGTACTGGTGTACCGACCAGCACATCGTGCAGCGCGTCCTGGCGGCGAAGGGCATATCGGACGCGCGGCGCGGCACGGTGTTCGCCGGATTTCTGAAGATCCTCCCGGTGTTCATCTTCATCGTGCCGGGCATGATCGCCGCTGCTCTGTATGCCGACGTGCGCAACGGCGCGGCCGACACGGCCTATCCCACGCTCGTCACGCGGCTGCTCCCGGCGGGGTTCAAGGGTCTCGTGCTCGCCGGCATGCTGGCGGCGCTCATGAGCTCTCTCGCCGCGGCGTACAACTCGTGTTCGACGCTGCTCACGTGGGATGTGTACCGGAAGATGCGCCCGGACGCGAGTGAGGCGAAGCTCGTTCAGGTGGGACGCATCTCGACGATCATCCTGATCGGCGCCGGTCTCGCCTGGATTCCGTTCATGAAGTACATCTCGCCGCAGCTGTATCTGTACCTGCAGAGCGTGCAGGGCTACATCGCGCCGCCGATCGCGGCCTGCTTCCTGTTCGGCGTGCTGAGCACGCGGCTCAACGGAACGGGCGCGATGTGGGCGCTGATTCCGGGACTCATCCTGGGCGCGCTGCGGCTCATCCTCGAGCTCAACAAGAGTCATCTCGCCGCGACGGGATTCTGGCACTGGTACGCAACGATGAACTTCCTGCACTTCGCGGCGCTGCTCTTCGTGTTCTGCACGCTGCTGCTCTTTGCGGCCAGCTATGCCACGCGTGCGCCGGCACCCGAGAATATCGCGGACCTGACCTATCACACGGCGAACAAAGCGGCCGTGAGCGACGAAACCTCGCGCAGCCGAAGCGTGAACATGGTGTTGTCGGTGGTTCTGGCGGCGACGATCGGCATCCTCTGGATCATCTTCAGATGATGACAAAGAGAACACCTGTTAACCACAGAAGGCACTCTCCGTGCCCTCCGTGGTTAACGGCTTTGGCTTGTGTCGTACTTGCCGCCTGCCGTCCCGCGACCATCGCCACGAGTGCCGCGACAGATGGCCGTTACGAACCTTCTCGCGACCTCGGCAAGTTGTTCGCCGACGTCCAGCTCTCGTCCATGTTTCCCGACTCGAAGACGTTCGTGGACGCGCGCCCGATCGACTCTCCGGCGTCGGTCGTCGCGCGGTACGCGGCCACGCAGTCGGCCACCGAATTCAACCTCGAGCAGTTTGTCCGTCAGAATTTCGAGATCCCCAGACCGGTCGGAGGTGACTTCCGATCCGATACGACGCAGTCCATGGCGGAACACATCCGTGCGCTCTGGCCTGTGCTCACGCGCAACGCGGACGTCGCCGATCCCCGATCGTCGCTGATTCCGCTGCCGAACCCGTACGTCGTCCCGGGCGGGCGCTTCCGCGAGGTCTACTACTGGGACTCGTATTTCACGATGCTCGGCCTCGTGCAGAGTGGGCGCACCGATCTTGTCGGGCACATGCTCGACAACTTCGCGTTTCTGATCCACACGGTCGGCCACATCCCGAACGGCAATCGCACGTACTACCTGAGCCGCAGCCAGCCGCCGTACTTCGCCGCGATGGTCGGACTGTATGCGCGCGCGACGGATACCGCGCGAGTGCTCGCGTATCTCGATGCGCTGGAAGCCGAGCATGCGTTCTGGATGGATGGCGCCGAGCGCGTCCAGGCGGGCCAGGCGTATCGCCGGGTGGCGCGGCTGCCGAACGGCGCGCTGCTCAACAGGTATTGGGACGACCGCGACGATCCGCGTCCGGAGGCGTATCGTCCGGATCATCAGCTGGGAGTGACACTGCCGGCGCCCCAGCGCGCGCTGTTCTATCGCAACGCTCGTGCGGCGGCGGAGAGCGGCATGGATTTCTCCACGCGCTGGATGCGTGACACGCTCGACCTGCGATCGCTCGAGACCACGGCGCTCGTGCCGGTGGACCTGAACAGCCTGCTCTACAACAGCGAACGCACCATCGCCGCGCTGCGCCGGTTCCGGCACCAGGCTGGTGATGCCGACGTCGCCGCGCGGTTCGAGGACGCGGCCGAAGCGCGGAAGCGCGCGTTGCTGGCCGCCGCCTTTGACCCGGACAGCGGCTTTTTCTACGACGTGCGTTGGGCATCGGGTGAGCGCGTCAGAGATCGTCCGTCGCTCGCCGCGGCGGCGCCGCTGTACTTCGGGCTCGCAACGCCGGAAGAAGGACGCGCGACCGCGGCGCGCCTGGAGCGCGACTTCCTCAAGCCCGGCGGGTTCGTCACCACGCTGTTCCGCTCCGGCCAGCAGTGGGACGCGCCGAACGGTTGGCCACCGCTCGAGTGGCTCACCATCGAAGGCGTGCGACGCTATGGCCGCGCGGACCTGGCCGACGAGGCCCGTTCCCGGTGGCTCGCGTTGAACGAGCGCACCTACCGCGCCACCGGACGGATGGTCGAGAAGTACGACGTGATGGATCTCAGCAAGCGCGCCGGTGGCGGCGAGTACGACACGCAGGACGGATTCGGGTGGACGAACGGCGTCGCGCTCGCCTTGCTGGCGCAGATCAGATGAGGGAGTACTAAATGCCTGCTCGCAAACCACGTCTGACCTTCGGTCAGATGTTCAACATGAGCTTCGGGTTCCTCGGCATTCAGTTCGGCTGGGGGCTGCAGCTGGCGAACATGTCCGCCGTGTACGAGAAGCTCGGGGCGAAGCCCGACGCTGTGCCACTCCTCTGGCTCGCGGCGCCGGTATCGGGCCTCGTCGTCCAACCCATCGTCGGCGCGCTCAGCGACCGAACCTGGGGGCCGTTGGGACGCAGGCGCCCGTACTTCCTCACCGGGTCGATCCTCGCCTCGGTCGCGCTCTTCCTCATGCCGACGTCGAGCGCGCTGTGGATGGCGGCCACGCTGCTCTGGATCCTCGACGCGTCGATCAACATCTCGATGGAGCCCTTCCGCGCGTTCGTCGCGGACAAGCTGGACGTCTCGCAACGCACGGCCGGCTTCGTGATGCAGTCGTTCTTCATCGGCGTTGGCGCGAGCATGGCGAATGCACTGCCGTTCCTGCTGAGCGCCATGGGAGTCAGTGGCAGCACGGCCAGCGGTGTGCCGCACTCGGTACGGTACTCCTTTCAGATCGGGGCGGTGGTGTTCCTCGCGGCCGTGCTCTGGACCGTGTTCACGACGTCGGAATTTCCACCCGAGGATCCTGCGGCATTCGAGCGCGCGAAGAAGGGAAGGCGCGGTCTCGGCCCGCTCGTGAGCGAGATCGTCGAATCCATTCGCGAGATGCCCGCCACCATGCGCCAGCTGGCCGTAGTGCAGCTGTTCACATGGCTCGGTCTGTTCTGCATGTGGCTGTTCTTCGTGCCGGCGACGGCGCGTCATGTGTTCGGCGCGGTCGATGCGACGTCGGCAACGTACACGCGGGGCATCGAATGGGGCGGGTTCGCCTTCGCGTTCTATTCGATCACCTGTTTCATCGTGGCGCTCGCCCTCCCGCGCCTCGCGGCGGCGACGTCGCGCAAGACCGTGCACGGCGTCGCGCTGCTGTGTGGTGCGGCAGGTCTGCTGTCCGTGTATGCCATCCATGACAAGTACCTGCTGCTGTTCAGCATGGTCGGTGTCGGCATCGCGTGGGCTGCGATTCTCTCGATGCCGTACGCGATTCTCTCCACCGCGCTACCGCCGCACCGCATGGGCGTCTACATGGGCGTGTTCAACTTCTTCATCGTGATCCCCGAGATCATCGCGTCGCTCGCCTTCGGTCCGTTGATCCGGTCGGCGTTCGGCGCGGACAACCCCAATGCGCCCCTGTACGTCGTGATGATCGGCGGTGTCTGCCTGATCGTGGCGGCGATCTGCGTCGTGTTCGTGAAGGACGTCGGCGTCCGTGACGTGCCGGTTGGTGCGGTGCTGCGTGCCGACGAGGAGGAGCCCTTCACGATTCAGGATTCCGCGCAACCGGTGCCGAGCACCGGCCTGTCGGATCCTGGCGCATTCAGCGTGCAAGGATCGGGATCGCAGCTGATGGTCCGGATCAAACGCATCAGCCGGATCATCAGGGGATAGACGGCTAGTGCTCGGGTACGAGCTCCAGGACGTATGCCTGCTTCGGCCCGATCTGGCCAAACGGCAGCCACGATCTGATCGCACCGTCGCGTCCCACCATCAGGATCCGCGCGGCCTGCGCGCTGAGAAGCGAGGGCGCGGAGTAGCTCCCGGACGGCAGCGTACGCGCCGGTCCTGACACCATCACCGCGGACGCGGGCTCGTCGCCCAGATTGGCGATGACGATCACAGCGCGTCGGGGTGAACGGCGCACGTAGGCCACCACCGCGTCGGACGTCGCCGTCAGCGGGATGACTCTGCCGTCCGCCAACGCCTCGTTCTGCGCGCGCAAGGGAATGAGGCGGCGGTACAGGTTGAGCAAGGAGGTGGGACTGTCCTCTTCGGCCTGCACGTTCACCGTGAGGGTATCGGCCTGCTCCGCCTCCCAGGGTTTCCCGCGAGTAAACCCCGCCGATGTCGCGGACCACTGCATTGGCGTGCGCAGGCGCTCGTCGGGCTTGTCGCCCGTCATGCCGATCTCCTCGCCGTAGTACACGAAAGGCACGCCGGGAAGGGTGAGCAGGAGCGTGGCGGCGAGCTTTGCTTTCGCGACGTCGCCCTTCAGCTCCGTCATCGTTCGCGTCTGGTCGTGATTCCGGAGGAACGGCGACCACCGTGTGGCCGGCATCGTGTCCTGCAATCGCACATAGCCGTCGAGCATTCCGCGCGCGATGCCCGACCGGACGGCGTTGATGAGCGCGTCCGACAGCTCGAATGCGAAATACGAGTCCAGTTGATCCGGATAATACGGCAGCATCGCGCCGACACTGTCCCACACTTCTCCGACCGTGAACGAACGCGGCGCGATGGAGCGGACGTAGCTGCCGTACTCGCGCAGCACGTCGTGCGTGCCTTTCGTCCCCGCCAGGCCGGTGCTGTCCTCCACAAGGTACGGCACCGCGTCGAGTCGAAATCCATCGACGCCCATCGAGTCGACCCAGAAGCGCGCCACCTTGCGCGCTTCCTCGCGCACCGCCGGCGTATCGTAGTTCAGGTCCGGCATTCCGCTCCAGAAAACGCCGTAGTAGTACTCGTCGCGCACGGGAGACTTGTGCCACACCTCCTGTCCCCATGGTCCCTTCTGTTCCGGCTTCACGCTGGAGAAGCGGAACCAGCTCCGATACGGAGATGCCGTGTCGCGCAGCGCCGCCTGGAAGTACGGATGCTCGCTCGACGCATGGTTGAGCACCATGTCCACGAGCACCTTGATGCCCCGACGATGGGCTTCGGTCACGAAGCGCCGGAAGTCTTCGTTCGTGCCGTAGTCGGGCTCCACCTTGTAGTAGTTCGAGACGTCGTAGCCGTGATAGCTGGGCGACTCGGCCACCGGCATCAGCCACACGCAGCGCGCACCGAGGCGCGATACGTAATCCAGCTTCTGCGTCAGTCCGTCGAGGTCCCCGATGCCGTCGCCGTTGCTGTCGTAGAACGAGCGCACGAAGATCTCATAGCAGACGCCGCCGCGACGCCAATTGGTGTCGGCCGGGGCCCGCTGGGCGATGGACGCGCTCGATGCCGCCGTCAGAAGGGAGGCGGCGGCGATTGTGCTCAGTCGCATGTCAGCTGCGTTTCTTGGTAGCGGGTTTCGTTGCCGGCGTATTCGTGGTGTACGCGCCGGTCACATCGCTGCCGCGGACGACGCCGCGCAGCGTCTGTTCGCCAGTGCCGCCGAGCAGCCAGCGCACCGCGACGCGTCCGCGCGCATCGGTGATCGCGCGGGCGGGGGAGACCATCCCTGCCTTCACGCTCAGCGTGATTGCGGCGTCGGGCACCGGATTGCCGTAGATGTCGGTCACCACGGCGACAAGCTTCTTCGTCTGCGACCGCGCGCCTTTCTCCGCCGGCGCATCCTCGAATGAGAGGTTCGCGGGCGCGGCAGGCGCGGCATGCGCGGTGAGCTTGAGCAACTTCTTCACGCCATCCACATGCGGCGCCAGCGAGTATTCACCGGCGGACCGACCCATCGTCCACCGCACGCGAACGGTGCCGGTCGAGTCTGTCTC